>JBKDOV010000054.1:0-34900 GCA_046342815.1 Cyanobacteriota bacterium
GCAGCGGCGCGGCGCAGGCTGTCGCTTACACCTCCAGCACCGCCCGGTTGGAATCGCCCCCGATCCTGTTGAGCTGGTCCCGCAGCTGGCCCAGTCCAGTCAACCTTTTCACCTGCAGCAGATCCCGCTCCAGGCTCGGCAGATGCAGCACCTGCCCCTGCAGCGGCAGCAGCAGGCGCTGCAGCCGGCGGGTGAGCGTGGGGCGGTCGCTGCGGATCCGCACCTCCACCAGCCGGCCTTCCACCACCTCCAGCACGCCCGGGGCCGGATCGGCCACCGCATACACCCGGCTGGTGCCGTAGCCATCGGCCGTGAGCCGGGTGGTGAGGGCGGCGGCGCAGGCCTGCAACCTTTCCACCGGATCGACGATCGCGGCGCAGGGCCGCAGGATCCTTTGCTGTTCGGCCGGCCCGTAGAGCCCCAGGCCCACCACCTTCGGCAGGGGCTGCGGGGTTGCGGGGACGCCGGGTTCAAGGGGCGCGGCGGGAGCGGGCGCGGCGGGCATGGTGGGTGCGGGGGCCGGGCTGGGCGCCGGTGGGCTGGGTAGCACCGGCGCCGGGCGCTCCTCCAGCCGGCCGGGACCGGGCAGCCGGGCGGGGCCTGGCTGCACAGGCGGGGAGATCAGCTGGGCGAGAAGGAGCTCGAACATCCGATCACCAGAGCCCCGCCACGACCTTGCCCTGCTTGGCGGGCGGGAGAATCCGCAGGAAATCGTTCACCGCCGTGCCGGAAGTGGTCAGCGGCAGTCGCACGGGATTCCCCTTCAGATCCAGGAGCCGCACGATCACCTTGCCGGCGATCTCTCCGTCTGCCTTCCTGGTCAGGGCCGTCAGCCAGCCGTTGTCCGTGAAGTAGACGACGCTCGGCTGATCGGAGCCCAGCTTGAGCGAGGCGGTCTCCTTGCTGTTGGTCACCTGAATCGGGGGCCTGCCTTTTGGATACTTCCGGATCTGGTCGTCGCTGAAGCCGAATTCGCTGCCGGCGGCCACGATCTGATCGCCGCTTTTGCCCCCCAGGTCCGGCGTGAGCACGCTGGCCACGCCACGGATCAGCAAGAAATTCGGCGGCAGGGGGATGGGCTGGGTCACCTCCCTGGAGGTGGGCAGGTTCATCACTCCCGCCCGGTAGTCGTCGTTTGCGGTTGTGGAGTTCTGGGCCAGCAGCTCCAGCCGGCTCGGCAGGCTCTCGGCCAGGTTTTCGGCCGTGAAGCCGCGGCGGGAAATTCTGTTTGCAGCGGAACAGAGGGCGGTGCCGCCGTTGCTGTTGTAGTGATTGGTGCCCAGATAAGGGGCGGGAGGGCTCATCTCCAGCGATGTGCCGATGTGGATCGTGTCCGTGGTCAGATCAGGCGAGAGTTTGACCGTGTCGGCTTCGCCGTTGGTGCCGCCGAACACGATGTCGCCATTGCGACCGGTGATGTTGTTGCCGCTGCCCACGAAGATCGTGTCCTTGCCTCCGCCATCGGTGATCGTGTCATTGCCGGCACTGCCCACGATGCCGTTGGCCAGGCTGTTGCCATTGATGGAGCTGAAGGTGCCTGTGCCAATCAGGGTGAGATTGGTGGCATTGGTCTGCAGGCTGATCGAGCCTGGAAAGGCGGAAGGGGCAAAGTAAACCTGCGTCATCCCCACAGTGGCGCTGGAACAGCCCGTAGGGCGCGTGCAGCAAAGGGGGCCCGGGGGGGTGGCGGCCTGCGCCGTCGTCGTTGCGAGCGGGAGGCTGATCGCCACGGCCGCGAGCAGGCTGATCCTGGTTTGGTTCATCGCTGGGATGGACTATTGGATGGGGGTGTGTAAACGGGTGGTGGATTCTCCTGTTACCAGGGGGATCCGGAGAGAACCGCCCCTGCCCAGTAATAGGGGTGGCGGAATCCATTGGCAAAGCGCAGCTGATTGCCCCGGTTCAAGCCCTGGAGCAGCACATCTCCTTCGCCATTGACCACCTTTTCCCCTTTCACCTGGATGAGGCCCAGGCGAAAGTCATCCTGGGTGCGGGAAAGGGCGATGTCCTTGGAATGGCCGGCTTTCAGATAGCGATAGAACTGCGCAAAAAAGGCAGCATTCGCTGTGTCGTCCACGTACCAGAGCGTGCCGATCCCTGAATGGCTGCCGGAGCTGAGGGCAATGCCCACCAGACCCAGTTCGCTGCGTTCGTCCCCCAGGGTGGTCCGACAGGCGCTGAGGCTCACCAGGTCGGGTGTCCGGCCCGTCGTTGTCTGGAGCGCTGCACCGAGTTCCTTGATGGTGATCGGCTTGCCGCCGGTATGAATCACAGCGCTGCCGCCGCTGGCAAACTCCGCGTGCGAGGCGATGTGAATCTGCTTATACCTTCCCTGCCGCGTTCTTTCCTGCAGGGCGGTGGCGGTGAAGCTCTCATTCAGCAGCACATCCGCCGGGTAGATCGAGGCCAGGCTGGTCAGTTCCTGCCCCACCATCGGCAGCGGTGCCAGGCCGTTGGGGAACGTGGTGGCCCCTGCCAGCAGCAGCCTGGAGGAGCCGCTCCCTTCTGCTGGCCGCTCCCAGCTTGTGAGCGAGAGAGCTGGCGTCATGGTAATCGCCACCCGGCTGCCCTGCTGGCCCCGCATGAACGGCAGGGCGCTGAAGGGAATGGCCTGCAATCCGCGGTCGGCGGCGATCACCAATGCCGTGATCCGATCTGTCGCCAACTGGGGCAGAAGGGGGCCCAGCAGCAGGCTCTGCAATTGGGCGGCGTCGCCATCGTCCAGCGGCTCCATGCGGCTGATCTGGCCTTGGACGCTCTGGATCAGGGCTTTGAGCTGCTGGCGCTTCACCTGGCGGCGCCAGCCCCGGGGTTCGCCTTCCGGCGGGATGTAGATCAGGTCGATCTGCGCCTCATCCGTTTCCCTGGCCTGCGCCAGGTTGAGCCGCACCACGGCCGGCCGGTAGGGGTTCGGGTTGGGGATGGTTTCCCTGCGGGGTGTGGGTTGGAGCAGCGTGGCGGCTTTGAGCCGGGCCTGCAGCTCCGGCACGGTGAGGGTGCGGGGCGAGCCCGCCCCCTGGAGTGCAAGGGTTTCGATCGCGTCGCGGGCAGCTTTTTCCTCGCCGAGCTGCAGCGTTTCCAGGGTCGCCTCCCGGGAGAGGGCCTCTACCGGGGGAAGGAGGCCTGGATCGGCTGGTCGTTGCGGTTCGGGCAGGAGCAGGCTGGTGCTCAGCCCTTCTCCGGTGTTCAGGGGCGGGGCCGGATCGGCGGACAGACTTTCGGTGCGGCGGCGGTTGCCGATGTCGCTCTCCAGGATCAGCTGGGTTCCATCCGGGGTGATCACGAGGTTGATCTCCGGTGTCAGCCCCGTGTTCCGGCTCCATTCCTGCAGAAAGCTGCTCGCGGATTCCGCGCTGAAGTCGTAGGGAAGGTCCAGGTCCTGGGGCTGTCGGAACTCGGCGATCCGGAGGTCGATCTCCGGGTCCTGGCCGATCACCGGCGGGGCTGCTGCCGTTTCCGTTGCGCTGCTGATCGTCAGGCCTTCCAGGTTGGGTTCGCCGGCGCCGCTGAGGATCGTGGTGGGCGCCAGGGTGTTGCCTGTCAGCTCCAGGGAGGAGTCGATGGCTGTGATGTTCTGCCCGGCGAGCAGCTGCACATAGCCCGGTGTGGCGCTCTCTTCCGGGGAGGGGGTGCGGTACGCCCAGGTCGTCAGATCGGCGCCGCGAAGCTCCAGGTTGCCCGCAGCCACCGTGGCGATGCGGCTGCCCGTGGTCTCGGCGGGGGGGAAAGGGAGGTCGCTTGAGACGATCAGCCGGGAGTTTTCCAGGATCAGATCCCCCGCCGACCAGAGCTGAATCAGTCCTTCCCGGGCGGGGCTCAGCGCCCAGGGGTTCTCGGGATTCTGCCAATCAGGTTGCAAGGAACCGCCGCTGGCGCTGATCAGAGAGTTCGCTTCCACCACCAGGGGAGCCGCACCCTCATTGATGAGCTGAATGCTGCCGCCGAACGCTTCTTCCGCATCCTTGGCGAGGCCGGAAGCCATCAGACTGCTTCCTTCTCCAATCCGAATACCGCCTTTGGAGAAGAGGCTGATGGTGCCGCCTCCCAGCATGTTGCCGCCATCATTGTCATCAAAGAAATCAAAGAGATCCAGGGCTGCATCGGCCAGCACGTGACCCTGGGTTCCATAGGGGGTCAGCAGTTGGCTGTCCTTGATCGTGATCGGCACCGTGGAGCTGTTGTTGCTCATGGTGATGCCACCGCCGGTGAACCATGAGTTGCCTCGACCCAGGGGGTTCGGCGTTTCTGCCCGATTGCCGCTGGAGGCGATCAATGTGCTGGATTCAATCTCGATGCCACCGTTGCTCCACAGCCGCAGATCGCCCGATCCGGCGCCCTCACTGGCCGAAAGGAAGGCATGCGAGAGGCGCAGGCCCCGTTCGCCGATCAGGCCGATGTTGCCCGCCAGATTGTCGGTGGCATCCGCTTTAAGCCTGCTCTGCTGTACCTCCAGCAGGCCGCTGGCTCGTAGCACCACATTGCCGCTGGTATCTCCAAGCTCTACCTGGGTCTCCGGCGGCAATCCCGAGCGGCGCAGGTTGTCGATGTCCTGGCTGGCCAGCAGCTGTGAGCCGGCCACCTTGAGGTCTCCCCTGGCGAACAGCGCGATCGTGGGCGTCGGATTTTCCTCGTAGATCACCACGCCATCCACGATCTGCCCGAACCCTGCAGGGCTCCGGAGGTCGGCGGCGCTGCGCACGCCCACATCCAGCTGCGAACGCAGCAGCGACAGGGTGGTGCCCGCGCCTGCGGGGTCGGTGCTCTCCAGGCGGATCAGGCCCCGGGGGGCGAACAGCTGGCTGTCCTTCAGCTGGATTTGCCTGCCCCACAGCAGCAGCTCGGCCCCTTCGGCGGTGCTGGCGGCCAGCTTCAAGCTGCCCTCCGTCTGGGCGTGAATCAGGCCCCGTTGCCTGTCGTTGCCGGCCCGCAGGTCCACCCCTGTCAGCTCCAGCTCCTGGCCGCGCAGCCGGATCGTTTCGCCCGCCTCCAGCCGGGTGCGTGCGGCGCCGGCCTGGCTGCGCACCCCGCCGAGGCCGGCATCCACCGCCAGCGCCTGCTCCACCGTGAGCAGGCCGCCGGCAAGCGTCACCGGGCCGCGTCCCTCCAGGCCGAGGGCGTTGAGGCTGCCGCTGGCAGTGCGCAGGCCGGCAAAGTCCACGGCCGGGGCTGCGAAGAAGCCGGCGGCCTCCTGCGGCGAGGCCGTGATCGCGTTGTACGAACGGCGGCCGAGATTGAGGCTGCTGGAGGTGCTCAGCAGCAGGTTGGGCGCCTGGTGAATCGATCCTCCCTGGCCCAGCCAGATCCCCCCTGGCGACAGCCAGAAGAGATTGGCGGGCTGCAGCAGCTGGACGGGCTTGTTGAGGAAGGTGCCGCCGGGGGCTGACACGCCCACCACCAGGTTGCGACTGCCGCCGGTTTCGATCTGAACCCCCCGGATCGCGGCCGGCCGGGTATCGAAGCTGCTGAAGCGCTGGAAGCGGTTCGGCCCCGCCTGGATCCCGCCCTGCACCTGGCAGACCCCGGCGCTGCAGCTGCCCAGTCCGCTGCCGTTGACCCGGGTGCGGAGGCCGCCGGCGCTCACCTGCGCCCGGGCGCTGTCCTGATCGAGGCCGCAGCCCAGGGCCAGAGCCACCGCCAGAAAACCGGTGGCGAAGCCGCAACGGGATGGTTTTCGCGGCATTGCCTGCATCGGCTTCCCTGCTGCTTCCGGCTTTGGTTGATCACATTGCAGCAATCCTGTGGCGGATTGGCTGTGATTTATGTCACGACCCGGTGCGGTTTGGATCCGGTATCGCTCGCTTTTTGCGATAGTTGGCCCTCACCTGCAGCCCTGGAGTGCCGCCCTCCCCCTCCCGGAGTCCGGTGGATCTTGCGGCGGTTCCGCTGTTTTCCGATCTCGATCCGGAGCAGCGCGACCAGCTGCTTGAGCAGCACCGGATCGTCACGTTTCAGGCGGATCAGCTGGTGGTGCTCGAGCAGGACGAATCCCAGGGCCTTTTTCTGCTGCGAGCCGGCCTGGCCAAGGTGCGCAGCTACAGCCCGGAGGGCGAAGAGAACGTGCTCGCCCTGCTCGGGCCCGGCGACATCTGCGGGGAAATGGCGGTGATCAACGACGGCCGTCGCAGCGCCGACGTGGTGACCCTCACCGCCTCGGAACTGGTGATCCTGCGGGTGGGGCCGTTCCGTGCTCTGCTGTACAGCGAACCCCGGCTGGCCCTTGCCCTGGCCCGGCTGCAATCCCGCCGGCTCCAGAACCTCAACCGCCGCTTCGGGCTGCGTAGCACCGATGCCACCACCCGGCTGCTTGCCGCCCTGATGGAGCTGGCCCTGCATGCCGACCCCGCCGCCGGCCTCGCCGCCGAGATTCCGCCCCTGCCCCAGCGGGAGCTGGCCACCCTCGCCGGCCTGGCCCGCGAAACCGCCTCCCGCAGCCTGGCCAAGCTGCGGCAGCGGGGCACCGTGCGAGAACTCGAAGGCGGTGGCCTGGTGATCGCTGATCTCGAACCGCTCCAGAAACGGGGGTTGGTTTGAGTGATCGGCCCTGTCGAATCAGGGGCTGCGGATTGCCAACTTCTGCATGATTGGCCCCTCGGCCGTGCCTGAGGCCTTTTCACCCTTCAAGCTGGGGGACAGTTCGAGATTCGCTTGATGCCGGCGTATTCCGGCGCCACCGGCCTGCCCCTGCTGTTGCTGCTCGCCATGGCCCATTTCGTCTGCGATTTCGGCCTGCAGAGCGACCGCATGGCGCGGGAGAAATGCCCCGGTTGCGATACCACCCTTCCCTGGGGCTGGTGGTTGGTTTCCCACGCGAGCACCCATGGTCTGGCGGTGGCCCTGCTCACCGGGGTGCCCCAGCTCGGCCTGGCGGAACTGCTGCTCCATGCCCTGATCGACCGGCTCAAGTGCGCTGGCCGCTTCAACCTCAGCGTTGATCAGCTGCTCCATCTGGCCTGCAAGGCCCTGTGGGTTGCCCTGCTGCCGCAGTTCTGAGGGCCAGCTCCACCACGTCGCCGCTCTCCACGGCCCCCGGTTCGACATAGCGGCTGAGGGGCAGGTTGGCGCCCCAGGCCTGCATGAACCCCTGATTCTTCGGGTAGGAGTTGTCGAACAGCAGGCTCGGTATGCCCGCCAGGCTGGCCAGGATCTGGCCGTGCAGCCGGTCGGTGAGCACCAGTGAGCGGCCGGCCAGCTGCCGGTGGCCTTCGAACAGCATCCCCAGGCTGCGGCGGGTCAGCCGGGTGTGGTGGGGGCAGCCGGAGCTGGCGACCCCTTCCAGCCAGGCGGCAGCGGGGCCCCGCTGCCAGCGGCGCCACTGCTGCCACTCCTCCCGACTCCGCAACCGCCGCTGCAGCCCTTCCCGCACGCCAGCGGCCACGATCCGACTGCCGGGGAGGCGATCGTCTCCCCAGATCCAGCGCCGCTCCAATGGCAGCCAGTCCTGCTGGTCGATGCGATCGGCCATGGGGGCCAGTTTCGTGAGCCAGGACCGGGATCCCCGTTCCAGGTCGCACCGGGCCAGGGCCAGCCAGGGCCGGCGGGCGGCCGGTGGTGTGGGCTGTGGCTGTGGCGGTGGCAGCTGCAGCTCCCCCAGCTCCAGCGCCAGGGCCATGTCCGGGCTGAGCACCAGCTGGCAGCGGGGGAAATGGCGACGGGCCAGCTCCAGGCTGCGGTGATCCCGCACGAATACGGTCAGCCGGGGATGGGCCGCGAAGATCGCCGCCGTGCGCTGCAGCCGGCTTTCGCTGCGGTAGTGGATGGTCTGGGGCAGCAGCACCACAGGCCGCTCGCGGAACTCCGCCACGATCCGCTCGATGAAGGTCAGCGGACGTTGCCAGAGATCGCCGAGATAGCCGCCGCCGTGCATCAGCACCGGTCCGGAACCGATGCGTCGGCCCATCTCCCGGCCCGAAAACGAGCCCTGGTCGCTGGCGTAGGCCACCGGCAACCGGCCCAGGCGATCGAGCACCTGCACCTCTCCGAGCCAGATCAGGTGGTCGCCCACATTGCTGTGGGAGGGGTAGTGCACCAGGGCGCAGCAGGGGGCTTCAGGCAGGGCGGAGAGGGCTTCGAGCAGCTGCTGCCGCAGCGCAGCCAGCGGATCCGCCCCGCTCATCGCCCTTCTCCCAGCTTCTGGCTGCCCCCCAGGGCCTCGCGCACGAAGCCCGCCAGGTTGGCCGCTTCCCAGCCGAGCAGCAGCAGCGCCAGCTGGGGGCGCTGCTGCCGCGGACTGGCCGCCAGCTCGCGGCCCAGCTGCTTCAGCAGGCCCAGATGGCTGCCCACGGTGGGCTCGCCGCTGGTGTTCACCGCCGGCTTGGTGCGGTGATAGATCCAGGCGCCTCTGCCGTAGTTGTAGTACTGGCGCAGAAAGCCCGGCAGATCGGCCCGATGCTCATGGGCCACCAGCGCCATCTCCGCCTTCACGATCCGGCCGCCTTCGGCGCGCCAGCGCGAGCAGAACTCCCGATCCTCCGCCGCCCGGCGGCCGTAGCCCTCGTCGTTGCCGCCCATCTGGCGGAAGCGTTCGGTGGGCACGGCGAAGTTGAGTCCCGCCACGAAACGGGCGTCGTTGGGATCGGGATTGAAATGCCGGTCCACGGCCTCCTGGATCAGCTGGCCGGCGCTGGCCACCGGGTTGCCGGGCAGCAGGTTGGTCACGCCACCGCCGATCAGGGCGCCGGGGTGGCGTGCGGCGGCCGCCAGCAGGGTGGCCAGCCACTCGGGGTGCGCCACGCAGTCGTCATCGAGGAACGCCAGCAGCGGCGCCGTGGCCGCCGCCGCTCCGAGGTTGCGGTTGCCGGCCACGCCCCGGTTGGTCTCGATCCGGTGGCGCAGCCTCAGCCGTTCGCCATAGCGCGCCACCTGCGGGTGGTTCGGGGGATCGGACACATCCACCAGCACCACTTCGAACTGCTCCTTCGCCAGCGTCTGCGCCGCCAGTGATGCCAGGCAACGCTCCAGGGCCTGGGGGCGGTTGAAGCTCATCACCACCACCGAGACCCGGGGAACGGCGTCCGAGGCCATGGGGAAAGGGTCGGTCATGACAGGCCCACGGCGCTGCGCAGCTGCGGCGCCAGCAGGGCGCCGTAGAGCAGGGTCACCGCCACCAGGGAGGCCCCGATGCCCGCCACTCCCGTGGCGAGCCCATGGGCGCTCAGGCCCCAGCCCACCACGGCACAGAACGCTGCCGCCAGAGCGGTGCGGCCCAGGCTGGCGGCGCTGGGCAGCACCGCCGGCCCGCTGCGCCCCAGCTGGGCCACCCGGCTCAGGGTGATCAGGCTGATCAGACCCGAGCCCGCCGCCGTTGCCAGGGCGATCCCCAGGGCGCTCCAGGGGGGTGGCAGCCGCTGGGCCAGCGTCGCTTCCAGCAGCACGAACAGGGGAATCAGCACGGCCAGGCTGCGGGCCATCGCTCCGCGTTCACCGCGGGAATTCAACAACAGACGGCCGCCGTGGCCAAGGCAGTGCACCGCCGTGGCACCCACCAGCACCGCCGCCACCGGCCCTGCCTGGAGATAGCGCGGTCCCAGCACCGCCGCCACGGCCGCCGGCATCAGGGGCACCACCGCCAGCACCAGACCGCAGAACTGCAGCACCGCCAGCAGGTAGGCGCGTCCGAGCCGTGCTGCCTGCCCTTCGTCCTGGCGGCCGTGGGCCGCGGCGAGGGCCTGCAGCACCACCGCTCCGGAGCTGGTGAACACCATCCCCGGCACATAGGAGAGGTTCTTGGCCGCGGCGAACAGACCCGTGATCTGGGCCGAAGGGCCCCAGGCCTGCAGGGCCACCAGGTCGATGCGGCTGAAGATTCCCATCAGCAGCGTTTCCGCCATCCGGCGGCGGCTCCTGCCCAGCAGCTGGCCGAGGGGAATGCCCGCGCCCCGCACCAGACCGATGCCGGAGAGGCACCTGCCCCCCACCAGCTGGGCGAGCGAGGCGAGCGGCAGGGCCAGGCAGGCCCCCGTCACCCCCAGGCCCTGTTCCACCAGAACCCAGGCGAGCCCGATCCGCAGCAGCCAGCTGCTCACCTGCAGGCCGGCACCGGCCTGGAATCGTCCCTGACCCTGCAGGATCTGGGTCTGGGTGGTCGCGAGGCCGGCGAGGGGCAGGTCGAAGGCCAGCAGGCGCAGCGGCACCACCAGCTCCGGGGCCCGCAGCAGCGTGCCGATCCAGCCAGCGCTGGCCAGCAGCACCCCGGCCAGCAGCACTGCCATCAGCAGCGTGGCCCGCAGGATCGTCACCGCGTAGCGGTGGCCCTGGGCATCGCCGGCCACCAGCGGCACCGTGGAGCCCCCCCCGACAGCGACCACCCCCAGCCCCAGCCACTGGCTGATCGCCGCCGCCAGGGCATAGGTGCCATAGGCCCCCGGGCCCAGGGCCCGCGATAGATACACGAACACCGCCATGCCGCAGGCGAGCACACAGAACGGCGCCAGCAGCTGGACCGCCCCTGCCCTGAGCAGCCGCTGCCGGAGCGGAAGACCGGAGGTTGTTCGGACCATCGGCGAGACGCTAGGACCAGCCTGATGGGTTGTGATCATGCGTTCTTTTTCTGCCTTCCCCGCCACCGGCCTGGTGCTTGCCCTGACGGCCCTGGGCCCGGCGCTGCTGCCTGGCGCAGCCACGGCCCAGGTGCAGCTTCGTTGTGATGGCACCCTGCTGGAGGCCCGTGGCAGTGCCGAACAGGAGCGGCCGATCCGGCGGCTGCTGTTCAGCCTTTCCCTGGAGGCCGAAGCCCCCACGGCCAACGGCGCCCTCGCCAGCCTGCAGTCCCGCCTCGCCGCGGTGCGTCGATCCCTGCAGCGCCTTGGGGTGGAGGAGCTGCGGGTGGGCAGCCCCAGCACCTGGCCGCGTGCCGCCGAACGCCAGCGACCGGCGGCGGTGCAGGCCAACCTCCAGATCAGCGGTCGCCTGGTTCCCGGGCGGCTCCAGCCCCTGATCCGGGAGGTGGGGGCCCTGCCCGGGGTGCGGCTGGCGCCGGTGGCCACCGAGGCCGACCGCGACCAGGATCAGGAGGTGCGCCGCCAGCTGCTGCACGGTGCCTACCAGGACGCCTTGCGGCAGGCCCAGGACGTGGCGGCAGCGATCGGCCGGGGCGGTCTGACGCCGCTGGAGGTGCAGATCGAGGGCGGCGATCTGCGGCCGGTGGCGATGCGGGCCGCTCCGGCGCCGGAGGCGGCTCCCTTCGATCCGGCAGAACTCAGCCGCCCCAAGGATCGCCTCAGCCTGCTGGTGCGTTTCTGCGCCCAGTCGAGCGGGTCGCGTCAGTCGAGCAGGTAGAGATCGATCGGTTCGCGGCTGGCCGGCAGCGAAAGCCTGCGGCCGCAGTCCTGCAGGGGCTGCCCGTCCGGCCCGGTGGGGCGGCGTTGGTTGGCGTTGCGCACGATCGCCACCGGTCCGCGGCCATCGGCATGGAGCTCCCGGGCCAGGCGGCAGGCCTCTGCTTCCGGCAGGCGGCTGAGGCGCGGCCAGGGCAGCAGCAGGGGCGGTTGGTGGGGCAGCACCGGCACGGGCCGGAAGCCGCCGCTGGCCCAGAGGCTGTCCGCCAGTTCGGGATCGGCGATGATCCGCCGCTCCGGCGGAATACCGCGCGAGCGCAGGGTCTGCTCCGCCGCCGCCGCCGCCGAGAACGGCGCTCGCCAGTCCACCGTCCAGGCGTGCAGGCCATGCAGGTCGCTGAGCAGCAGCAGCAGGACCAGCAGGGCGCCATTGAGACGCTGCAGCCCCCAGGGGCGGCGGGGCCCGGACTGCGGGGGGCGGCTGGCGAGCAGCAGTGACAGCACCAGCACCAGCCAGGGCAGGCCCAGGTGCCACGGATGGGGGGGGTACACGAACTGGAAGAACCCCAGCAGCACCGCCAGCGATGGCAGCGTGTACCCCACGGCCACCAGCGGCGAACGCCGCAGCAGGCCGAGCCACAACAGCAGCACCACGCCGAGGTTGAGGCCGGTGAGCAGCGGCCGGAGGGCGGGTCGCTTCGGCAGCCTGGCCGCCTGCAGCGGAATCGTGGGGTCCACCAGGCCCTCCAGGTGGCCACCGAGGGCGAGCAGTCGGCCCTGCGGCACGGTCCGTGGCGACGCCACCGGCCCCGGCAGGTTCTTCTGCAGCATGTGCATGCCCACCCGCTGGCTGTGGCCGCGCACGGCGGTGGCCAGGCTGCCCCCCGTGAGCAGCAGCACCAGCAGAGCCGCCAGCAGCAGCTGCTGCCCCCGGCCTCGGCGCCGGTCAGCGGGCAGATCCTGGAGCACCAGCACCGCCAGCAGGGGCAGGTTGATCAGGGCGATCAGCACATGGGCGTTGGCGGCCAGCCCCAGCAGCAGGGCAGGAACCCAGCGCCGGCGCCTTTCCAGCCACAGCCCTACCCCCAGGCAGGTGAGGGCCAGGCCGAGGCCATAGCTGCGGCTCACCACCCCGTATTCGTACAGCCAGTAATAGCCGAACAGCACTCCGCCGCGGATCCAGAGGGCCAGCGGCCGCAGTCGCACCAGGCTCCAGCCCGCCAGCAGGGCGCTGGCCAGGCCCGCCAGCTTCAGGCCGATCAGCGGCCCGAACAGGCCGGTCCAGGGCCGCAACCACAGGTACCAGAGGCTGGGATGGCCTTCCCAGCCCAGCAGGGAGAGAAGGTCCGCCGGGGAGCGGCCCAGCTGGCTCACGATCAGGGCCCGCAGCTCGTCGCGCCAGGGTTCGTGGTGCCATGCCCCCACTGCCATCAGGGCCCCATAGAGCGCGAACAGCAGCCATTCGCGCCTGCTCACCGCACCACACCCAGGCGCACGGCCGCGAAGCAGAGGGTGGAATAGAAGAGATAGAGCCAGTGCAGCGGCAGGGATCCGAGCAGAAAGGCGGGGCCCCGATGGCGGAGCAGGAAGCCGTAGAAGCGGCGGTTGAGCAGAAGCAGGCACAGCACCAGCGCCGCTGCCAGCATCAGCAGGGCCGGACCCCAGGGGGCCGGGCACCATGGGCTCGCCAGCAGGCTGAACGGCAGCAGCACGCTGGCCAGGCCACTCAGCCGGGACGCGATCGAGAGATTGAGCGTGACCGGCAGCTGGCGGTTTTTCTTCAGCAACCGACTCCAGGGCAGCGCCCGCAGGCGGATGTCGGTGAGCACCATCGAGCGCAGCGTCCAGCGCTTGTGGTGCGTGCCCAGGATCGTGGGATCCAGCAGGATCCGGTCGCCGGCCTGCGTCAGTCGAATTCCCAGTTCGATGTCCTCGCAGCCGCCCTCGCAGTTGGGATCGAAGCCTCCGAGGGCCAGGAAGCGATCGCGGCGCACGGCGCCGCAGCCTGTCCAGAAGGTGCCGGCGGGGCCGGGATGGCTGGTGTGGGTGTGGTGGTGGAGCAGATTGCGGAACTCACTCACCAACCCCCGGGCCACGGGGCGGTCGTCGTAGCTGCCGAACACCGCTGTCCACGCACCCGGCGGGCGGAAGTGGGCGCGCATCCGCTCCAGGCTGTCGTGGTGCAGTTCCACATCGGCATCCACGAACAGCAGCACCGGCGCGGAGGCCGTGTGAGCCCCCAGGTTGCGGGTCACCTCCGGCCCTGCCCTGTGGCCCGTGGCCAGCAGGTCCACCCCGGCGCGCTGCAGCCAGGCCGGCGCGGGGGTGGATGCGCCGTCCAACACCACCACGAACTGGTCGCCGGGGCGCAGCAGCTCCAGCACCCTGCGGGCGCAGGGCTCGAAGCTGCCCTCCCAGCTGATGGTGGGCATGATCACCGCCAGCGCCGGGTCGGCGCCCGGATGGCCTCCGCTCACGCCGGTGCCGGGTCCACCACGTGGGCGCCGGCTTCGATGTATTCGGCGTCCTGGTTCACCTGCCAGAGGTCGAACTCCTGGCTGCCGCTGAGGATGTTCCGGGCCGCCAGCATGGCGGTCATCATCGAATGGTCCTGGTTGTTGTACTGGTGCATGCCGTTGCGGCCCACCACATCCAGGCCCGGGCAATGTTCGCTGAGGGCCAGGCGAATCGTCTCCCGGTGCTGGGTGTAGGCGTCGTCGTAGACCGGGTAGGCCCGCGGCTGGCGCACCACCGCTCCGTCGATCACATCACCGGGGCGCACCAGGCCCAGGGCTTCCAGTTCGCGGGTGCCGAGGGCCACCAGCTCCTCATCCGGCGCCTGCCAGATCGCATCGGTGTGGTTGCAGAAGTACTCGAGGCCGTAGCAGGCGAGATTCGGATCGGGCACCAGCTCGGGGGACCAGTTGCCGAAGTTCTGCACCCGCCCCACCTGCAGGGTCGGGTCATGGATGTAGAGCCAGTTGTCCGGGAAGTCCACGCTGGGGCGCACGATCAGGGCCACCGTGAGGAAGTCGCGGTAGCGCAGGGCTGCTGCTGCTTCGAGGGCGGCGGCGGGCAGGGCAGGCTGCACGGTGCGCACCAGCCAGCCCAGGGGCGCCGAGCAGATCACCCGGTCGTACCAGACTTCGCGGCAGGTGCCGCCCTGCTCCAGGGTCAGGCACCAGCGGCCTTCCTCCCCGCGGCGGATGCCGCTGACGCGGGTGTCGAGGGTCACCCGGCCCCCCTGGGCGCGGGTGTGTTCGGCGGCGGCTTCCCACATCATTCCGGGGCCGAGCCTGGGGTAGCGGAAGCTGGTGATCAGGGTCTTGATCACGTCGCCGCGGTCCTCGGTCTGGGGGGGAGGGGTGCGCTTGGGGAGCAGGGCGGCCAAGGCTGCCTTGGAGAGCGAGAGCCCCTTGATCCGCTGGGCGGCCCAGTCTGCGGAGATCTCGTTGCAGGGCATTCCCCACACCTTTTCGGTGTAGCTCTTGAAAAACATGTTGTAGAGCCTGCCGCCGAACTTACCGATCACCCAGTCCTCGAGGTTTTCAGCCTCGCTGTTGCTGGTCACTTTTGCCTTCAGATAGGAGGCAATGCTGAGCAGGGATTCCCGTTTGCCCAGGTTGTCGACGACTTCCGCGGCATCGAGCGGGTAGGAGTAAAACTTGCCGCGATAGAAAATGCGTGAAAGTCGATCGCGCTGAAGCATGTCATTGGGGAGAATCTCGCTCCACAGATCCTCTACTTCTTTGGATTTGGAGAAGAAGCGGTGGCCGCCGATGTCGAAGCGGAAGCCCTTGTATTCCACCGTGCGCGAGATGCCACCCACATAACGGGGATCGCTCTCCCATACCTCCACTCCCACCCCGGCCCGGCTCAGCAGATAGGCGGCGGTGAGTCCGGCAGGTCCAGCACCGATGATCCCCACCCTGGCGGCGGAAGCGGGACCGGAAGAGGCGGAGGGAAGGATGGCGGACTCGCTGATGGGGGGGCTGGTGAATGCACTCGTGGTCACCGAGCTGACGGTATCGGGGCTCGGTGAAGAGGGCATGGACGGCGTCGCGTTACTTCTGGGAAGGTGTGATAAGTGACAAGATTATATCAAAAAACTTTGCGGCATCCCGTGATTGCCCGATCAGTGATCTCTGCCCTGCAGGTAGGTGGTCTGCCCGAGGCTTGTCTTGAGGTGGGCCATCAGCAGGCGTGCATCGCTGATCCGGAGGTTGCCCCGGGCGATCGCCTCTTCGCTGGCCAGCCGCAGGCGTTCGAGCAACAGTTTGGGATCGTGATCCATCATCTCCAGCACCTCCGCGTTGGTATCGCCCCGTTCCACGTGTTCCACCGCGTAGCCGCCGCCTGCGCCCAGGCGGATGTGCACGGCGTTGGTGCTACCGAAGAGGTTGTGCAGATTTCCCATCACCTCCTGGTACGCACCCCCCAGGAACAGGCCGATCCAGTAGGGCTCTCCCGGCCGCAGGGTATGGAGTTCGAGCAGGGGTTTGGCGTGACCGCGATCGATGAAGCGGGCGATCTTGCCATCGGAATCACAGGTGAGATCGGCGAAGCTGCCGAGCCCGGTGGGTCGTTCATCCAGCCGGTGGATCGGCAGCACCGGGAAGAGCTGGTCGATCGCCCAGGTGTCCGGGGCGGAGCGGAACACCGAGAGGTTGGCGTAGTAGGTGCTGGCCAGCGCCGCTTCCAGGGCCCGGAGTTCGTCAGGAATGGAGGTGCCGGCCGGCATCTCCGCCAGCCTGTTGGCAATCAGACCGCAGCAGGCCCAGTACAGCTGTTCGGCCAGCCCCCGTTCCGGCAGTCCCAGGTAGCCCAGGCGGAAGGCCGCCAGGGCGTCGTCCTTGAACTTGACGGCGTCATTCCAGGCTTCCTGGAGCGCGTCACAGCCGAGCGTGCCCTCGTCGGCGGAGGTCTGGATCGTCGCCAGCGTGTCGCGCAGGTTGCGCACCATCAGGGGCTCCGCTTCCCGTGGCGCCGGGATCTCGCCGGGGGCGGCGCCGGTGCCCAGCACGTCGAACACCAGCACGCTGCAATGGCTGGCGATCGCCCGACCGCTCTCGCTCACCAGCGTGGGCAGGGGCACACCGTGGGGCTCGCAGCACTCCCGCACGGTGGCCACCACATCGTTGGCGTAGTTCTGCAGGCTGTAGTTGGTGGAGGCGGCGGTGGCGGTGCGGCTGCCGTCGTAGTCGATGCCGAGGCCGCCGCCCACGTCCAGGTAGCCCATCGGTGCCCCCTGGCGGGTGAGCTCCACGTAGATCTGGCCGGCTTCCTGCAGGGCATCCTTGAGCACGGCGATGTCGTTGATCTGGCTGCCCACATGGAAGTGGAGCAGGCGCAGGTCATCGAGCAGGCCGGCGGTGCGCAGGGCCTCCACCGTGGCCAGCACATCCGGAATCGAGAGGCCGAACTTGGCCCTCTCCCCCACCGAACTGCCCCAGCGGCCGGTGCTGCGGGTGGCCAGCTTGGCCCGGATGCCGATGCAGGGCGCCGCCCCCAGTTCCTGGCTGGCCTTGATGATCCGGGTCACCTCATCGGGTTGCTCGATCACCACCACCGGCTGCCGCCCCAGACGCCGGGCCAGGATCGCCGTCTCGATGTAGCGCTGGTCCTTGTAGCCATTGCAGATCAGCAGGGCCTCGGGGTCGTCCAGCAGCGAAAGGGCGATCAGCAGTTCGGCCTTGCTGCCGGCCTCCAGGCCGAAATGCCAGCGCCGGCCCGTTTCCACCAGCTGCTCCACCACGTGGCGCTGCTGATTGCACTTGACCGGAAACACCCCCTGGTAGCGGCCCTCGTAGCCGTACTGGGCGATCGCCCGCTCGAACGCCGCATGCAACCGTTCGAGCCTGTCCTCAAGGATGTCGTCGAAACGGATCAGCAGCGGCAGGCTGAGGTCGCGCCCCTGCAGCTCCCGCACCAGTTCCACCAGGTCGAGGGAGCCGCCGCGTTCGCCGCGGGGCTGCACCATCACATGGCCGCGGGCGCTGACGCCGAAGTAAGGCTCCCCCCAGCGGTCGAGGCCGTAGAGGGCCGCACCGTCACCGGCACTCCATGGGGAGCCGGCAACAGAAACGGGAGGGTCGGCGAGCACCATGGTCGGCAGCGGCGACAGCGGCTGAGCTGGGGGTGCCATCGCCGCAGGAATCTAGACAGCCCCGTCCGCCGCGGGCGTCTGGGGTGGACGGTGTCCGCCGCTTGCTTGCCAATGGGCGGCACCGCCACGGACGATGGGCCGGATCTGCCGCTTCGCTCTCCATGGCCACCGAACGCACCTTCATCGCCATCAAGCCCGACGGGGTGCAGCGCGGCCTGGTGGGGGAGATCCTCGGTCGCTTCGAGCGCAAGGGCTTCAAGCTGGTGGGCCTCAAGCAGCTCACCCCCAGCCGTGAGCTGGCCGAAAGCCACTACGGCGTGCACCGGGAGCGGCCCTTCTTCGCCGGCCTGGTGGACTTCATCACCTCCGGCCCGGTGGTGGCGATGGTGTGGGAAGGCGACGGCGTGATCGCCAGCGCCCGCAAACTGATCGGCGCCACCAAGCCGCTCGAGGCCGAGCCCGGCACGATCCGCGGCGACCTGGCCGTGAACATCGGCCGCAACGTGATCCACGGCTCCGACGCCCCCGAAACCGCCGCCTTCGAGATCGGCCTCTGGTTCAACCCCGCCGAGCTCAGCGACTGGACTCCGGCCGATCAGGGCTGGCGCGTCGAGGGCTGAGGCCGCCAGCGGCTGGGGCAGGGCTGGGAGGGGCGAGGCGGTGCCGGCTCGTCACGGTGATGGCATCTGCCATCTCCTGAAGAAGCCGGTTCTGATCCCGCCTGAGGATCTGCCGTGCCTGCTGCGGCAGATCCGCGCGCCCTTCGTTCAGCTCCTTGTGCAGCCAATGGAGGAAGCGCTCGCACTCCAGAGCGAAATAGCTCAGGCCTCGCGGGTACTGGCTCCAGTAAGCCACCAGCAGGTGCTCCAGCAGGGGCCCCAGAGCGTGGAGGGAGTCTGTGAGATACACCATCAACGAGGCCAGTCGGCTGGTGCGATGGATCTGCAGATTGCAGGTCATGCCCTCCATGCGAACCATCGAGGTGAGTCTTCGGGCCTCCAGCGGGGTGAGGCGGTAGCGAAGCTGGAGCAGAGAGGGGTCGTTGCGGGTGGCCTGGCTGAACTCCACCGAGCTGGATAGATCCACCAGTGCACGCTGAAAATCGGAAAGCATGGTTTATGCAGGCTCAGGTCAGGAGATGCATTCTTTCGAGCTGAGATGTCAGAGCATTCAGCCCGATATCGTCAAAGAAGCTTTCTTCGTATTCCAGGGTTATGGCCCGTAGATTCGGGCAGCGTGGCAAATAGGTTTCCGCTAGTTCCCAGACTTCTTCTGGTGGAATGGACGAATGGCTGTCGGTGTAGAAACCGTTGAGATCCATTCCTCCAGCCAGATGCACTTCCACCACACTGGCGGGATCGAGTGCCTCTAGGTAGGCCACCGGATCCGGACCTCCATTGCGTGCATTGACGAGCAGATTATGGAAATCGAGCAGGGTGCTGCAAAGTCCTGCATGGAAAAGACGATTGAGGAATTCACTCTCTTCCATTTCCTGCTCCGGAATCGGGGTGTAAAAGCTGCCGTTTTCCAGTAGCAGGGGGCAGGGCAGGATCGATCGGAGCAGCTCGAGTTTGCTTCCTATCAGTATGTAGGACTCTTCGTCATACACCACCGGCAAGGGCAGGCCGGCATCTCCATGCAGCCATGAATTTCCCGGAGGTTGAAACAGGTTGAGGTGCTCGCTGTACCAGAGCAGGCCGCCCACACTCCGTTCCACCTCCCCTGCAGCCAGGGCCATCTGGATGTCCAGTGGTCCTGCTGTCGGCAGGGAAAGCCCCAGCCCATGGCCTGCCTGGGTCCGCCCTCTCCCATGGTGGGCGAACTGGGAGAGCAAGGGTCCATCGAAATGGAAGCGTTGCCCATTGCGGGAGGAGCTACCGAAGTCCAGCCAGTAACGGTTGGGCATCATCGAAAGGTGCTCCACCAGATCCGGGGCATGGGCCAGCAGGGCCGGGGTGGTGGCGTTGAACAGCAGCCCCACCCTTGGGCGTAGGGAATCCATCGTCATTCGGTGAGGGAAAAGGGGCGCTGATCCCGATGATCAGGCGCCCCTGGAACTCCGATGCGGCGCGCTGCGCGGCGGATCAGACCAGGCGCACCTGGTTGATGATCGGATTGATCAGCTGATCCTTGAGGATCGGTCTGAAGGTGCCTGAGGTGCAGGCCAGGCAGCCAAAGCGTGTAGGGGAGAGGGCGAGGCCGCCGTTGACATCGGAAAGCTCCTCCTCGTGGAGGGATTCGATGGTTTCGGATGGGGAAGAGGAATGGTTCATGGTTAGTAGATCAGGAATGGTGATGATGGTTTGAGATGATTCAGATTTCGATTTTCTTGGCCTGTTTGTAGTTGTAAGCCCAGATGGCCACGTCAAAGGCTGCAAGTGCCAGCAGGCCGATAAAGCCGCCATTGATGTCTTCCAGTTGGTCGAGATCGAGCTCCTGGATCGACCCGTTCAATTGGGGTGCTTGGAGAGTCATTGTTGTATCTGTAGATGGGTGGATGCGGAGGGTCTTTGGCCCTCCTGATTTCAGTTTCCTTGCCTTTGTTCGTTGGGGTTGTGATGGTTTCCCTGGCTGGTGGTGAGATGCATCACAGGTCTCCATCCGCCAGCAGTCGCCCATAGATACCTCCCTCCGCGATCAGCTCCCGGTGGCGGCCCTGCTGCACTACCCGGCCGTGATCGAGCACCAGGATCTGGTCGGCATCCCGAATCGTGCTGAGGCGATGGGCCACGATGATCTGAGTGCAACCGCGGCGACGCAGGGCCTCATCCACCCGCCGCTCGGTTTCGGCATCCAGGGCACTGGTGGCCTCATCCAGGATCAGGATCGAGGGCTCCTGCAGGAGGGCCCTGGCCAACTCCAGCCTCTGCCTCTGGCCGCCGGAAAGGCTGCGTCCCCCCTCGCTGAGGATCGTGTCGAGGCCGTCGGGAAGGTCGGCGATCACCTCCAGGAGCTGGGCATCGCGGCAGGCGGCAAGCAGCCTTTCCTCCGGCAGACCCCGATTCCAGAGGGTGAGGTTGTCGCGCACACTCACGCCATAAAGAGCGATCTCCTGCTGAACCATCGCGATCGAGGCCACCGCCACCGCCCTCGGAATCGCCGACATGGGCATGCCGTCGTAGAGGATTGCGCCCCGGTCAGGTTGGAGCAGGCCCGCCAGCAGCCGCGCCAGGGTGCTCTTGCCTGATCCGCTGCCCCCCACCAACGCCAGCCGCTGGCCAGGTGCAATCGAAAGGTTCAGGTCTTCGATCAGGGGGGGACGCACCGGCGAAAAGCCGAAGTGGAGCGCCTCGATCCGGATCGCTCCCGAGAGCTTCTGCCGTGCCGCCGGCCAGGCGTGGGCCCCGGCCGCAGCCGGCAGCAGCAGGGGGTCGATCGGATGCTCCAGGATGTCCTCGAGCCGCAACACGGCCGTCTCGACCCGGGGCAGGTCCTGCACGAAGACGATCAGCCGGTCGATCTCGGTCTTCAATCCCGCCGTCACTTGCTGCGCCGCCAGCAGCATCCCCAGGCTGAGCTGACCCTGGAGCACCAGCAGGAAGCCCACCACCAGCACCGCCAGGGTGTTGAGCTGGGTCAGGAACGAGGGCACGAGCCCCAGCAGCGACTGGCGCAACAGCAGCCGTTGCTGTTGTTCCTGCACCCGGCTGCGCAGGCCCGCGAACCGCTGAAACACATCCGCTTCGATCGCCGTGCTCTTCACGGTCTCGATCTCGCGCAGGGCCGCCATCAGCACCGCGCCGGCCTTGCCCTCGTCTTTCTGGCCCTCCAGGGAAGCATCCCGCTGCTGGCGCAGGCTCACCGCCACCACCAGGGCATTGGCCGCCGTGCTGAGCCCCACCACCAGCGCCAGGCGGGGGCTGTAGGCGAGCGTGAGCAACAGGTAGAAGACCAGCAGCACCAGACCGCTGGCCAACGGCAGCAGCGCCTCGGCGATGAAGCGGGACAGCACCCCGTTCAGCTCCACCCGACGGGTGATGTCGCCGGCATAGCGCTGGCTGAAGAAGCGTTCCGGCAGGGCCAGCACGTGGTGCTCAAACCGCAGGGCGAAGCGGCGCTCAAGGCGGCGGGCCAGGGTGCGCTTTCCCAGCAGCTGCAGCTGGTTGGCCGCCGCCTGGCCCACGATCGTCAGGGCCATGGCCCACAGCATCGGCTTCAGCCAGTCCTGCAGCTGGGATCCCCACACGTCATCGATATAGATCTGGGTGAACACGGGCATGGCCAGCTGGGGCAGGATCAGCAGCAGGCCCGCCAGCAGCACGAACAGCACTCCCGCCGGTTCCTGGGCCAGCCGGCGTGCGACCAAAGGCCAGAGGCCGGGGGGCCGTCCTCCGCGTCGGAAGCCGGGGCCGGGCGCCAGCTCCAGCACCACGCCAGTGAAGCCAGCGTCGAACTCTTCCAGGCTCACGGTTCGGGGGCCTGTCGCCGGATCGTTGAGGGCCACATGGCGGCCGCAGAATCCTTCCAGCACCACGAAGTGGTTGAACTCCCAGAACACGATCACGGGCATGGAACGGCGGGGCAGGGCCTCCAGCTCCATCCGGAAGCCCCGGGCCTCCAGGCCATAGCTGCGGGCGGCCCGCACCAGGCTGGCGGCATCACTGCCATCGCGGCCGACGCCACAGCGTTCGCGCAGCTCCAGCAGCGGCACGTAGCGCCCGAAGTGGCGCAGCAGGATGCCGAGGCAGGCGGCGCCACATTCGGTGGCTTCCATCTGCAGAACCGTGGGGGTACGGACGCGGCCCATCTCAGTAGATCCCGCTCAGATCCCGGAGCAGCGGGATCACATAACTGATCGGCTGGCGGTCTTCCACCATCACCGAAACCTCCGTGGTGGTGCCCGCACTCAGCTGCAGGTCGGGTCCCGTTCCGCCGCCCCAGTCGTAGCCGCTGGGGGTGTGGGGGTCGCGCTGGAGGCTGGTCACGGCCTCGATCAGCGGGCCGGTGCCGCTGCCGTTGGGGCCCTGTACCGCCTCCACCAGCGTCTCCAGGCCCAGCCGTTGGCGCAGTCCTTCGCGGCTCACCGGCAGCACGCGGATCCGCAGGATGCGGCCCTGGATGCCGCCGTGGCGTTGGGCCCGGGCGCTGGTGGGGGTGATCCGCACTCGCTGCCCAGGCTTGAGTCGCTTGCCGTCCTGACCGGCGAAGTAGGCCATGCTCACCAGTTCGCTGCGCCGGTCCCGACGGTCGAGCTCAAACAGGGTGGTGCCGGGTTGCACCACGGCGCCGGGTTGCACCTGCTGCTCCACCACACAGCCGGCCACCGGGGCAAGCACGGCATTGGAACGGTCGATCTCCTGCCCCAGGCTCGTCAGCGCCAGGGTTTCGGCGGTGATCGCCTGGGCCCGTTGCTGGGCCTCGGCCAGCAGCTGGCCATCGAGGCGTTGGATTTGTTTTTCCTTCTCCACGAAGGTCTGCTCGGCGATGGCGCCGCTGGTGCGGTAGGGCAGCAGCCGTTGCAGGTCGCTGGTCACGAGGGCCCGCTGCTGGTCCGCCTGCAGCCGGGCGATCCTGTCCTGGCTGCGCAGCTGGTCCAGCTTGCGCTGGCTTTCCTGGCGCCGCAGTTGCAGCTGCACCGGTTCGATGCGGGCCAGCACCTGGCCGGCTTTGACGCAATCGCCTTCGCCGACCGTGATCCGCTCCACCGGTCCGCTGGTGCGGCTCTGCACCGGTAGCAGGGCCTCCGGTCGGAGCAGCACGCCGCGCCCCTGAATCCGTACCGGAACCCTTCCCAGCACAGACCAGATCGCCACCGCGCCGCTGAACACCAGCAACCCCAGCAGCAGGCTCCACCAGCCCGGCCGGATCAATGGCAGGGGGCGATCGAGCGGATCGGGGGTGGTGAACGCTTCGAGAGCGCGTTCGCGAAAGAGCGTCATGGCTCCTCCGTGGTGCCAGCCACGGTCTGGCGGCGCATCATCGTGGCGAACGGGCCCGGCATGGCCATCAGGGTTTCGAAGCGGCCGCTCTGCACCACCCGACCGCTTTCAAGCACCACGATCCTGTCGGCCTGGCGGATGGTGCTCAGCCGATGGGCGATCACGATGCGGGTGATGCCAAGCGCCTCGAGGCTGTGGCTCACCAGGGCCTGGCTGCGATTGTCGAGGGCGCTGGTGGCCTCATCGAAGATCAGCAGCCTCGGTTGGCGGACCAGGGCCCGGGCGATGGCCAGGCGCTGCCGCTGCCCACCCGAAAGGGTGCCTCCCCCTTCGGGAAGCACCGTGTGCAGGCCCATCGGCAGGGCACGGATCTCTTCGGCCAGGGCCACCTGGTTGAGGGCTTCCCAGGCCTGGTCCGGCGTGATCACGGTGCCGGCGGCCATCACCTCCAGCAGGGAGCCGGCAAACAGGGCGGCGTTCTGGGGCACGGCCCCGATCTGGCGGCGCACCGCATCGGGCCGGAGCCGCTGCAGCGGCCGTCCGTCGTATCGAACGCTGCCCTCCAGTGGATCCTCCAGGCCGAGCAGCAGCCGCACCAGGGTGGATTTGCCGCTGCCGGAAGGGCCGACCACCGCCAGGAAGCCGCCGGGTTCCACCTCCAGGCTGACGCCATCGAGCACCCAGGGGCCATCTTCGCGGTAGCGGAAGCGCACCGCCTCCACCGCCACGGCACCCTGCAGCGGGCCCGGGTCGAGGCGATCGGCAGCGGCTTCCGGTTCTGCCTCCAGCAGCGGCTTCGCCCGTTCCACCAGCACCGGGATCTCGATCGCTCTCACCAGCAGGCCCGCCAGGCCGGCCATCGCCCCGATGAAGGTGCCGAAGCCGGAGAGGAATCCCAGCAGCTGTCCGAGGTTGGGGGTGGGCAGGCCCGGGACCCGGGCGGCTTCTGCCCCCAGCCGGGTGATCAGGATGAACATCAGCATCGTGCCCAGGGGAGGGATCACGGTCTGCAGCAGGCCCGGCAGGGCGGTGCGCGCCTGCAGGGCGAAGCCGGCCTGGATACCGCGGCCGTAGCTTTCGGCCCAGTAGCGCGCTGCTGCCGGTTCCGCACCTGCCAGGCGCAGTTTGGCCACGCTGGTGATCAGTTCCAGATTGCGGCCCGTGGCTGTGGCGAGGGCCTCCTCCCGGCGCCGCTCCAGTTGGCTCGCCTGCCGACCGATCCATACCGTGGGCAGCAGCAGCACCAACGCCAGCAGCAGAGCGAGGCCGGTGAGCTTCACCGAGATCCGCAGCAGGAACAGCAGGTACACGCCTGTGAGCAGCACCTGAAGGACTCCCCCGCTGAGCAGGTTGCGGATCTCCTGCTGCAGGCCCTCGATCGCCCCAAAGCGCAGGGCCAGCTCCCCGGTGCTGTAGCTCTGGAAGAAACGGGCAGGCAGGCTCAGCAGCCGGTGGAGGGAGGCCAGCTCCAGCCGGGCCGCTGCCCGTTGCTGCACGCTGATCAGGCTGCGGGTCTGACTCCAGCGCAGACCCGCATCCGCCACGGCCGCCGCCAGCAGCAGGGCTCCCATCTGCAGCATCAGTCCGGTGTCCTTGTCCGGCAGGGCCTGGTTGGTGAGCAGGGTGTTGAAGGTGGGAATCAGCAAGCCGAGGAGGGTGCTCAGCAGGGCGGCGATCAAGACAGGCCGCAGCGGATTGCTCAGGCTTGCCAGCCCCATGCCCGTGAGCAGGCCCATCCCGCCCAGCCCTGCGATCCAGCGGGCTGCCCCCACCTCCCGACCGATCGCCAGCAGGAAGCCGATCGCCAGGCCGAGGGAGGTGATCCCCACCAGCAGGGCGGTGGCATGGCTGGCCGGGCCGTAGGCGAAGCGCATCAATCCCATGGCATGGAGATCGGAGCGGCCCATGGCCGGCAGCACGCTCAGGGCCCGCAGCGGGGATCCGAACGCTGCCCGATCGGCCTTCCGCAGGGGGCAGGGGGAGGCGGCCGGCCGGGATGGGTCCCAGAGGTGGTATCCCTTGGCTTCCGAAAGCAGCAGCAACGGTCCGGCTGGGGTGAGCAGCACCAGATCGCCGCAGTCGCGGCGCAGGGCCGAGGGTTGCAGCTGGATCGGGCGGCTGATCAATCCGACGTGATCGAGCAACTGGCGCAGCCTTGCTTCCGCCTGGGGGGGAGCCTGGCGGGGGGCCACGAACTCACGACCGTGGCGGTGGCAGAGCCTCTCCACCACGCTCCGGATCGGATCGGTGTCGGGGCACGAAGGGCGGCGGGCGGGTGCTTCCTGCTCCAGGGCGGCCAGTTGCCGCCGCTCGGCCTGGCGATCCAGGGGTTCAAAGGCGGCATTTCGATCCGCCTGCCGCCGCATTTCGGCCTCGAGGTCGGTACGCAGGGCCAGCGGATCGAGCCAGGCCGGTGCCGGCTCCTGCCCAGTCGGTCGCGGCTGCAGCCGTGCTGTGGTCACCACCCTCAGGTGCAGCTCCAGGCCCGCTGCCGGGGCCGTCAGCAACGGAAGCACGCAGGGGGCCTGGAAGCAGCCCAGGCATTGGCGCAGCAGGGGGCTGCCCTGATCGCCGATCAGTGCGGCGATCAGGGCCACTTCTCCTTCGAGCAGGGTGAACCCGCTGTCGTTGCCGTGGGGATCTCCCCAGGGCCAGGGCTGTTCCAGGCCTGTCTCCAGCCGTACCCCCGGGTCGGGGGGGGCTGTCGGGAGGCAGAGGAGGGGATCCATCGCCACGGTGCTCTTTCGTGGGGCGGCTCAGAACGTGGTGAGGCTGCCCACACTGCCTGGCTGGATGCGCGGCAGCACGTATTTGATGGTCAGTGGATTGACCTTGATGGTCGAATAATCGCTGAGAAGACCAGCATTGATTTCGGCAAGAGTTCCGAGCGAAAGCTCCTCTTTGCCGCTTTCATCCGTGGTGACAGCATGCCTGTTGAGGTTGATCATGGCGATCGCGGTGATGGGGGATGCGGGGTCGATGGACCTCGCTGTCATCACTCTTCGCCATTCTCTTTCCTTTGGCTGTGAGCCGTTGAGCCATGGATTGTGAGCCTTCTCACAACCCATGGCTTCCTTGGGCGTTGCCTTCAGCGGTGGCCCTATGGCTGGTCGTCCTGCGGCGGCAACGGCTCATGATGGCGAAGGTGCTCCTCCAATCGCCAGGCCTGGGCGCTGCGTCCCTGACGCAGCGCCAGCACCAGCTCCTTGCGGTTGCGGATCAGCTGATCGGCGGCCTGAATCAGGCGGACCTTTTCGAGTCCGTCCTGGCCCAGGGCATCAACTCCATAGCGCCGGCCATCGATGGTGACCACCCTCTCGGTGACCATCCGCTCGGAGGTCTGGGAGGCTTCTTCAGCCCGTTCCTGCGGCTCAGGCGGGTTCTCCGGCTCAGGCAGGTTCTCCGGCGCGGGAGGTTCCCCTGAAATCTTGCGACGCCAACCCTGGAACATCGCACCTCCGTCTCCGTGCCTGCTTGCCAGGCTTAGCAGTCCGCTGACGCTTTGGCCGGCGATCCGAAGCGATTCCAGTGAAACGAGGCCAACAAGGGCTCCGTTTCCTGGAACGGGGGGGCGCCGTTGGCCACCTGTGCCGCCAGCAGCTCCGCCGTGATCGCCGCCAGCAGCACGCCGTTGCGGTGGTGGCCGGTGGCCAGCCAGAGGCCTTCCAGTGGCCCGGCCCCCAGCAACGGCCCTTCATCCGGGGTGCAGGGCCGGAAGCCCCACCAGCGCTCCATCGGCGGCCAGTCGGCGGCCTGTGGGAGCAGGGCGGCGATGCCGGCCTGCAGCTGCCGCTGCCCCGCCGGGGTGAGCCCTTCCTCGAAGCCGGCCTCCGGTTCACTGGTGGCGCCCACCACCAGCAGGCCATCCTCCCTGGGCACCAGGTAGGTGCCCGGTCCGAACAGCACCCTCGGCAGCGCCCCGATCGGACCCTGCAGGGAAAGCATCTGGCCCTTCACCGGGAACACCGGCAGCTGGGGCAGCAGTCGGGCACTCCAGGCGCCACAGCAGAGCACGGCCTGTTCCGTGGCCAGGCGGCGTTCCTCGCCCTCGGCGGTGCGCACCCGCACCCCAACGAGGGCTCCGGCGCTGTTCTGCTCCAGGGCCAGCACCTCGCTGCCCTCCTGGAAGGTCACCCCCAGCCCCACACAGGCCCGCTCCAGGGCGCGCATCAGCCGGCGGCGGTTGTCGATCTGGCCGTCCTGCGCAAACAGCAGCCCCACCTGCCACTGCGGCCCGATGCCGGGGATCTCCCGCTCCAGGGCGGGGCGGTCGAGCCGCTGGCCGCTGGCGGCCGTGGGAAAGGCCTCGAGCTCGGGGAGCGTGCGGAATGGCACCACGATTCCGCAGGGCCGCAGGCCGCAGCGCAGACCGCTGTCGGCCTCGATCTGCTCCACCCAGGCGGGGATCCGCTCCAGGCTGTGTTGGGCCAGGGTGAGCAGGGGGCCGCTGAGGCCTTCGGCGTGGGGGGCGAGCATGCCGGCGGCCACAAAGCCGGCCGCTTCATTGCGGCGACGGCTCAGCACCAGCACCTTCTGCCCGCGGCGGGCCAGCTGGTGGGCGATCGCCAGGCCGATCAGGCCGCCGCCGAGGATCAGGGTGGGGGAGGAATCGGGGCGCAGCTCCATGGCCTCAGGTTGCCAGCCCGCCAGGGGAGTGGCTGCCCGCAGGCCCGGTTCCATAGGATCGCCCCACGCCCCGGAGCAGGAGAATTCAGATGGCAGGCGCCGCCCAGGCCGATTGGGAAGCCGTGATCGGCCTGGAGACCCATGTGCAGCTGGGAACCGCCAGCAAGATCTTCACCAATGCTTCCACAGCCTTCGGTGACGACCCCAACACCCACATTGATCCGGTGGTCTGCGGTCTGCCCGGCACCCTCCCGGTGCTCAATCAGAAGGTGCTCGAATATGCCGTGAAGGCCGCCATGGCCCTCAATCTGCAGATCGCTGAGCACAGCAAGTTTGATCGCAAGCAATATTTCTATCCCGATCTGCCCAAGAACTACCAGATCTCCCAGTTCGACGAACCGATCGCTGAGGACGGCTGGATCGAGGTGGAGGTGGCGGAGAAGGGCAAGGAGACCTATCTGAAGCGCGTCGGCATCGAGCGGCTGCACATGGAGGAGGACGCCGGCAAGCTGGTGCACGCCGGCAGCGACCGCCTGGCGGGCTCCACCCATTCGCTGGTGGATTACAACCGCGCCGGCGTGGCCCTGGCCGAGATTGTGAGCAAGCCCGATCTGCGCACCGGCCGCGAAGCCTCGGAATATGCCTCTGAGATCCGCCGGATCATGCGTTATCTCGCCGTCAGCGACGGCAACATGCAGGAGGGCTCCCTGCGTTGCGATGTGAACATCTCGGTGCGCCGCGGGCCCGATGCCCCCTTCGGCACCAAGGTGGAGATCAAGAACATGAACTCCTTCTCCGCCATTCAGAAGGCGATTGATTACGAGATCCAGCGCCAGATCAAGGCCTACGAAGCCGGCGAACCGGTGGTGCAGGAAACCCGTCTGTGGGATGAGGGCAAGCAGCTCACCCGCAGCATGCGCAGTAAGGAGGGGGCCAGCGACTACCGCTATTTCCCCGAGCCGGATCTGGGTCCGATCGAGGTGACGGCCGAGCGGCGGGAAGGCTGGCGCGCCGAGCTGCCCGAGCTCCCCGCCGCCAAGCGGCACCGCTATGCCGAGCAGCTGGGCCTTTCGATCTACGACGCCCGGGTGCTCACCGATGAGCGGCCGATGGCGGAATACTTCGAAGCCGCCGTGGCGGCCGGGGCGGAGGCCAAGGCCGTGTCCAACTGGATCACCGGCGACATCGCCGCCTATGTGAACGCCCAGCGTCTCTCTTTCCTCGATCTGCCCTTCCGCCCCCAGCAGCTGGCCGAGATGGTGCAGATGATCGAAGGCGGCACGATCAGCGGCAAGATCGCCAAGGAGATCCTGCCCGAGCTGCTGGAGAAGGGCGGTTCCCCCAAGGCGATCGTGGAGGAGCGCGGCCTGGGGATGATCAGCGACCCCGCCGCCATCACCGCGATCGTGGAGGAGCTGCTGGCGGCCCATCCGGAGGAGGTGGAGGCGTTCCGCGGCGGCAAGAACAAGCTGCAGGGCTTCTTCGTGGGGCAGCTGATGAAGAAAACCGGCGGCAAGGCCGACCCCAGGCTCGCCAACCAGATCCTGCTCGACCGGCTCAAGGGCTGATCGTCCTGGGCGGCAGGGACTGGGGCGGGCTGGCCAGCAGCTGCTTGAGGTGCTGCTGCAGGGGCTCCAGATTGCCGGCGTCCAGGCCGTCCCGGTTGTTGATCAGCCGATCGGCCAGGGGCCGTTTGCGTGCCAGGGGCCACTGGGCGGCAATCCGGGCCCGCGCTTCCGCCTCGTTGAGCCGATCGCGGCCGATCAGTCGCTGCAGCTGCTGGTTCTCGTCGCAGTCCACCAGCCACACCTCCGTGCACAGGCCCTCCAGACCGGCCTCGAACAGCAGCGGCACCATCAGCACCACCGTCGGGGCCTCCGCCAGCCGTTGCAGATCACTCTCGAAGCGGGACCGCACGATCGGATGCACCAGGTTCTCGAGCCAGTGCCGCTGGGCGGGCTCGGTGAAAACGATCCCGCCGAGCGCGGCCCGATCCAGGCTGCCCGGCGTCGCTGCCGCCACCTGCTCCCCGTAGCGCTCGAGCACTGCCCTGGTTGCCGGGCTGTCCGGGGCCAGTGCCTGGCGGGAGTAGAGGTCGGCATCGAGCACCGGCAGCAGGAACTGCTGCTCCAGCAGCCTGGCCACCGTGCTCTTGCCGGTGGCGATGCCGCCGGTGAGGCCGATGCGGCGTTGGGCCGGCGGGCTGGCGGCAGGCTGCGGGGCGGGTTCCGGGGCGGGCTCGGTGACGGGCTCGCTGGGGGGCAGGGGGAAGGAGGCGATCCGGGGCAGCGCGGGATGGGAGATCTTCGCCGATCCCGCTGCAATCCCAGGCGATCCAGGCGCCATCTCAGAAAAACAGCGCGCACTATGGCTAAGGTCCGGCCGGTTCTGCCCTGCTCCTTTCCCTCCTTTGCAGCTGTTCAGCGCCTGGTCGGAACGGCAGGCCCACCTCACCCGCTGGGTGCTGCTGGTGGGCTGGCTGGGTCTGATCGGCACGCTGCTGATTCCCGGCTTTGATCCCTGGCCCTTTCAGATCGGCGGCTGCGGAGAGATCACCGCCTGCCATTCCCACGAGGGAAACCATATGTTCTGGGGCAGCGTGGTGCCCAGCGTCCTGCTGGTGCTGGTGCTGCTGAGTCATGAATTCTGGCGGCGCGTCTGTCCGCTCGCCTTCGTTTCGCAGCTGTTCCGCGCCCTTGGTCGCCAGCGCACCGTGGTCGGCCGCGGCGGGCGCAAGGAGGTGGTTCGGATCGAGCCCGGTTCCTGGCTGGGCCAGCACCATCTGCAGCTGCAGTGGGGGCTGTTCATCGCTGGCCTCAGCCTGCGGCTGCTGTTGCTCAACAGTCACACCGTGGCGCTCGGCGCGTTCCTGCTGCTCACGATCGGCTCGGCGATTGTGGTGGGCTGGGCCTACGGCGGCAAGACCTGGTGCCAGTACTTCTGTCCGATGGGCCCGGTGCAGACGGTGATCACCGGGCCGCGCAGCATCTTCGGCAGCCCGGCCCACATGGAGACCAGCTCCCGCATCACCCAGTCGATGTGCCGCACGATCGGCGAGAACGGCAAGGTGCAGAGTGCCTGCGTCGCCTGCCAGGCGCCCTGCATCGACATCGACTCCGAGCGGATGTACTGGCAGAACCTGCGGGGCAAGCGGGGGCTGCAGGCGGCCTGGACCTCCTACCCCGGCCTGGTGCTGGGTTTCTTCCTTTTGATCCTGGCCGAGTCGCGGGAGGGGGTGGATTACCTCCACAGCGGTGTCTGGGCCTACGACACCATGGCCGCCCGCCGGATCCTGGAGCCGCTGGGCTCGCCCCTGCTCGGTTTCGGCCTGCCCCGCCTGCTGTCGATGCCGCTGCTGCTGGTGCTTTCGGGCCTGGCCTCGATCGGGCTGTTCCGCCTGCTGGAGCGGCGGATGGAGCGCTGGTTGCAGCCCGCCCTCGGCGAGAAGGCCGGGGAGACGGCCCTCCAGCGCACCCGGCTGCTGGCCAGTTTTCTGGCCGTCAATGCCTTCTTCTGGTTCGCCGATCCTTCCCTGGGGGTGGCGGGGCCCGCCGGCGGCCAGCTGATCCGCTCCCTGGTGCTGATCGTGAGCGGCATGTGGCTCTACCGCGGCTGGTTCCGCGACCGCCACACCTACAGCCGCGAGAGCACCAGCGCCAGCCTGCGCAAACAGCTGCAGCGACTCGTGCCCGAACTGGCCCCCTACCTCGAAGGCCGCTCGCTCGAGGATCTCAGCCCCGATGAGGTGTTCACCCTGGCCAAGGTGCTGCCGGTGCAGATCAGCCAGACCAAACGTGAGGTGTACCGCGGGGTGCTGGGCGATCTGTTCAGCAGCGGCAGGCTGGAGCGGGCCTCGGCGATGGTGCAGCTGGAGGAGCTGCGCCAGTCCCTGGGGCTGGCGGTGGAGGATCACCACGCCGCCCTGCGGGAGCTCTCGATCAGCGACCCTCGCTTCCTCCAGCTCGATGAGCGTCAGCGGGCGCTGCGCAACGTGCGTCAGGAAGCGGCCGCCGAGGCGATCCGGGAGCTGCTGGAGCTGAGCGGCAGCGTGGATTCAGCGGCGGTGCTTAAGGGCAGCGTCCATCGGGAGCGGCTGGAGCGGATCCAGCGCGACAACGGCCTCGATGACGACAGCTGGCAGGAGCTGCTGCTGCGCTTCGGTTCCGCGTCGCCGTTCGTGCGCCAGCGGCTGGAGCAGTCGTGGGATCGGGTGCGGGGCCAGCTGGCGGCCCGGCGTAGCGTGGAGCTCGCGGCCGATCCGCGCCTGCTTCCCTTGCTGCCGGTGATGGAGCGGCGGCTCACCAGCCTGGTGGCCACGGTGTGGCCCGGGTTGCAGCCTTTCCCTGCGGATGCTCCGCTGGTGGCCCGCTTCGCCACCCTGCTGCCCCAGATCCCGCCGGCGGTGCGGCAGCAGCTGCAGCGCCGCCAGCAGGAGCTGGGCGCTGCCCCCGCCGATGCGGAGCCGCTGGATCTGGAACCCCTGCCCCCGGTGGCCGATGTCCTCGATGAGCTGTGGCAGGACCCCGATCCCGATACGGCCCTGTGGGTGCTGTGGCTGCAGGATCAACGCCAGCCGGAGCGGGCCGCGGCGCTGCGCCGCCAGCCCCGTTCCGGTCTGCCGAGCCATCCGGCCCTGCAGCGCCTGATCCGGGGGGGCGGCATCGACCGGGCCGAGCGGCTGCTGCAGCTGCTGCAGGTGCCCCTGGTGGCGGGTCTTTCGCCCGGTGCCCTGATCGACATGGTGCGCTGGGGGCGGGAGCGGCGGCTGGCACCGGGCGAGGTGCTGTTCCGGATCGGCGACCCCTCCGACATCGTGGCGATCCTGCTGGAAGGTTCGTGCGAGGTGCTCCGCTCCGATGGCAGCGGCAATCCGCTGGCGCTGATGGCCTCGCTGCGCCCTGGCGAATCGATCGGGGAGGTGGCGTTCTTCAGTGCCCTGCCCCGCCGCTCCGAGGTGCGGGCTGGCCAGGAGGAAGCCTTGGTGCTGGTGTTCGATGCCGGCCGCTTCGAGGAGCTGCTGCACGCCTCCACCGAGTTCAGCCATGGCCTGCTGCGGCAGCTGGCCCTGCGGGTGGAAAACCTTTACACCACCCTGGGTCCGGCCAGCCAGCCGCGCCGCGCAGGGGCGCCGCTGCGGGGTACCCGCTAGAGCTGCCGCCAGGGGGCTGCTGGCCGTCCCGCCGGGCGGGAGGATGGCGACGGCCCGTCTTCGCATCGCCGCCGCCGTGACCGCCCCTTCCGCTGCCGCCTCTGCCGCCGCCGCCTCCGCCTTCCCTGCCGATGCCGGCGCACCGGGCTGGCACCCGATCGCCGGAGGTGTCACGGCCCCGCAAGGCTTCCTGGCCGCTGGCATCACCGCCGGCCTCAAGCCTTCCGGCAACCCGGATCTCTCGCTGCTGCTGGCGCCGGAAGGGGCGGTGTGCGCCGGCAGCTTCACCACCAACCGGGTGCGGGCCGCCTGTGTGGAGGTCTGCGCCGAGCGGCTGCAGGCCAGCGGCGGCCGGGCGCGGGCGGTGCTCACCAATTCGGGCCAGGCCAATGCCTGCACCGGCGACCGCGGCCGGATCGACAGCCTGCGGGCCACCGAAGCCCTGGCGGCCCGGCTGGCGATCGAGCCGGGCGAGACCTTGATCTGCTCCACCGGCGTGATCGGCGTTCCGATCCCGATGGACCCGCTGCTGGCGGGCCTGGAGCCGTTGTGCGCCTCCCTTTCCGGGCAGGGGGGCGACGCCGCGGCCCGGGCGATCCTTACCACCGATCTGGTGGACAAGCAGATCGCCCTGGAGGCCGATCTGGGCGGCCGCCGGGTGCGGATCGGCGGCATGGCCAAGGGCTCGGGGATGATCCACCCCGCCATGGCCACGATGCTCGCCTACGTGAGCTGCGATGCCGGCGTGCCGGCGCCGGTGTGGCAGGCGATGGTGGGCCGGGCGGTGGATCGGTCGTTCAACGCGATCACGGTGGACGGCGACACCAGCACCAACGACACGTACCTGGCGTTTGCCGCCGGGGAGCCCCTGGGCCCCGAGCACTTTGAGGCACTGGAGGCCGGCCTGACGGCGGTGTCGCAACACCTGGCCCGGGCGATCGCCCGCGACGGCGAGGGGGCCACCTGCCTGATCGAGGTGCAGGTGGAGGGGGCCGCCGACGACGCCGATGCCCGGGCGATCGCCCGCACCGTGTGTGGCTCGTCTCTGGTGAAGTGCGCCATCCATGGCCGCGATCCCAACTGGGGGCGGATCGTGGCGGCGGCGGGCCGGGCCGGGGTGGCCTTTGATCCGGAGGCCGTGGCCCTGTGGCTGGGCGAGCACCAGCTGATGGCGGGCGGCCAGCCCCTGGCCTTTGATCGCCCCGCCGCCAGCGCTTACCTGCGCGCCCGGGCCGCCGGCGCCTATCTCGGCGGCAGCGGCGAGGGTGGCGACACGGTGCTGATCCGCCTGCAGGTGGGCACCGGCGCCGGCCGCGGCCTGGCCTGGGGCTGCGACCTCTCTGATCAATACGTCCGCATCAACGCCGATTACACGACGTAAGAGCAGATCCCCTGTGCTGCAATGGGTTTGAGGGGTCTTGGATCGACGCTTACGCAACGCTTACGGAGGAGACAGACGTAAAACTCTGTGCTCATCTAGAAATCGTTACGTTCAAGTCGAGGTCTTTCCCTCAGATCTATTGCAAGGCAGATGATTTTTCTGTAAGCAATGCCCCCTTCGGCGTCTTTCAGTCGCTGATTTATGCGCTGCCCGCATAGTTCACGCTCCCCCGCTCAGGGGAGGCAGAACGCTGCTCCAGCAGCGACACTGGGGGCACGGCAATAAGCGCCAGTGACCGACTCAGCGACCTTCACCACACCTGAAGCAGACGAAGAGGATCTGGGGGATCTGCTGCTGGAGGTGCTCCCTGGTGATGGCAGCACGATGGGCAACCAGTCAGCACGGGAGGCGCTGAGTGGGGCAGCAGAGCGCCAGATCAGCGAAGAGGAATACGAGGCGGTCAGGGATAAGGCGCTGGCACTGGGT
>JBKDOV010000055.1:0-29289 GCA_046342815.1 Cyanobacteriota bacterium
GCCAGCAGGGTCTCAAGGGCCGTGGGGGCGCTGCCGATCAACACCACGGCCCCGGGATGCTGCCGCAGGGCGCTCTCCATGCCCGCCGCCGTGCGGGTGCCGCCGGCCGGCGCCTGAGCAGGGGCCGAGTCGAGCACCGAATGGATCCGGTTGCCGAAGGTGCGGCCCGCCATCGGTCGCACAGCCGCCGCGGCCATCGCCGTATCGGTGAGAATCACGGCCCCGGCCACCAGGGCCTCCATCCCCAGCCGACACGCCCCGGGGCTGAAGCGCAGATCCGGGGCGATGGCCAGATCACCGCTGCTGTGCACCAGCCGTTCCAGCACCTCCTGCTCCACCCCCTCCAGACCGGTGGGCCCCAGCCAACCGCGGATGCGGCGCACACTCTCCACAAAGATCGGATGATCCAGAGGGCCCGGCTGCGATTGGCCCTGCTCCGATTCCTTCCCAGCCGCTGCCCAACCCTCCATCCCCTCTCCGACCATGCCCATCCATCTCTACTGGGGCGACGATGAAGCGGCCCGCACCAGGGCCGTGGAGGGGCTGATCGAGCAGCTGGTGGATCCGGCCTGGGCCAGCATCAATCTCAGCCGCCTGGATGGGCACGACCCCGCCCAGGCGGCTGCCGCCCTGGAGGAGGCCCGCACCCCGGCCCTGGGGGGTGGCGCCCGGGTGGTGGTGGTGCAACGCAGTCCGTTCTGCAGCCAGTGCCCGGCGGAGCTGGCCAGCCGGCTCGAGGCCAGCCTGGAGCTGATTCCGGAGGGATGTCACCTGGTGCTGGTCAGTCCGGCGAAACCGGATGCCCGTCTGCGCACCACCAAGGCCCTGCGCAAGCTGGCGGAGGAGAAAAGTTTCGCCCTGCCTGCCTTCTGGGACGGCGACGGCCAGCTGGACCTGGTGGGCCGCACCGCCCGGGAGCTGAACCTGCGCCTGGAGCCGAGCGCCATCGAAGCCCTGGCCGAAGCGGTCGGCAGCGACAGCGCCAGGCTGGCCAGCGAACTGGAGAAACTGGGGCTCTATGCGGGCAACGCGCCGATCAGCGCCGCGATGGTGGCGGCCCTGATCCCGCACCAGGCCACCAGCAGCCTGGCGGTGGGCGATGCCCTGCTGGCGGGGCGGCCGGCCGAGGCGATCGGCCTGGTGGATGCCCTGCTGGCCTCCAACGAACCGGCGCTGCGGATCGTGGCGGCCCTTTCCAGCCAGATCCGGGGCTGGCTGTGGGTGGCGCTGCTGGAGCAGGCGGGCGAGCAGGACGTGGCCGTGATCGCCAAAGCGGCGGGCATCGGCAACCCCAAGCGGGTCTATGTGATGCGCAAGCAGATCCGCGGCCGTTCGCCCGCCCGGCTGCTGGAGCTGCTGGGGCAACTGCTGGAGGTGGAGGCGGCCCTCAAACGGGGCAGCGATGCCGGAGCTGCCTTCCGCGATGGGTTCCTGATCCCGACCGGGAAGGTCGAACTCCGATAATCGGCCCTGAAAGCCGCTTCAGCGCCCGGGATGGCCCTGCTCGTACAGAAATTCGGGGGCACCTCGGTGGCCGACGTGGAGCGGATCCAGGCGGTGGCCCGACGGATCGCCAGCTGCCGCGAAGAGGGCCACGAACTGGTGATCGTGGTCTCGGCCATGGGCCACACCACCGATGAGCTCACGGGCCTTGCCCGGGCGATCACCGCCGATCCACCCCGGCGGGAGATGGACATGCTGCTGGCCACCGGCGAACAGGTGTCGATCGCGCTGCTGTCGATGGCCCTCCACAGCCAGGGAGTGCCCGCCGTCTCGATGACAGGCACCCAGGCCGGCATCATCACCGAATCGGCCCACGGCAGGGCTCGCATCCTGGAGGTGCGCACCGAACGGCTGCAGCGGCTGCTGGAGGAGGGTCAGGTGGTAGTCGTGGCCGGCTTCCAGGGCACCAGCAGCGGCCAGGCCGGTACGCCCGAGATCACCACCCTGGGGCGCGGAGGCTCCGACACCTCGGCCGTGGCCCTGGCCGCGGCCCTGGGGGCTGATGCCTGCGAGATCTACACCGACGTGCCGGGGGTGCTGACGACCGATCCGCGCAAGGTGCCGGATGCCCAGCTGATGGAAACGGTGAGCTGCGACGAGATGCTCGAACTCGCCAGCCTGGGGGCGGCGGTGCTGCATCCACGGGCCGTGGAGATCGCCCGCAATTACGGCGTGCCGCTGGTGGTGCGCTCCCGCTGGAGCGACGCCCCCGGCACCCTGCTTACCAGCGGCACACCCCGGCCGATCGGCAGCGAGGGGCTGGAACTGGGCAAACCGGTGGACGGCGCTGAACTCGAAGCGGATCAGGCGGTGCTGGCCCTGGCCCACGTGCCTGATCGTCCGGGCGTGGCGGCGAGGCTGTTCGAGGCCCTGGGAGCGGCCGGGATCAACGTGGACCTGATCGTGCAGGCCACCCACGAGGGCACCAGCAACGACATCGCCTTCACCCTGGCCGCCGCCCAGTGCGAGCGGGCCGAACAGGTGTGCCGGGAGGTTCTGACGGCGATGGAGGCCGGCGGTGCCCAGCTCTCGGCGGAAGCCGGCCTGGCCAAGCTGAGCATCTCCGGGGCCGGGATCATGGGGCGCCCTGGAGTGGCGGCCCGATTGTTCGACATCCTGGCCCGCCAGGGCATCAACCTGCGGCTGATCGCCACCAGCGAAGTGAAGGTGAGCTGCCTCGTGGATGGCACCCAGGGGGCCAAGGCCCTGCGGGCCGCTGCCGAAGCCTTTGAACTGAGCGAGCAGCAGCTGCGGCATGCCGCCCAGATCTGCCACCAGGAGGACCCGGCGGTGCGAGGGGTGGCCCTCGACCTCGATCAGGTGCAGGTGGCCGTGCGGCGCGTGCCGGATCGCCCCGGAGCCGCCGCCGCCATCTGTCGCGCCCTGGCCGATGCCGGCCTCAGCCTCGACGCCATCGTGCAATCGGAGCGCACCCACCGGGACACGGGCGAGCCCAGCCGGGACATGAGCTTCACCCTGAGGCGCGAGGACCGGCAGCTGGCGGAACAGGCCCTCGCCGGGGTGCTGCAGCACTGGCAGGGCGCGCGGTTCGAGGAAGGCCCGGCCATCGCACGCATCAGTGCCGTGGGAGCAGGCATGGCCTGCACCGCCGGCACCGCCGCCCGCATGTTCCGCGCCCTGGCCGATGCCGGCATCAACATCGAACTGATCGCCACCAGCGAAATCCGCACCAGCTGTGTGGTGGCCGAAGCCGATGGCATCGGCGCCCTCCGTGCCGTGCATGCCGCCTTCGGCCTCGGCGGCACCGCCCTGCACCGGGCCGAAGGCACGGAAGCCCCCACCTGAGGCAGGCGAACCGGACGGCAGACCGAACCTCAGTCCTGAATCCTCACCGGCGTGCCCACCTTCGTCCGAGCAAACAACCAGCGGGCCGTGGCCATGGTGGTGCGGATGCAGCCATGGCTGCGGGGAACCCCATAGGGCTGACCCGCCTCCTCCTGCCAGGGGGAGGGATGGATGCAGATCGAATCGGGGGGAAGGCCACCGCCTCCGAGGCAAAGCACATAGGGCACCGAAGGGATCTCGTAATCGGCACCGGTCATCGGCGTTGCGAGATATCTGGTAGCCACCCTGAACTCGCCGCGGGGGGTGGGGGTGGCAGGCAGCCCGGTGGAGACAAGCTTGCGATACACCATCCGGTTGTGAGTGTCGAAGGCGGTGAGGCGCTGCTCGGACAGATCGATCAACAGCCGGGCCACCGGCACGGGCGGTGGCGGCAAGGGCGGTGGTGGCAAGGGAGGGGCCGCCAGAACAGGCAGCAGGAACAACCGAAGGCAGACTTTTTTGCTCATGCCTTGTGATAAGGCCCCCCCTGCAGAATCGTCTGGGCGCGGTAGAGCTGCTCGATCAGCATCAGGCGGGCAATCTCGTGGGGAAAGGTCATCGGCGAGAGGCTGAGGCGCCAGGCCGCCTGCCGCTTGAGTGCGGGATCGATCCCTTCGGCCCCGCCGATCACGAAGGCGAGTCGATCGGAGCCCGAACCGCGCAGGGCTTCGGCAAAGGCCATCGAATCGGCGGTGGAGCCCTCTTCGGTGAGCACCACCAGCCTCTCTTCGGGCCGCAGCTGGGCCAGGATCGCCTCCCTCTCCCTGGCGGGTGTGGAGTCCTTGCATTCCACGATCGTGAGTCCGGGCAGGCGCTTCAGGTATACGGCGATCCCTTCACTGACCCAGCGCTTGCGGATCCTGCCCACGGCAAGCACCCGGATACGGGAAGGATTGAGCACCAGAGGCTGATCAGGTTCTGCCCACCAGTTTCTGACGCAGGTTCTTGATCCGGTCCCGCAGGTTGGCGGCCTCCTCGAACTCCAGGTTCTTGGCGGCCGTCTTCATCCGATCCTCGAGCTGGGTGATGAGCTCAGGCAGCGATTCCAGCGGCACCTCGTTCTGCTCCGCCTGCTCGGTGGCCTGCTCCAGCTGTTCGTCGTTCAGTCGGCGGGAAACCTCCAGGAAGGCCAGGATCGAATTCCCTGCCCGCTTGCCCGCCGGCATCGGAGTGATGCCGTTGGCCTCGTTGTAGGCCTGCTGAATCGCCCGCCGGCGCTCGGTTTCCGAAATCGCCTTCGCCATCGAATCGGTGAGGTTGTCGGCATAGAGCAGGGCCACACCCTCCACGTGGCGGGCGGCACGGCCGATGGTCTGGATCAGGGAGCGCTCGGCCCGCAGGAACCCCTCCTTGTCGGCATCAAGGATCGCCACCAGCGACACCTCCGGCAGGTCGAGGCCCTCCCGCAGCAGGTTCACCCCCACCAGCACGTCATATTCACCGTTGCGGAGGTCCTGGATGATCTCGATGCGTTCGATCGAATGGATCTCGGAGTGCAGGTAACGCACCCGCACGCCGTTCTCCGCCAGGTAATCGGTGAGGTCCTCCGCCATCCGCTTGGTGAGGGTGGTCACGAGCACCCGCTCGCGCTTCTGCGCCCGCTGCCGGATCTCCCCGAGCAGGTCATCCACCTGGCCATCGGTGGGGCGCACCTCCACGATCGGATCGAGCACGCCGGTGGGGCGGATCACCTGTTCGGCGATGTTGTCGCGGCTTTCGGCCAGCTCCCAGGCTCCAGGCGTGGCGCTCACGAAGATGGTCTGTTTCGCCTTCTCCCAGAACTCCGCCCCCTTGAGCGGGCGGTTGTCGGCGGCACTGGGCAGCCGGAAACCGTGCTCGATCAGCACCTGCTTGCGGCTCTGGTCGCCGTTGTACATGGCCTGCAGCTGGGAGCAGGTCACATGGGATTCATCCACCACCAGCAGCCAGTCTTCAGGGAAGTAATCGATCAGGCATTCGGGAGGCGTGCCGGCCGGCCGGCCGGCGAGATGGCGTGCGTAGTTCTCCACCCCGTTGCAGTACCCCACCTGCTCGAGCATCTCGAGGTCGTAGGTGGTGCGCTGCTCCAGGCGCTGGGCCTCCAGCAGGCGCCCTTCGAGGTTGAGCTGATCGAGCCGTTCGCGCAGCTCGGCGCGGATCGCACTGATCGCTTCCTGCAGACGCTCCTTCGGCGTCACGAAGTGCTTGGCCGGATAGATGTTGATCGCCTCCAGGCTCTGCAGAATCTCCCCGGTGGTGGGATCCACATAGCGGATCGCTTCCACCTCATCGCCGAACAGCTCGATCCGCACCAGCCGATCTTCGTAGGCCGGACCGATCTCCAACACATCGCCCCGTACGCGGAAGCGACCACGGGAAATCTCCAGGTCGTTGCGGGAGTATTGGTTGTTGACCAACTCCCGCAGGGAGCCCCTCAGGTTGAGGGTTTCCCCCACCTGGAAGCGCACCGCCGCCTTGAGATATTCCGAAGGGATTCCCAGGCCGTAGATGCAGCTGATCGAAGCGACCACGATCACATCGCGTCGCTCGAACAGAGAGCGGGTCGCCGAATGGCGCAACATGTCGATCTCTTCGTTGATCGACGCCGTCTTGGCGATGTAGGTATCCGAAACGGGCACGTACGCTTCGGGCTGGTAATAGTCGTAATAGGAGATGAAATATTCAACGGCGTTGTTCGGGAAAAACTCCCGCAGCTCATTGCAGAGCTGGGCCGCCAGGGTCTTGTTATGGGCCAACACCAGGGTGGGACGTCCCGTCCTGGCGATCACATTGGCGATGGTGAAGGTCTTGCCGGTGCCGGTGGCCCCCAGCAGGGTCTGAAAACGGTCGCCGCCATCCACCCCTTCCACCAGGGTCTTGATGGCGGAGGGCTGATCTCCCTTGGGTTGGTAGGGAGCGTGCAAATCAAAAGCCATGGGACCCATTCTGGGGCCCATGGCCGGCAGGCGGGGTTCGGATGCCCGGGAGCCGGCCTCAGGCCACCCCGTCGGTAAAGAGGGTCATGGCGCGGAGGAGGGGCACCTCCAGACCAAGAATCCGCAGCACCACGGTGCTGATCACGCTGTACACGAGGGACCCGAGCACCGCGCTGTAGATGCCCCTGCGCAGACGGAATCCCTCGATCAACCAGGCCGTCCCTGAGAAGAGGATGATCGAGATCAGCAGGTTGAACAGGAAGGAAACGGGACTGAGGACTCCCCCGAACGAGGCAAAGGTCCAGAACGGAGAGAGCAGCAACCGCAGCGGAGCGACCAACAGGGTGCCCAGCAGACCGATCGCCAGGGCCGAGGCCAGGGCGATCCGGAAGCTCACCATCTCAACACCCAGGGGAAGCGCAGCGACGAGCAGCAGGATGACAGCCCTGACGGGCCACTGCAGAAGCCAGAGAAAGGGGTGGGACACGACGTGCGATCTGTTTTCTGCAGCGTATAGCTGATTTCCGCAGCGCATAACTGCTGATCAGCGCCGCACCGCCTCGACAGCGCCGCTGATCGCCTCCCGCAGCCCCCGAACCACGGCCACCATGGCCAGCTCGTCCTGCAGACGGTTGACGGCGGAGCCCACGCCCACGCCGCTGGCGCCCGCAGCCAGGGCCATTGGCACGGTGACGGCCGAAAGACCGGAGGCACAGAGAACAGGCAACGCCACGGCACGGCTGATGGCATGGGCCGCGGCCAGGGTGGGCGCCGCCTTCTCGATCAGGCCGAGGCTGCCGGCACTGAACGGACGGGCACTGGTTCCCCCCTCGGTCTGGATCAGGTCGGCGCCTGCCGCCACCAGATCGATGGCGAGTTGTTCCTGCTGATCAAGGGGCAGCACATGGGGCACGGTGACCGACAGCACCACTTCGGGCAGCAGGGCACGGGTGCGACGGGTGAGATCCAGCACCTCCTCCGCGCCGAAGACGCGCCCGAGGGGATAGAAGGCATCGAAATTGCCGATCTCCACCATCGCCGCGCCGGCCTCCACGGCAGCCGGGAACAGCTCAGGGTCGACCGCCGAAACGCAGATCGGCAGGCCAGGAGCGGTGGCAGCCACGAGGCCCACCAGCTCGGGATCACAGGCCACATCGATCAGATCGGCCCCGCCTGCCGCAGCCGCCCGGGCGATCCGCTGCACAGCCGCGGCATCGAAGTTGGTGAGACCGGCAATGACCTTCAGCAGACGACGACCGGACACCGCGTTCTGCAGGGCGGCAGGCAGGCTGGAAAGGCGGGACATTGGGTGCAGCAGGAAGATCGTGGTGTGATTCTCCCATCCGAGCCTTCGGCACCCGAGCGCGGCTGGGGGCCCCACCAGCTGCGCCTGCATCGCCAGCTGCTGCGCCGGCCCGAGCTGCTACCGCAGGGGGCCGGACTGTTGCTGGCGGTTTCGGGAGGGCAGGATTCCATGGCCCTGACCCGGTTGCTGCGGGATCTCCAGCCTCTGCATCACTGGCGGCTGCGGCTCTGGCATGGCGACCACGGCTGGCGAGCGGAATCGAAAGCCCAGGCCCGGGAACTGAAGCTCTGGGCCGAGTCCGAAGGCCTCGAACTGGAGATCGCCCGGGCCCCGGAGCGGGGGCTGGCCGGCGAAGCGGCAGCCCGCAGCTGGCGCTACGACTGCCTGGCCCGCTCGGCCGTCCTTCAGGGCTGCACCCACGTGGTGACGGGCCACACCGCCAGCGACCGGACCGAAACCGTGCTGCTCAACCTGGCCCGGGGCTGCCACCTGCGGGGGCTGGCAAGCCTGCGGCCGCTGCGCCCATTGATGCTGGCCGCCCCGAATGGCACGCCTCTGCTGCTGAGTCGACCACTGCTTCAACTCAGCCGGGCCGATACCGCCCAGCTCTGCCAGGAACGCAACCTGCCCGTGTGGCTGGACACCACCAACGCTGACCCTCGCTTCAGCCGCAACCGGCTGCGGGCCGAGGTGCTGCCGGTGCTGGAAGAGCTGCACCCCGGAGCCAGCCGCAGGATCAGCGGCCTGGCGGAGCGACTGGCGGCGGAGTCGGAGCAGAACGAGGAACTGCTCGACCTGGCCCTCGATGGTCTCGGCGTGGCCGAAGTCCCAAGGGTCAGTATCGCGGCCTTGCAGCGGCGACGCCTGGGCGCGCTTTCCGTGGCGGTCCAGCGGCAGTTGCTGCAGCACTGGCTGGAGACCCACCGGGGCCGGGGCCTGGCAAGCGACTCCCTCGAGCAGCTGATCAGCCGGCTGGCGGTGGGCCAGGGATCCGGCCGGATGGACCTGAGCGCCGGCTGGCGGCTGCGGTGGGATGGCGCCACACTGTTTCTTCATTCCCCCGAAGCGCCCCATGGCTGAAGCGGAAGTGCCCCAGGACCTGGCAGAGCTCTATGCCGCGGTCGAGGTCACCTACTGCGAGGACAGGTGGTCCGATGTGCTCCGCCAGGGAAAGGCCCTGCTGGAGGAGATCGGCGACCGACAGGACCCCACGGCCACGGCCGTGCGCCAACGGCTGCAGCTGCTGATGGCCCATACCCATCTCCATGGGTTCGGCGACCGGCACCTCGCCGAAGACCTTTATCGCGCCATTCTCGTCAGCAAGTCCGAACCGGCCCTGCGCCAGGCGGCCGAACACGGCCTGCAACTGTGCAATCGCCCGCTGTCCCAACCAGAAGCCGCCGAAGGGGCGGAAACAGCCCCTGCCCCCAAGGAGGCACAGCAGGAGGCTCTGCCACCGGTGGCAACGGCAGGGGATCTTCCCCAACCGGTGGCTGCAGCGGAACTGCCCGACATGGCGGAGCTCGCGGCCGCCAGTCCGGCCATGCCCTGGATCGAGGCTGAGCCATCCCGGCCGGAATCGACCAGGAGCAGTCCGAAAATCACCACCGCTGCCACTCCCTGGGCCGCCATCGAACCCGCCACCCCCGAAAGCCCAGGGGAGGCAACCCAGGAGAGAAGCGCTCCTGAGCTGGAGCCTGAACCGCCGCTGACGCAGGAAGCGACGATCCCCCCTGCACCGGCAATCCCCGCTGACGTGGTGGAAGATCCCGGCCTGCTCGAGGTCTATCAGGCCGATGCTCGCCTTAGAGAGGAACTGGAACTGCGTCCGGTGGAAGCCCATTCCGTGGAAGCGCCCCCTCACGTCTCCACCTCCACCCCGGACGGGCAGAGCGCGTGGGAGGTGGAACCGGGCGCGATGGCCATCCCAGCTCTGGAGGAACACCCAGGACGCCTGCTGGAAGCCTCTGGCAGTGACTCACCAGGGTGGTCGCAGCAGCAGAACTCCCCAGAGGAGATGGCCGAGCCGCTGCCGGGATCCGAGCCCGTTGCCGAGGATCCCGAGCTGCTCCGCAGCCTGCTGACGGTGGTGGTGGGCTGAGTGGTGGTGGGCTGAAGCCGGACCGGGCTTCAGCCGACGGCTGCCGCAGAACGCCGGCGACGCGTCCTGCCGGTGGGTTCCGCTTCCTCCACCGCTTCGGGCCTGGGTTGGCTGGCGGCGGCAACGGGGGCTGGGGCCGCTGCAGCAGTTGCGGCGGCGGGAGTGGCGGAAGCTGCCGCGGCAGCAGCCATCTGACGCTGGGGCTGACGGTTCACCTCACGACTGCCGCCACCATCGCGACGGCCACGGGGAGCCGGACGGGTGTCGGGCTCGGCGTCGGCCCGCCCCTTGTAGGCAGGGGTGCCGGCAGGGGCCGGCTGCACCAGACAGATGATCAACGGATCCACCTGCAGCTCACGACGCAGGCGTCGCTGGAGGCCCACTTCGATCTCGCGCTGCACGCCGACCCAATCCACATCGGGAGCCTTGCCGCCGGTATTGCGGGAAAGCTGATTCCAGCGATTTTCCAGAACCCAGCCGATTTCGCGCTCGGTCCACATCGAGAGCTTGCGGGGGTCTGCGGTGGTGACGACACCGCGCAGGTTGACGCGGGGCGGAGCTGCCATGACCCCATCGGTGGTGATCACCGCCAGCAGGGTGATGACGCCGTCCTCAGCCAACTGCTGGCGCTCCTTGAGCACCCGGGCATCAACGATGCCATTGCGGGAGGCATCGAGCAGTTCAATGCCCGCCTTGACCGGTTCGCCCCTGCGGATCGAATCGGGGGTGAGCTCCACCACATCGCCGTTGTCGATGATCAGGGTGTGGTCGGCAGGGATGCCCATGGACATGCCCGTTCGGGCATGGGCCACCAACATCCGATGCTCGCCATGCACCGGAACGAAATAGCGGGGCCTCGTGAGAGCCAGCATCAGCTTCTGGTCTTCCTGACTTCCATGGCCGGAGACATGGATGCCCTCTCCCTTGCCGTAGACCACCTTGGCGCCGAGCATCATCAGGCGATCGATGGTGTTCACCACCGAAATGGTGTTGCCCGGGATCGGGCTGGCCGAAAAGATGATCGTGTCACTGGTCTTCACCTGCACCTGGGGGTGCTCGCCGCGGGAAATCCGGCTCAGGGCGGCGAGGGGTTCTCCCTGGCTGCCGGTCATCAGCAACAGGGTTTCGCGGTCGGGGAGATCCCGGATCTGCTTGATCGGCACGAACAGATCATCGGGGCAGCGCATGTAGCCGAGTTCACGAGCCTTGGCGATCACATTGAGCATGGACCGGCCCAGCAGACCCACCTTGCGTCCATGCTTCATGGCCAGCTCCAGGATCATCGAAACCCGATGGGTGGAGCTGGCGAACGTGGTCAAGATCACCCGCCCCTCGGCATTGGCGATATGACGGTCAAGGTTGGGGAACACCGCCCGTTCCGGTGGCGTGAAGCCAGGCAGTTCGGCATTGGTGGAATCACTGAACAGGCACAGCACACCCTGCTCGCCGTAATGGGCCATGCGCTGGATGTCGAAGTATTCGCCATCCACGGGGGTGTGATCAAATTTGAAGTCACCGGTGAACACCACCACCCCCACAGGCGTGGTGATCGCCAGTGAGAAGCTGTCAGCAAGAGAGTGGGTGTTGCGGATGAATTCCACCTTGAAGTGCTGACCCACGTGCACCACTTCACGGGGACTCACCGTCTGAATCGTGGTGCGGTCCGTGACCCCAGCCTCCTCCATCTTTCCCTGCAGCATCGACATGGCCAGGCGGGGGCCATAGATCACAGGAATATTGAAGTTCTTGAGGTGGTGGGGAATGCCACCAATGTGATCTTCGTGACCATGGGTCACGATCATGCCGCGGATCCGCTTCTGGTTCTCGCGCAGATAACTGGTATCCGGCAGGACCACATTCACGCCATGCATGCCATCGCTGGGGAATGCCAGACCGGCATCCACAAGCATGAGGTCATCACCGTATTCAAATACGCAGGTATTTTTGCCGATCTCATGCAGGCCGCCGAGGGGAATCACCCGCAGGGCAGGCTGCTTTCCATTGCCGTTCTGGGAAGAAGCGCTTTGCGAAGACCCGTTGTTGCCGTACTGACTTGCCATGAAAGAAGAATGATCCGATGGAGATGTGTTTCTGGGCTGATGGAGCTGATCTGATCTGAGCTGAGCCTTGGCGTCAGGTGGGACGCAGGGCGGCCAGGGTGGTGGAGAGACGTTCGCGCACGGTGCTGTCTGCGGGAAGAAGGGGAAGACGGGGAGCTCCGACCGGCCAGCCGCTGAGCTCGAGCGCAGCCTTCAGCGGAATGGGGTTGGTGGTGCAGAAAAGAACCTTGAACAGCGGCAGAAGCTGGTCATGCAGGACCAGGGCCCCGGCGTGATCCCCGGCGAAGAAGGCCTGGATCATCGCCTGCAGCTCCGAACCCACCAGATGGCTGGCCACGCTGACCACGCCAGCGGCGCCCACCGCAAGCATCGGCAGGGTGAGGGCGTCATCACCGCTGTAGATGGCCAACCGATCCCCGCAGCAGGCACGCAACTGGGAAACCTCCTCGGTGGTGCCGCTGGCCGCCTTGAAACTCACCACATTGGGACGTTCCAGAAGCCTGGCGGTGGTTTCGGGAGCCAGGCTGCAGCCGGTTCGGCCAGTGATGTTGTAGAGCATCAGCGGCAGCTCCGGCGCTGCGGACGCCACCGCCCGGAAATGGGCCTCCAGGCCGTCCTGGGGAGGCTTGTTGTAATACGGGACCACCACCAGGGCTCCATCGGCTCCGAGGGCTGCCGCCCGGGCCGTGGCCTCCACCGCTTCGGCGGTGCAGTTGCTGCCGCTGCCAGCCAGAACCCTGGCCCGATCCCCCACCGCTCCCTTCACAGCCGAGAACAAGCTGTGTTGCTCCTCCCAGCTCAGGGTGGGTGACTCACCGGTGGTGCCGCAGACCACCAGTCCATCGGAGCCATGGGCCACGAGATGGTCAGCCAGTCGTGCCGCCGTGGCCAGATCCACCGCCCCATCAGGCTGAAACGGGGTGACCATGGCGGTCACCACTCGGCCGAAGGGGGCTGCCGGGGTGAACGGTGACGTGGTCAAGCGACACCTCCTGACAGCAGCAGCTCAGCGATCTGAATCGCATTGAGGGCGGCACCCTTGCGGATCTGGTCACCGCACAACCAGAGCTCTAGGGCATGGGGATCGCTCAGGTCCTGGCGGATCCGACCGACCGCCACCGGATCCCTGCCGGTGACATCGGTGGGCATCGGAAAGCGATTGGCTTCGAAGTCCTCGATCAACTCGACCCCCGGAGCCTGCGCCAACAGCGCCCGCGCTTCCTCCACAGGGAAGGGCTCCTCGAATTCGATGTTCACCGCCTCGGAATGGGCACGGAGAACGGGCACCCGCACGCAGGTGGCCGTGAGGCGCAGCCCCGGCAGGCCCATGATCTTGCGGGTTTCATTCACCATCTTCAGCTCTTCCTCGCAGTAGCCGTTGGGCTGCAGGGGCGAGTTGTGCAGAAAGAGATTGAAGGCGAGCGAATGGGGCAGCACTTCGCTGACAGGGGTACCGCCATCCAGCACGGTGCGGCTGAGCTGCCGCAGTTCGTCCATGGCCCGGGCACCGGCCCCGCTGGCCGATTGATAGGTGCTGAGCACCACCCGGCGGAGGGGGCGACGGGCCGCCAGGGGCGCCAGGGCCACCGTAAGCAGGATGGTGGTGCAGTTGGGGTTGGCAATGATGCCGGCGTGCTCAAAGGCCGCCTGCGGATTCACCTCCGGAACCACCAGCGGCACGGCGGGCTCCAGGCGGAAGGCGCTGGAGTTGTCGATCACCACGGCACCAGCGGCCACGGCAACCGGCGCCCATTGCCTGGAAATCGAACCGCCGGCGGAGGCCAGCACCAGATCAATGCCCTCAAAACTGGCCTCGCTCACGGCCTGCACCGTGACCGTGTGACCCCGCCAACGGATCTCCTGACCGGCGGAGCGGGACGAGGCAAGCAACACCAGCTCTCCGACCGGAAACTGGCGCTCCGCCAGAAGTTCCAGCAGTTCCTGACCCACTGCGCCCGTGGCCCCGAGGATCGCCACCCGCAGAGGGCGCTGGGGAAGGGAGGGGGCAGGCTGATGGGAAGGGGGGGAAAGGGCGGTCAACGGGGCGGAAGGAGGAGCGAAACGACCAGGAGATGCGAAAAACCAGGGGCAGATTCCGGGGAAAAGCCAGGAAACGACCGGAAAACGGAATCTTCTGAGGGGGGTGGCGGCAGAGGGTGGCTGAAGAAAGGGGAGGTGGACGGGAATCGAACCTTGGATCCGAAACTGCCGAGGCTTCCCCAAAACAGAGGACTGACCACAGTCAGCCCCCTTGCGGGAAAGTTCGGATTGGGGATATGGCGCCTTCTGTTCGTCGAAGCAACAATACGCGGCGGAAGCCCGTCTCGGCCAGTTTCTAGAATCGCGGGCTTGCCCGATCGATCGGCCTTTCCCATGAGCCCAGCCGCCAGCCCCGCCGCTGCCGATTCCTCCGCAGCGCCGAAAGCCACCTCCAAAGCAGGTGGCAAAGCCGCGGCCGACCTGAAGGTGAAGACCAGCCCCCGCCCCGGCAGCCGTCTGGCCCTGGAAGTGGTGGTTCCCGCCGGCCGCAGCCAGGCCAGCTACGACGGCGCTGTCGAGAAACTCAGCCGCAGCATCAAGCTGCCCGGCTTCCGCAAGGGCAAGGTGCCCCGGCCCGTGCTGCTGCAGCAGATCGGCCCCCTGCGGATCCGGGCCACCGCCCTTGAGGACCTGGTCGACAGCGTCTATCGGGAGGCGCTGCAACAGGAAAAGATCGAGCCGATCGGCAGGCCGGAACTGCAGGAAGGCTTCGAAACGGTGCTGGAGCGTTTTCAGCCCGGAAGCGAGTTCACCCTCACCCTGGAAATGGACGTGGAGCCCACGCCCAGCCTCAAGGCCACCAAGGGTCTGAAGGCCGAAGCCGCCAGCGTGGCCTATGACCCGGCCCGGGTGGATGAACTGCTGGAACAATCCCGGCGGCAGCTGGCGGCGCTGGTGCCGGTGGAGGGCCGGGCTGCCGCCGCTGCGGATGTGGCCCGGATCAGCTTCAGCGGCACCTTCTCCGACAGCGGCGAGGCGATCAGCGGCGGTGCCAGTGAAGGAATGGATGTGGAGCTCGAGGAAGGCCGCATGATCCCCGGTTTCGTGGAAGGCATCCTCGGCATGGAAGTCGGTGAAAGCCGCGACGTGGACTGCACCTTCCCCGAGTCCTACCCCCAGGAGGACGCGGCCGGCCGCAAGGCCCGCTGCCAGATCACCCTGCTGGATCTCAAGGCCCGCGAACTGCCCGAACTGGACGACAGCTTCGCCCAGCAGGCCAGCGACAAACAGACCCTGAAGGAACTGCGGGCCGACCTGGAAAACCGCCTGAAGGAGGACGCCGAGCGTCGCCATCGGGCCAACCGGCAGGAAGCCTTGCTCGACGCCCTGGTGGAACAGCTCGAGGTGGAGTTGCCTGAAACCCTGGTGCAGGAGGAGATCCGCAACCTGATCGAGCAGACGGCCGGCCAGATCGCCCAGCAGGGCATGGATGTCAAGAAGCTGTTCACCCCGGATCTGGTGCGCAGCCTGATGGACACCTCCCGCCCCGAGGCCGAACAACGGCTGCGCCGCAACCTCGCCCTCAAGGCCCTGGCCAGCAGCGAAAAGATCGAAGTGGCCGAAAAGGACGTGGAGGCCAAGCTCCGCGAAGTGAGCCGTGGGCTCAGTGAAACGGCCAACATCGATCCACAGCGGCTGAGGCTGGCCGTCACCGACGACCTGCTGCGGGAAGCCCTGCTGGAATGGTTGGAAAGCCACAGCACGGTCACGGAGAAGAGCGAATCCGAGGACGGCTCGGAAGCCGCGCAGGCCAAGGGCGAAAAGGCGGAGAAGAAGGAAGCGAAGAAGGCCGAGAAAGCCCAGAAAAAGGAGAAGAACGCCAGCGAAGAGGAGGAGCCCAAGGCCCGCAAACGCAGCAAAACGGAGGACTGACCGGTGTTCCGACCGGCGGGAATCCCCGCCGGTCGCTCCGCAGCCCATAGATTTGTGGTTCCTTCCCCTCCTTCCGAGTCAGCCGCGTGATCGACGTCTCCGCCAACGCGAGCCCCGAAGCGAACCTCCTGCCCGGTGGACTCCTGCGCCATCCGGTCCACAGCCACTGGAGCGGCGGGGTCTGGACGGCGAAGGCCGGTACCCCCGTGGCCAATCCAGGTGTGCTGCCCACCGTGGTGGAACAGTCGGGCCGAGGCGATCGGGCCTTCGACATCTACTCCCGGCTGCTGCGGGAACGGATCATCTTCCTGGGCTCCGGCATCGACGACCAGGTGGCCGATTCCCTCGTGGCCCAGCTGCTGTTCCTGGAGGCCGAGGACCCCGAGAAGGACATCCAGATCTACATCAATTCACCGGGCGGCTCGGTGACAGCCGGCCTGGCGATCTACGACACCATGCAGCAGGTGTCCCCTGACGTGGTCACCATCTGCTACGGCCTGGCCGCCAGCATGGGGGCCTTCCTGCTCACAGGCGGCACAAAAGGCAAGCGGCTGGCCCTTCCCAATGCCCGGATCATGATTCACCAACCCCTGGGAGGCGCCCAGGGCCAGGCGATCGACATCGAGATCCAAGCCCGCGAAATCCTGTTCCTCAAGGACACCCTCAACGGACTGATGGCCGAACACACCGGCCAGCCTCTGGAGAAGATCGCCGAAGATACCGACCGCGACTACTTCCTTTCCCCGGCGGAAGCGGTTGAATACGGGCTGATCGACCGGGTCGTGCACGACACCGTTCCCTCCTTCGAAAGCTCCCCCGCCAGCGATGGCGGCAGCAGCTTCGCCCCGGTTTGATCCTTAAGGTCGGCTGACGAACCCCCCATTCGGGTCGATCCTGGAAATCGGAAGCGCCCGCTGCTCCCGCTCCTGCCCCGGACGCCCACTCTCTGCCCTCGCCGATGGCCAAGTTCGACGCTCACCTGAAGTGCTCCTTCTGCGGCAAGTCCCAGGAACAGGTGCGCAAACTGATCGCTGGCCCCGGCGTCTACATCTGCGACGAGTGCATCGATCTCTGCAACGAGATCCTGGATGAGGAACTGGTGGACAACCATGGCCATCTGGGCCGGGCCACCCCCGAGAACAGTCGCAAGGCTCCCCCCAGGAAGGCCCCCAAACCGGCTCCCACCCTTGCCTCCATCCCCAAGCCCAAGCAGATCAAGAGCTTTCTCGACCAGCAGGTGGTGGGCCAGGAAGAGGCCAAGAAGGTGCTCTCTGTGGCGGTCTACAACCACTACAAGCGCCTGGCCTGGCAGGGGGACGGCAAGGGAGAGACCGACCAGACAGCCACCCGCCTGCACAAGTCGAACCTCCTGCTGATCGGCCCGACCGGCTGCGGCAAGACCCTGCTGGCCCAGTCCCTGGCGGAACTGTTGGACGTTCCCTTCGCGGTGGCTGACGCCACCACCCTCACCGAGGCCGGCTATGTGGGGGAGGATGTAGAAAACATCCTGCTGCGGCTGCTGCAAAAGGCCGATCTCGACGTCGATCAGGCCCAGCGGGGCATCATCTACATCGATGAGATCGACAAGATCGCCCGCAAGAGCGAAAACCCCTCGATCACCCGGGATGTTTCCGGCGAAGGGGTGCAGCAGGCCCTGCTGAAAATGCTGGAGGGCACCATCGCCAACGTGCCCCCCCAGGGCGGCAGGAAGCATCCCTATCAGGACTGCATCCAGATCGACACCAGCCAGATCCTGTTCATCTGCGGCGGTGCCTTCGTGGGCCTCGAGGATGTGGTGCAGCGCCGCATGGGGCGCAATGCGATCGGCTTCCTGCCCGCCGATGGCCAGAGCCGACCCCGCAGCGGCAAGGATCGCCATGCCGCCGAGGTGATCCGCCATCTGGAACCCGATGATCTGGTGCGCTACGGCCTGATCCCCGAATTCATCGGTCGCCTGCCGGTGAATGCCGTGCTCGAACCGCTCGATACCCATGCCCTCGAAGCGATCCTCACCGAGCCGCGGGACGCGCTGGTGAAGCAGTTCCAGACGCTGCTGAGCATGGACAACGTGCGGCTCGACTTCGAACCCGGCGCCGTCGAGGCGATCGCCGTCGAGGCCCACCGCCGCAAGACCGGAGCCCGGGCTCTGCGGGGCATCGTGGAGGAGCTGATGCTCGATGTGATGTACGACCTGCCCTCGCGCCGCGACATCAAGAGCTTCACGATCACCCGCGAACTGGTGGAACAGCGCAGCAAGGCCAAGGTGCTCCCCCACCCCAGCGCCGGCGACCGCGACACCCATCTCGATCAACAGGCCACGGCCTGAGCACCAGGAAGCGCAAGCGGCGGGACGGGCATCCCCACCTCCTTGCCGGGCAGGCAAGGGGGCCCGGGAGCGCGAAGCTGGATCCGCTGTTCATCTCCCCGACCCTTGGCTGCCGCCGACCATCTCCAGGCCCCCCGGCAACATGGTCTGTTCATGCACCACGGGATCGACCTCGGCGACGGCACCGTGGCCCATTACCTCGAGGGGCGGGAAATCCTGCGCAGTTCGCGGGAGGACTTCAGCCGCGGCCAGCCGATCAGTGAGGTGACCTATCCGGAGGGAAGCTGTTCTTCCGCCGGGATCACGCTGCGGCGCGCCATGGGCCGGCTGGGGGAGCAGAACTACAACCTGCTGTTCAACAACTGCGAGCACTTCGCCCACTGGTGCAAGACCGGCCGCCATCGCAGCAGCCAGGTGGAGGACTGGCTCCACACCGGCAGTCTCGGCGCCCTGGCCTTCGGCCAGTTCATGCCGGCGGCCCTGCTCACCGGCGTGCGCATGCTGCTCCGGCAGGGGATCGCCATCGACCCCGAACACCTGGAAAAAGGTCGGGACCTGGCCCTGCGCAGCATCGAACAGCTCGATGGCCTGCGGCTGAAGCTCCAGCAGAAGCTGGAGGAGGAACTCTCCAAAGCCGAATTGCGCTGGGGCGGCGAAGGCAGCCTGGAGAGCAACGACCAGTTTCTGAAGCTTCGCCTCGCCGCCCAGAAGCTGGCCGATCAGCTCACCCAGGTGGAGGAAATCGAAGCCCGGCTGGAACGGATGCTGGAGCCTGCCAAGGAGCGCCCGCAGGACCGTTAGTGTGGTTGGCTCGCCTCCGCCCCGGACCATGGGCCAGGCCTACGAGCCGCTTCACCACAAGTACCGGCCGCAGCGGTTCGACCAACTGGTGGGACAGGAAGCGATCGCCACCACCCTGGGCAATGCGCTGCTCTCGGGCCGGATTGCTCCGGCTTATCTGTTCAGCGGTCCACGCGGCACCGGCAAGACCTCCAGCGCCCGCATCCTGGCCCGGTCGCTGAACTGCAGTGCCGGCAGCGGCCCCACCCCTGAACCGTGCGGCCAGTGCGAACTCTGCCGCTCGATCGCCGCCGGCACCGCCCTCGATGTGATCGAGATCGATGCGGCCTCCAACACCGGCGTTGACAACATCCGCGAGCTGATCGAACGCTCCCGCTTCGCCCCGGTGCAGGCGCGCTGGAAGGTCTATGTGGTGGACGAATGCCACATGCTCTCCACCGCGGCCTTCAACGCCCTGCTCAAGACGCTGGAGGAACCGCCGCCGCGGGTGGTGTTCGTGCTCGCCACCACCGATCCGCAGCGGGTGCTGCCCACGATCCTCTCCCGTTGCCAGCGGTTTGATTTCCGCCGCATCCCGCTGGAGGCGATGCTGCAGCATCTGCAGTTCATCGCCGATCAGGAAAAGATCGGCATCAGCGCCGAAGCCCTTCACGTGGTGGCGCAACGCGCCCAGGGGGGCCTGCGGGACGCGGAGAGCCTTCTCGATCAACTCAGCCTGCTGCCGGCGCCGATCGAGGCGATCGCCGTCTGGGAGCTGCTGGGGGCCGTGCCCGAACAGGAACTGCTGGAGCTGGCGGAAGCGATGGCCGCCGCCGATCCGCTGGCGGTGATCGAGGTGGGCCGACAGCTGCTCGAACGGGGCCGCGAACCAGCCTCCCTGCTGCAGGGCCTGGCCAGCCTGCTGCGGGACCTGCTGCTGGCCGGGGTGGCCCCGGATCGGCTGGAGCTCACCAGTGTTTCCCCAGGGTTGAGGCCGCGTCTGCCCGAGGTGGCGCGACGGATCGGGAAAGCCCGCCTGCTCCTCTGGCAGGCCCAGCTCAAGGGCAGCGAACAACAGCTGCGGCTGAGCGTGCAACCCCGGCTGTGGCTGGAGGTGCTGCTGCTGGGCCTGCTGGCCGAGCCCCTCGCTGCCCCTGTCTCCACCCCAGTCTCCGCAACCCCTGTCTCCTCAGTCCCGTCCTCCGCAGCGCCAGGCCAGGCAGCAACAGGCCAATCAGCAACAGCCCCGGTCCCCGTTGAAGCCCTGTCGGTCGTGGCGGACCCCACGCCCGCCCCCACGATCGCCGCGGCCGCCCCTTTCCCTGCGGCCGCTGCAACGCCTGCCTCCGCCGCACCGGGGAACGAAACCGGCCCCACGAATCTTTCGGAGCTCTGGCAACAGATCCTGGCGGGCCTGGAACTGCCGTCCACCCGGATGCTGCTGTCGCAGCAGGCCCAACTGGTTCGCCTGGATGGCCGCCAGGCCGTGGTGCGGGTGGCAGGCACCTGGATGGCCATGGTGCAAAGCCGGCTGCCGCTGCTGCAGAACGCCGTCACAGCCACCCTGGGCAGCCCCCGGCAGCTGGTGCTGGAGGCCGCCGACCCTGGCAGTCCGGTCCAACCGGCCACGGGGCAGACCGCCAAGCCAGCGCCAGCGGCCCCTGGATATGCGCCTGTGCCCACCGGCCCGCCCAGGCCCACCCAGAGCCCCGCTCCGGTCCCAGCCCCGATCCAAGCCCCGGTCCCCGCTCCGGCTGCTCCGGCTGCTCCTGCAACCCGACCGGACACCAGCCCGCCGGCAGCGGCAGCACCGATCGCCCCCGCGCCACCGCCAACCGTGCCACTGCCACCCCTGGAGGCACCACCGCGCCAAAGTGCTCCGATCGACGAACGGGCGCGCCTGCTGGCCGACTTCTTCAACGGCGAGGTGATCCCCTACCGCGGCGAAGACGGCGAAGACGAAGTGGCCTGATCAGGTGGCCGGCGTCTCGGTCGGCTCGAGGGTGGTGCTGGTGTCTTCCTCCCCGGGGTCTCCATGGCCGAGGTGCAGGGTCTTGGCCCAGACCAGACGCTTGGGGAACAGGGCCATGCGCACGGTGACCCAGGGAATCACGACGAACCAGTGCACCAGGTAGACGATCCCGAGCCCCATCGAGAAAGGGTTCATCGCCGGCAAGGCAGGGCCTTCGCTGGGCCTGCGGCAGCCGCGAGCGATGGCCAGGCCGGAGAGCCCGAGGGCCACGATCGAGAAAGGCCAGTTGGTGGGGGGAGTGCGGGTGATCAGGGCACCGACCAGATCGGCCGCCGCCATCACCGGCAGCACGTACTGGAGCAGGAAGAAACAGGCAAGATCCAGCTTCTGGGCCCCTGTGAGCCGATCGGAGAACAGACCGGGCCAGTAATCGAGGAATCGCTGCAGACCGCCTTCGGCCCAGCGCTGCCGCTGCCGCCACAGGGCCGGCAGAGTCAGCACGGCCTCCTCCTTCACCGGCGGATCCCAGAGCAGACCGATCGGCAGGCCCGCCAGCAGAAAACGGAAGCTGAGGTCCAGATCGTCGGTGACCGTGGCCTCGTTGAACCCACCGGCGGTCTGCACCGCATCGCGCCGCAGCAGCTGGCCATTGCCCCGCAGTTCGGTGACCCCACCACCGGCCAACCGCCCCTCCTGGATCACCGCATCGAAGGCCATCTCCATCGCCTGGGCCTGCGTCAGGAGGTTGTCGTCGCTGTTGACCACGGCCTTGCGCAGCTGCACCGCGGCCCACTGGCCCGATTCGGCGAAGGGGATCAGCCGCTCGAGCACATCCGGCTGCAGATCGGCATCGGCGTCAAGCACCAGCATCCAGCGCCCCTGCAGCTGCTCGAGCACGAGATTGAGGGCCCCGGACTTGCCACCGCCCGCATCGCGGGGACGGGTGAGCACCTGCAACCACGGATAGCGGGCCGCCAGCTCGGCTAGGCGCTCGGGCGTGCGGTCCTCGCTGCCGTCATCCACGATCCAGAGCTTGCGCTTGTCCGGGGGATACCGAAGCTCTGCGATGCGCTCCACCAGCCGGCCGATCACGGCCTGCTCGTCGCGGGCGGCCACCACCACATCCACGCTCGGCAGATCGTCAGGCGCCACGGGAGGGCCAGGCGCGGGCGCCGGCGCCCGGGTGAGCCAGACCGTGCGAATGCTGTAGCCCCCCAGGAACAGGGCCAGGGTGATCGCCGGCAGCAGGCCCCGCAGAGGAGACAGGGCATGGGGAGCGATGCCGGCCAGGGCGCAGCAGGCAAGAAACAGGGCGGCCTTGCTGCGGCGGCGATCGATGGCGGTGCCGCCGGCGGTCATGGCATCCCCTGGGCTGGCTGAACTCTAAGGGGCATGCTCCGGGCCTCCCAGCGGCTGCAGAGCGGTGCCGGGGTAATAGTGCTGAAGAATCTTCGGCGTTGTCCAGCCCCGACGGGCCAGATCGATGGCCCCGGCCTGGGAAAGACCCGCCCCGTGGCCGAATCCACCACCCTGTACCAACCAGACCCCGGCCCCCTCCGCTTGGACGGTGAACATAGTGCTGGGCAGGGAACGCAACGTGCGGCGGATCGCATCCATACGCAGCAGGCGCGTCCCCTGGCTGCCCTGGATCTCCAGCGCCACCACCCGGCCACTGGCTCCGCGCTCCCGCACGCGGAGGTTGCGCACAGCGCCGATGGCGGCCGCATCGCCCCCCAACGCCGCCCCGATCTGCCCGGCGGTCAGGCGTCGCTGCCAGCGAAACAGAGGATGGTCGGCACCGTAGGCCTGGCTGCCGTCCTGGAGCAGCTTCGCCAGGGAGGCGGGGGCCACGGGCACCGGCAGGCGCTTGGCGAAGGGGGCCGGACCATCGGCGAACGGCCGCAGATAGGGCAGAGGAGCCCCGTTCCAGCCCTCCTCAAACCCGGCGGCCATTCCTCCGTTGCTGGCGTGATAGACGGCATGAATGGGCTCGTTCTCCCAGGTGAGCACCCGATGTCGGCTGGCGGCGATCGCCCGACGCACGGGGTCTCCCGCCTGCCTGGGATCGCGATACACCTGGCACTGGGTGTCGGCGCAGAGGTGGTAGCCATCCACCTCGAACCGATGCCGATTGCGCACGGCCCAGGTGCGCGCCAGCACGCCCTGCACCTCCAGGGCCGCCCCAGGGGCACCAGCGCCGATCTCATGGGGCAGCACCCCCTCCAGGTAGCGCTCCAGGGGTACCTCCTCCACCAGGCTCCAGCCGCCGTGGGCATCGGCCAGCAGACGGAACGGACCGCCATACACTCCCTCCCCCCAGCGCAGACCCCCGGGGGCCAGCAGCCGGATCGGGCCCTCCAGCTCCACCACGCCGGCCGCCCGCCGCAGCGTGAGGGCCAGCCGCTCCGTCAGCCGCTGTTCCACGAGGGTGCCGTCGGTTCCCACCGGAAGCCGCGCATCCGCCGGAACCCATACTTCCCAGTCGCGCGGCCGGGCGATCCGCACCTCCATCCCCAGGGCCCGCAGACGGGCGGCAGCCTGGTCGGCGCTCTCGTAACTGGCGAAGGGCCCGATCGCCTGGCGCCGCACCTGTACGGGCGCGGCCAGGGGACGCCGCTGCCAGTGCAGCACCAGTTCCGGCGCCATGAACCGCTGACCGGAGGCATCGATCAGGGTCACGGCACCGGAGGCGGCGCGCAACTTCAGGGGAGGGGCGGCCCCGACATCGCCGTTCGACGAAGCGGCGGCAACCGCAGGACCGAGATGGGCCGCCAGAGCGACCCAGAGCACCGGTTCGGCGGGCTGGAGCTCGGCCGCTGCCGGCACCGGAAGGTGCAGGAGCGGGGTGGTCGTCCCTGCCGCAGGCTCGGCGGGGCCGTCAGCGGCCCGGCAGCCGCCGGAGAGCAACAGCGTCGCCACCACCAGCAACCGGGGCAGGAAAAGGGGCGAAGGAGCTGGCGGGCGGTGGCGCATGGCAGAGAAAATTTGGAGGAGGGTTCTTCCGCGTCGTACTCTGCTTGTTTGTGCCTGCGCCTTACCGAGATGCCGAAGCTCAAGACCCGCAAAGCGGCCGCCAAGCGGTTCAAAGCCACCGGCAGCGGCAAGTTCATGCGCCGGCATGCCTTCCGCAATCACCTCCTCGACCACAAGAGCCCCAAGCGCAAGCGCTTTCTGGGCACAATGGCCGTGGTCGATGAGCGCGATCACGACAACGTGAGCCTGATGCTTCCCTACGCCTGAGCCGCAGGGATCTCAGACCATTCCCGTTCACCACTGACTTCCTTCCATGGCTCGCGTCAAGAGGGGCAATGTTGCCCGCAAGCGCCGTAACAAGATTCTTCGCCTCGCCCGGGGTTTCCAGGGCAGCAACGGCAGCCTGTTCCGCACCGCCAACCAGCGGGTGATGAAGGCCCTCTGCAACGCCTATCGCGACCGCCGTCGGCGCAAGCGTGACTTCCGGCGTCTGTGGATCGCCCGCATCAACGCTGCCGCCAGGCTCAATGGTCTGAGCTACAGCCGCCTGATCGGCGGCCTCAAGAAGGCCGATGTGCGCCTCAACCGCAAGATGCTGGCCCAGCTGGCAATCGCCGATCCCGCCAGCTTCACCACCGTGGTGAAAACCGCCACTCACTGAGCAGCAAACGCGAGCCGATCAGATGGAGGAACTTCTGCCTCAGGCCTATCTGATCGGCCTGATCGTTCTGCTGGGTGGTGCCGCCTTCGTGGTGGGGCGTCAGATTCTCCGGGTGCGAAGCGATGAGCTCGCGCTTTTCCGGCTCGGCGGCAATGACGCCGGCAGCCGGCCCAAGGATGCCTCCGGCCTCTATGAGCTCGCTTCGGTGCAGTTGCGCAAGCGGCTCTATGGCCAGGCTGGCGACAACCTCAAGCTGGCCCTGAAGCTGGCCGATTCCGAGAAGGCGCCCCCGGAAGCCCGGGCCCTGATCGAAAACGCCCTCGGCTTCGCCCTGGCCGCCCAGAACAAATACCCGGCTGCCATCAAGCACTACCGGGCGGCGTTGAAATCCAAGGCCGATTACCCCGTGGCCCTCAACAATCTCGCATACGCGCTCGAAAAACTGCAGAAGCCCGAGGAGGCTCGCAGCACCTACCAGGCCGTACTGGCGATGGAAGCCGAAAACAAAACAGCCCTCAAGCGCCTGAAGACCCTGGAACGCCGCGCCGGTATCGACAGCAAAGCCGCCTGAGCCCAAGCAGCCCTGGATTACCAGAGGCCGCGGATCACGGCGCCCGACTGGGCCGGAGACGAAACCCTGGCTGAACCATCGGGCTGCAACTGCAGACGGCCTCCCATGCTGGTGAGCCTCGGAGCTTCCCAGCCGCTCAGGGAAAAGCCCTGGAGACCCTGAAATTCACCGCCGGACTCCAGGCCGCCGCCCAGCCGATCCGCCAGCAGCAGCAGATCGAGCTGATCGGATTTGGCATTCAGATTGCCCTGCACCGGGGTCTGCACGCCGTCGATCGCCATGCGTCCCCGCAGATCCACCATCTGCCCTTGGGCCGTAGCGGAGGAGATCTCCAGCACGATGGGAACCGACTTGGAAGAACCGAAACTGCGGTATGTCCCCCGCCAATACCGGGGCATGGACCGGGAAATCAGCTCAGCCCGGGCCAGGGGATCAAACGTTTCCACCGGCCCAAAACCACCGCTCGCTGGATCCGCGGCCGGAGCCATCGGAGGGATGTAGGGCACAAAGGCATCCCGGGGAAGAGGCTGGGCAGCGGCCAGCAGCATCACCGGCGTCTGCGGAACGGTGACCGCGGGCGGCAAAGGCAGCGGCATCGGAGCAGGGAGGCGTCTGAGGCGCAGACTAAGGGGGCCGCGACCGTTCGCATACCCCGGATCCCCCGGCTGTGTCCAACTCCGTCCATTCCGCCCAGACCCCCAGCCAGCCCCAGGACCTCCCCCCCGCAACCGCCGCAGCCACGGCTGCCGGCGCCGCAGCGACGGAGGACAGCCTGGTGATCGGCGGCAGAAGCTTCCGCAGCCGGCTGATGACCGGCACCGGCAAGTACCCCTCCCTGGCGGTGATGCAGGCGAGCCTGACGGCGAGTGCCTGCGAGATCGTCACGGTCGCGGTGCGACGGGTACAGACGCTGGCGACAGGCCACGAGGGCCTGATGGAAGCGATCGACTGGCAGCGGATCTGGATGCTGCCGAACACCGCCGGCTGCGCCACCGCCGAAGAGGCGATCCGCGTCGCCCGGCTGGGCCGGGAGCTGGCCAAACTGGCAGGCCAGGAGGACAACACCTTCGTGAAGCTGGAGGTGATTCCAGACTCCCGCCACCTGCTGCCCGACCCGATCGGCACCCTCGAGGCCGCCGAACAGCTGGTGCGGGAGGGCTTCACCGTTTTGCCTTACATCAATGCCGATCCCCTGCTGGCCAGGCGCCTTGAGGACGTCGGCTGCGCCACGGTGATGCCCCTGGGCTCTCCGATCGGATCGGGGCAGGGCATCCGCAATGCCGCCAACATCGCCCTGATCATCGAGAACGCCCGGGTACCGGTGGTGGTGGACGCCGGCATCGGGGTGCCCAGCGAAGCGGCCCAGGCCATGGAGATGGGTGCCGATGCCCTGCTGATCAACAGTGCCATCGCCCTGGCGGGCGATCCGGCCGCCATGGCCCGGGCCATGGCCCAGGCCGCCGAAGCGGGCCGTACGGCCTTCCGGGCCGGCCGGCTGCCCCTCAGGCCCGACGCCAGCCCCAGCTCACCATCCCAGGGCCGCGTGGGCCGCTGAGGCGCCACTGTGACGAAGCGTTCCGGATCTCCGGACGCCTCAAAGGGATCTCCATAGGGTTTGCCGATCCCCTGCCCGACTTTCCATGCAGGTCACCGAAGAAGACGGCGGCAAGCTGAACGCCTTCGCCAAGGAGCCGCGGATGGTGATCATGGAGGAGGCCCAGCAGAGCAGCGCCAACCGCATGCTGCTGATCGGCGGCCTGGTGCTGGTGGCGATCCTGGTGGCCGTGGCCGCCCGCATCAGCTGATCCGAGGCCGGGATCCAGACCGTGCACAGGGGGGTGCCGAACGCCTGTAGTAGCTTGCCCACAGGAGCAATCGCTCGTTCAGGAGTCTGGGGTGAAGGTTTTCGTTCTCGGCGGTGACGGCTTCTGTGGTTGGCCCTGTGCGGTGAACCTCGCGGATGCCGGCCATGACGTGGTGATCGTCGACAACCTCAGCCGCCGCAAGATCGACATCGACCTCGGGGTCGAATCCCTGACCCCGATCGCCACGATCCAGGAACGGCTCAGGGCCTGGGAGCAGGTGGGGGGCAAGGCCATGGGCTTCGTCCACCTCGACATCGCCCAGGAATACGACCGTCTGCTGGAGCTGCTCCGCAGCGAGCGCCCGGAGGCGGTTGTGCATTTCGCGGAACAGCGGGCCGCCCCCTACTCGATGAAGAGCAGCGCCACCAAGCGCTACACCGTTGACAACAACGTCAACGGCACCCATAACCTGCTCGCCGCCATCGTCGAAAGCGGCCTGGACGTCCACATCGTCCACCTGGGCACGATGGGGGTCTACGGGTACGGATCGCATCGCGGCGCCACCATCCCCGAGGGCTATCTCACCGTTGAGGTGCCCCAGCCGGATGGCAGCCGATTCACGGAGAAAATCCTCCACCCCACCGATCCGGGCAGCGTCTATCACATGACCAAGACGCTCGATCAGCTGCTCTTCTTCTACTACAACAAGAACGACGGCATTCGCGTCACCGATCTGCACCAGGGGATTGTCTGGGGCACCAACACGGAGCTCACCGAAAAGGACCCCAGGCTCACCAATCGGTTCGACTACGACGGTGACTACGGCACCGTGCTCAATCGCTTCCTGATGCAGGCCGCGATCGGCTACCCCCTCACCGTGCATGGCACCGGAGGCCAGACGAGGGCCTTCATTCACATCCGCGATTCGGTGCGCTGTGTTCAGCTCGCCCTGGAGCATCCGCCGACCAGTGGCGAAAAGGTGAAGATCTTCAACCAGATGACCGAAAGTCATCAGGTGGGTGACCTGGCCCGCAAGGTGGCCGCCCTCACCGGGGCGGAGATCAACTGCCTTCCCAACCCCCGCAAGGAAGCGATCGAGAACGATCTGATCGTGGACAACCGCTGCTTCATCGAACTGGGCCTCAAGCCCACCACCCTCGATGACGGCCTGCTGGCCGAAGTTGTCGATGTGGCACGCCGCTGGGCCGATCGCTGCGATCGGTCGCGTATCCCCTGCCTTTCCGCCTGGACCAGTCGTCAGGCAGAAGCGATCAAGGCTCCGGCCTGAGCTGGGCCCGTGAAGATCGCTTTTTTCACGGAAACCTTCCTGCCGAAGGTGGATGGCATCGTCACGCGGCTCACCAAGACCGTGCAGCACCTCGTGGCCGCCGGGGATGAGGTGCTGATTTTCTGTCCGGAAGGGGCGCCCGAAACCTTTGGCGGAGCTCGGGTGGTCGGGGTTCCGGCCATGCCTCTGCCCCTCTATCCCGAGCTCAAACTGGCCCTGCCGCGCCCAGCGGTTTCTGAAGCCCTGGATCGCTTCGCCCCCGATGTGGTGCATGTGGTGAATCCAGCGGTCCTGGGGCTGGGGGGCATCTGGCTGGCGAAGAGCCGGGGGTATCCGCTCGTGGCCAGCTACCACACCCATCTCCCCAAATACCTTGAGCACTACGGCATGGGGATGCTCGAACCCCTCCTCTGGGAGCTGCTCAAAGCCGCCCACAACCAGGCCCTGCTCAACCTCTGCACCTCCACCGCCATGGTGGAGGAACTGGCCGGCAAGGGGATTCAGAACACTGCTCTGTGGCAGCGCGGTGTGGACACCGAACTGTTCACCCCCCAACTGGCCAACCAGGAGATGCGCCAGCGGCTGCACGGCAACCACGACGACACCGGCCACCTGCTGCTCTACATCGGCCGGCTCTCAGCGGAAAAACAGATCGAACGGATCCGCCCGGTCCTGGAGGCGATGCCCCAGACCCGGCTGGCCCTGGTGGGCGATGGTCCCTACCGCCAGCAACTCGAACGCATCTTTGAAGGCACCGCCACCACCTTCGTGGGTTATCTCGCAGGCGAGGAGCTGGCCAGTGCCTATGCCAGCGGCGATGCCTTCCTCTTCCCCTCCAGCACCGAAACCCTGGGGTTGGTGCTGCTGGAATCGATGGCGGCCGGCTGCCCTGTGGTGGGGGCGAATCGGGGCGGCATTCCCGACATCGTCAGCGACGGCGTCAACGGCTGCCTGTACGACCCGGATCAGAGCGAAAGCCTGATCACTGCCGTGCAGCGGCTGCTTGGCAACGGCGACACCCGCCAGCAACTGCGAACCGCCGCCCGCCAGGAGGCCGAACGCTGGGGCTGGGCCGGTGCCACCGAGCAACTGCGGGGGTATTACCGCAAGGTGCTCGGCCAGCGCGAACTGCAGCTGGTGGCCTGAGCCCCTGCTCAGCTCTGGGAACCCTGCTCCGGACGGGGCAACAAGGCCCGAAACCAGGTGGTCATCAAAGCCTTCACCATCGGGGCAGCCACCGTGCCTCCGTAGCCACCGGAATTCTCCCCGAA
>JBKDOV010000056.1:0-34273 GCA_046342815.1 Cyanobacteriota bacterium
GATGCACCCGGCGGACCAGCAGCGGGTGGTGATCGACACCCAGCGCAGCGGCTGGGTGCCGGGCCTGGTGAGGGGGCTGGAGGTGATGCCGCTGCACGCCTTCGGCTCCGAGCATGTGGCCCTGGTGCGCTGGGCGCCGGACACGGTGTTTCATCCGCACGGCCATCCCGGCGGCGAAGAGATCCTGGTGCTGGAGGGGGTGTTCCAGGATCAGCTGGGTAACTATCCCGCCGGCAGCTGGCTGCGCAATCCCCCCGGCAGTGTGCATCGCCCCTGGAGTGAGGCGGGGTGCACGATCTGGGTCAAGACCGGCCACCTGCCCACCAGCCAGGGGCCGGATGGCTCAGAAGCGTGAACCCGTCATCGCCATGGCCGCCACCAGGGCCTGCGGGCCGGGGCGGCATGGCTGCCGTCGCACAGGGGGGTGCAGCGGGAGCGGCCGCAGCGACACATCAGCACCGTGGCCGGTTCGTTCAGCCGCAGTTCGTACGACACCCGACCACTGCCGAGGTGGGCGCCATCGCAGAACCAGCCGTGGCGGCTGCGCCCACAGCCGCAGAGCTGGTGCACCCCGGCAGGCAGCTCCAGCGGCTCAGGGCCTGGGGCGGGGATGGGTGAGGGGGAATCGGACTCCAGCATCGCCGCTCTGCCTTGCCGGCGTGGGCTGTCTCCAGTGTGGGGCCTCCGGGAGCAGTCTGTTGCAGTCACCATGGATGCGGAGCTTGACGAGGGAAATAACTCTGGCGATCAGCTTGGAGCGGCCCGCTGACGTTGTGCAGTTGGATGTGACAGGGGAGGCTGACATTCTGCCTGCCAATACCAACCTAATTAGAAAAAGAATTGAGCTACAAGGATTCCTTGGGAATCCAATAAGATACGATTAATATGCAGGCGAGATTATATCAGTCTTACCAGACTCTGCATATTGGCATACCGAAAAGATTAGCTGCCTGCTCGCTCAATGTGCGGATATTCGGCATAAGACACATGCGAAGAAGCCCCTATAAGATGTTGTGGATTCGCTCGTTTGCGCATGCAAACAAAGTGATCAATTCTTTCATTTCTTTCACACATCAGCCCTTTCAGTACTGGAGCCAAGGGACACCTCCGCCGGACATTCTCGAACTTCAAAAGCTTTGGAACGAGGAGCTAGCCAAATTAGGATTGCAGCCAATTAGACTATTTGACAAAAAGAGTGCATCTCAGTGGATCAAGAACAACCATCCGTCTCTCCATCTCGCTTTTACAACGGCGCCGCACTATGCGGTTGAATCAGACGTATTTAGAATCGCATTTGCCGCACAAAATAATTGCATTTATCTTGACTGCGATTCATTTCCAACCAAATATACTATTTCAGAGTTACAGCACAAACTGATTAGTGGCGACACAACCCTTTACTTTAGCAAAGATAGGCCTTATGTATTCAATGGCTTCTTTGCTACAAAAAAGAATTCTCCGATCTTTAGGCACATGACCTCTAAGATGAAAAACTTTACTTTCTCTCGAAAAATAATTAATCGACGGGCCATAGAAGACTCTTTTGTCCGAGATTGTTCTCCGAAACGGTGCAAAAACTGATTGGACGTAATTTCAGTGATCAAGCCGACTCGCATCAGAACACCTACTCATCAGGAATGGCTGTTGACGGGTGGAACATCAACTTCATTAATAGCCATGCCGCTGTTTTGGTAGAACCCCCTTGGCGCCTCGATTACAAGGTCACAGACGACAATTGGCAAGTATTCCTCAAAAAAGCAGATCTCACATTAAAATAATGATGCTCTTAACATTATTGCGCCACTGGCATCCAGGGGCAGGCTCATCCAGCTGTCACCATCAGCGATCCCGCCCCTGATCCCCGATCTCCACGCCAGCGAGCAGCTCCGTCTTCGGCGGCCATCGCTTCGCTGCAGGCGATCGGGGCGGAGGGGGCCGTCAAGGCCTGGCGGCTGAGGAAGTCGAGGAAGAGGGCCAGCATCAGGGGCTGTCGTCCTCCTGGGCAGCCTCCTGCTCGGGAGCAGTTTCAAGGCGCAGCAGCAAGGTGGAGTCGTTGAGCACCTCCAGCTGCCCAGCAACCCCGGCGAACTGGGGGTGATCTCTGTAGAAGCTGGCAGGCAACCGCAACCCTGAGGAATTGCCGATCCGGGCCGGGGTGACGCGGTAAGACCGGTCGTGGCTGTCGCAGCCACCAAGGGCTCTTGCCGAGCCCTCTGGGCCTCCTTGGATCCAGTGAAAACGGAGAGGGTGGGATTCGAACCCACGGAAGGTTGCCCTTCAAACGATTTCGAGTCGTTCGCTTTCGACCACTCAGCCACCTCTCCAGCCGCATCTCGGCCATGAGCCTTGATGCGAAGGCCCACTCTACGGATCGATCAGGCCCCGGAAGCCAGCAGGGAACCACTGGCGCCGCTGGCGCGCCAACCGGATGGCAGGGGGCCATGGGCCGGCGGGGCACCGCTCGACCACACCCGCTGCGGCGCTCCGCGCGCCTGCAGACGCTGCCGTTCCGCGGCACGGGGCACAAACCCAAGCCAGAGGCCGCTGGTGGCTGGGTCCCCAGCAGCGGCAGGGGCCTGCCGCTCCCAGGCCCACAGGGCCTGGCGATCGGGCAACAGCCACCAACGCCGCGAACCCACCTCCAGCCGCAGGGCCTTGCTGTCTGGCGAAAGGGCGGTCACGGCAAGGCCCGGACTGGCCAGCCGCTGGCCGCTGAGCAACGGCGGGCCTTGCTCGGTATCGGCCAGCACCATGGCCGTCAGGCGCTGCCAGCAGGCCGGATCGGCGGAAGCCACCGGATCCAGCAGCAGCACCCAGTCGAAGCGCTGGAGGCCGAGGCCGGTGGCGAGCTGCCCCGCCTGGTGGCAGGCGTAGCCATCGGAGCGGCTGCTCACCAGGGCTCCGCGGCCGTGGTGACGGGCCACCAGCAGGTCGCGATCCGGCTGATGCACCAGCAGCAGCTGGTCGCCGCTCAGCAACCCCAGGTGCACCGCCACCACACAGGCGAACAGGGCCGTGCCCCAGCGCCGCCAGGGCCGGCCCAGCCCCGGCACCAGCCAGCCGAGCAACGCCAGGCTCAGCAGCAGCACCAGCAGCGGCAGGGGACGCCCCGTCTGCCACTGGGCCATCGGCAGCGCCGCGAACAGCTGGGCCACCAGCTGCAGCAACCGGGCCAGCAAGTCCACCGGCAGCAGCAGCACGCCCAGCAGCGGTGGTGCCAACAGCGCCACTAGGGAAAGCCCCATGGCCCCGAGGGTGAGCGGGGTGAGCAGGGGGGCGGCCAGGAGGTTGGCGGGCACCGCGTAGAGCGGCACCACCCCGAAATGGAGCAGCTGCAGCGGCAGGGTCCAGAGGGTGGCGGCCAGGGGCACGGCCAGCGCCGGGGCGGTCCAGTGGGGCCGCAGCCAGCGGGGCAGCCAGGGGAGCAGCGCCTGCTCCAGCGGCCTGGCCGTGACCAGCAGGGCGGCGGTGGCCGCCACGCTCAGCTGGAAGCCCACATCCGCCAGCCAATCGGGGCGGAGCAGCAGCATCAGCACCGCCGTGACCAGCAGCAGGGCCAGGGGCCGGGCGCGGCGGCCGGCCTCCACGATCAGCAGGCCGATGCCCCCCGTGAGCACCGCCCGCACCACCGAAGGCTGCGGACCGGCCAGCAGCAGGAACAGCAGGATGGCGCCGCCGGCAAGGGCCAGGCGCAGGGGGCGCCCCAGGGAACGGCCCAGGGGCAGCACCGCCCCGAGCAGCACCGAAAGGTGGAAGCCGGAGGCGGCGAGGGCATGGCTGAGGCCGGCCACCCGGAAGGAGTCGCGCAGCGCCAGCGGCAGGGGCACCACGGCACTGCCGAGCACCAGGGCCGCCAGCAGACCACCCCGCTCCGGGCCGGCGGCAGCGATCAACCGCTCGGCGATGCGGCGCCGCAGATCGGCGATCGGGGTGGCGGGGCGCTCCAGCACCTGCAGCTGCTCCACCCGCAGGCGACTCCAGACGCCCTGGCGGCCGAGGCGTTCGGCGGGGCCGGCCAGCAGCGGGTGGGGCGCGGGCGTGAGCGAGCTGAGCTGGCCCCGGACCCGCAACCGCCAGCCCTGCTTCAGCGATGGGCAGGAGGCGAACCGCAGTTCGGTGCGGCCCTGGCTGCGGCCCCCTTCCAGCTGCAGGATCCCCCGGCAGCCTGCGCCGCCGGTTTCCGGGCGCGGATCCTCCAGCAGGTGCCCCTGCAACTCCAGAGCCAGCGAGGCGCCGCTCTGGGGCAGCAACCGCACCGGATCGAGCGTCCCGGGGCCGGGCGTTCGCCCCACCCCCAGCAGCAGCAACAACCCCACCAGGGCCAGGCCCCCCGCCAGGGCGGCGATCCAGTGGCGGGCAGGAGCCGAAGCGGCGGGGGCCGGAGGCGGAGCCGGTGAAAGCGACTCAGGGGGTAATGGTGGAGGAAGTGGAGGTGGCGGAAGTGGAAGCGGAAGTGGGGGAAGTGGAGGTGGGGGAGGGGGAGGGAGCGAAACGGAGGTAACCAAAACCGCTCAGCCGCTGGATACGCCAGCAGCGTTCCCAGCCCCTGCCCTGTTGCCGAACCTTCAGCCGAGCGCGCCAGCCTCAGCCTGCCGCGGCCGCCGCCTCTGCAGGTGCCTCCTCGGGGTGGGCGGCGAACCAGGCGCGGCGCTTCCCCTCCGTGAGCAGCGGGAAGCCGAGGGACCGCCGTTCCTCCAGCCAGGCCTCCGCCACCTGACGGGCCAGATGGCGGATGCGGGCGATGGTGGCGGTGCGCTCGGTCACCGAGATCACGCCGCGGGCCTCCAGCAGGTTGAAGGTGTGGCTGCACTTGAGCACGAAATCCAGGGCCGGAGCCGGCAGCTGCTTGGCCACCAGATCGGCCGCCTCGGCCTCATAGAGGGCGAACAGCTGCTTGAGCCGCTCGGGGTTGGAGGCCTCGAAGTTGTAGGTGCACTGGCCTTTCTCGAACGGCAGCCAGATGTCGCCGTAGGAGCGGTTGCCATCCCAGGCGAGATCCCAGATGCTTTCCACATCCTGCAGATACATCGCCAGGCGCTCCAGCCCGTAGGTGATCTCGATCGACACCGGCCGGCAGTCGATCCCGCCGCACTGCTGGAAGTAGGTGAACTGGGTCACCTCCATGCCATCGAGCCACACCTCCCAGCCCACTCCCCAGGCGCCGAGGGTGGGGGATTCCCAGTTGTCCTCCACGAAACGGATGTCGTGGTCTGCCTGCCGGATGCCGAGGGCCTCGAGGGAGGCCAGATAGGTTTCCTGGATCCCATCGGGCGAAGGCTTGATCAGCACCTGGTACTGGAAGTAGTGCTGGGCCCGGTTGGGGTTGTCGCCATAGCGGCCGTCGGTGGGGCGGCGACAGGGTTCGGGATAGGCCACCGCCCAGGGTTCCGGCCCGATTGCCCGCAACACGGTGTGGGGACTCATCGTGCCGGCGCCCTTCTCGGTGTCGTAGGGCTGCAGCAACAGACAACCCTGCTCCGCCCAGAAACGGTTGAGGGTGGAGATGATGTCCTGAAAGTGCACGGGGCTCCGGTCTGAGCCCCCATTCTTCCTGACCGATCCCCACCACAGGAGTGGTGGGGAGTGGCGGTGGGGAGTGGCGGGTGGGATCAGCCCTTGGGAATGCGCAGCTTCTGACCGGGGAAGATCAGGTCGGGATCCTCGATCACCTCGCGGTTGGCCTCGAAGATCTCGGTGTAGCGGGCACCGTTGCCGTAGGCGCGCTCGGCGATGCCCCAGAGGGTGTCGCCGGACTGCACCAGCACGAACTCGGCTTCCTTGCCGCCGGCACCGGCGAGACCTGCGGCCTCCACCTTGCCCACACCCTCCACGTTGCCGGCCATCAGCACGGCCTTCTCAAAGGCCGCCTGGTCCTTGGCGGTGCCGGTGATCGTGGCGGTTTCGCCTTCGAGGTTCACCGCGAGATCGCTGATTCCGGGATTGTTCGCCTCGATGTGCTGCTTGAGCTTTGCGGCGGCCTTGTCCTCACCGCGATTGAAAACCTTTTTGCCGATGTTGGCGGCGAAATCAAAGAGGGGAACACCCATGGGTGGAGAAATGGAGGGGAGCGCCCACTGGGCGCGTGCCCCCCATTTAAGCGAGATCCGCCAGGGGCGGCCTCCGGTGCCGGCTCAATGCTCCAGCGCCAGACAGCGGCTGAGATGGGCCACCGCAGGCGACATCGGGGCCTGCCCCTCAGGCGCCATCAGCCCGAGCCAGAAGCCACCGTCCTCACGGAAGACGAGCACGGGCTTCACCGGGCCCTGGCCATGGACCCGCAGCAGACAGCGGCAGAGCTCACCGGCCACCATCTCGCCACCGGGGCTCACCCGCAGGCGGGAGAGCACGGCATCCACCTCAGGGAAGGAGAGGAACGTGGCCCGTTTGCCATCGTTCACCAGCAACATCCCGTCCTGCTGGGATACCGCCCGCAGCAAGGAATCGATGGTGGTCAGCAAGCCCGGAAGAGGAAAGGCCACGCGTTTCTCTTAAGGTTTTCTTTATCTAGGTCAGATTCCCGGGATGGTGCAATCAGTGTTTTGACCTACTGACAAACGGGGCTAAACGGCGAGTCCGAGTGCTCCCATCAGCCCGCCAGCCAGCGGGCGATGGCGCACCTCGGCAAAACCCGCCTCCCGGGCCAATCTTTCCTGCTCGGGCCCGGTGGGGAAACGCTCGAGGCTGGCCTCGAGATAGGCGTACTGCTCCGGCAGCCCGAAGAACTGGGCGGCCGGTACCACCAGCCGGCGCAGATAGGTGCGCTGAAAAGCCTCCACCGCCGGGGAAGAGGGGCGGTTGAAATCGAGCACCACCGCCCGCCCGCCGGGGCGCAGCAGGCGCCGCAGCTCCCGCAGGCCGGCGCCGGGATCGGCCAGGTTGCGCAGGCCGTAAGCCATCGCCACCCCATCGGCCCAGCCGGTGGGGATGCCGGTGGCCAGGGCCTCCCCCTGGCGCCACTCCAGCGACAGCCAGGGCCGGCGGGCGGCCCGCTGCCGGGCCAGGGCCAGGGGGGCAGCGGCGGCATCCAGGCCCACAACGTGCCCTCCCGGCCGCACCCGCTCGGCCAGCAGCAGGGCCAGGTCGCCGGTGCCGCAGCAGAGATCCACCAACCGCTGCCCGGAGCGGGGAGCGAGCCAGGCGACGGCCTGGCGCTTCCAGAGCCGATGCAGCCCAAGGCTCAGCAGGTCATTGAGCTGGTCGTAGCGGGGGGCGATCGCCTCGAACAGCTCCGTGACCGCCGCCGGATCCCCCGGCTTCAAGAGGCAGGGGGCCCGGAGCGGGCTGAGGGGAAGGCCTCCTCCCAGGGGAGCACGATCGAATCAAGGCTCACCCCGGCCTCGGGGTCGGCCGGGGGGAAGGCCAGCCCCCGGGCTTCCAGCCGCTCCGGGCTGGTGAGGGTGAGCACCATCACGGTGGCGAGCCCCACGGCCGCCGAGCACACCATGCAGCCCGCCAACATCAGCGAAAACTCGCGGCGATCGTTGGCCGCCTGCATCAACTGCAGAGCCCAGCCGACGAGCGCCACCACGGCAGCCACCATCAACAGCGCCAGGGCTGTGAGCGGGGAGGCATGGTTGGTGAACAGGGCAGTCACCGCTGAAGCCGCGCCGGCAGAAAGGTGCACAGCCAATGTAACGAGCCCTTAAGCAGCGATGCGAGCGGCCGCCAGCTGGGAGGGCAGCAGCGGCCGCAGCGGCAGGTGGCGGGCGAGCAGTTCCTGCTTGATCTCCTGCACCGTCAGCACCCCATCGTGCAGGAGGGAGGCCAGCAGGGCCGCCGCCGCCTTGCCCTCGATGAGGGCGGCGGCGATGTGGTCGATGCAGCCGGCACCACCCGAGGCGATCACCGGCACCTCCACCGCCTCGGCCACGGAGCGGGTGAGGGCCAGGTCGTAACCGGCCTGGGTGCCATCGCCATCCATCGAGGTGAGCAGGATCTCGCCGGCCCCCAGCGCCACCACCTCGCGGGCCCAGGCCACGGCATCGAGGCCGGTGTTCTCGCGCCCGCCCTTCACGTACACATCCCAACCGGGCAGGGGCTCACCGGCGGCGGTGGTGCGGCGGCGGGCGTCGATCGCCACCACGATGCACTGACAACCGAAGCGCTCGGCGCCACGGGCCACGAGGGCGGGGTCGCGCACGGCGGAGGAATTGAGGCTCACCTTGTCGGCACCGGCCCGCAGCAGCTCGGTGATCCCCTCCACGCTGGTGATGCCGCCCCCCACCGTGAACGGGATGGTCACGGCCTCGGCGGTGCGCCGCACCAGGTCCACCAGGGTGGTGCGGCCCTGATGGCTGGCGGCGATGTCGAGGAACACCAGCTCATCGGCGCCGGATTCGCTGTAGCGGCAGGCGAGTTCCACCGGATCACCGGCATCGCGCAGCCCCACGAAATTGACACCCTTCACCACCCGGCCCTCGGCCACGTCGAGACAGGGAATGATGCGCCTGGCAACCATGGCTGGGGGGTCGGTAGTGCTGGGGGAGCACTGGTAAGGTTGCCCCACTCTCCCCTCCATCGGCCATGTCCCAGGCTGCCATCACCCTCGGCTCGAAGGTGCGGGTCACCCGGGTGCGTGACCGCATCCCCGCCGATCTGGTCGCCACCCTCAAGGCCGATGCCACCGGCACCGTGAAGGATTTCCGCGTCACCGACGGCAAGGGCATCGGCGTGGTGGTGGAGCTCAACGGCGGCGGCACCACCTGGTTCTTCGACGACGAGATCACCCCGGCCTGATCGGCCTTCCTCCAGGCAGACATCCCCCCGTGACCGAAAGCCCCGAACGTCCCGCCCCCGGCTCCCGGGCAGGGGCCGCCCGCCAGATGCTGGGCATGAAAGGTGCCAGCGGCACCACCAACATCTGGAAGATCCGGCTGCAACTGATGAAGCCGGTCACCTGGATCCCCCTGATCTGGGGGGTGCTCTGCGGGGCTGCAGCATCGGGCAACTTCCACTGGCGGCCCCAGGAGGTGCTGGCTTCGCTGGCCTGCATGCTGATGAGCGGGCCGCTGCTGGCCGGTTACACCCAGACGATCAACGACTACTACGACCGCGAGATCGACGCGATCAACGAGCCGTACCGGCCCATCCCCTCCGGGGCGATTCCGCTGGGCCAGGTGAAGCTCCAGATCTGGGTGCTGCTGTTGGCGGGCCTCGGGGTGGCCTATGGCCTCGACCGCTGGGCCGGTCACACCACACCGGTGCTGTTCCTGCTGGCCCTGGGCGGATCGTTTGTGAGTTACATCTACTCGGCGCCGCCGCTTAAGCTGAAGCAGAACGGCTGGCTCGGTAACTACGCCCTGGGCGCCAGTTACATCGCCCTGCCCTGGTGGGCCGGCCAGGCCCTGTTCGGCCGGCTCAGCTGGACCACCGCTCTGCTCACCCTGGCCTACAGCCTGGCCGGCCTCGGAATCGCGGTGGTGAACGATTTCAAGAGCGTGGAGGGCGATCGGGCCCTGGGGCTGCAATCGCTGCCGGTGGTGTTCGGCACCCGCACCGCCAGCTGGATCAGCGCCGGCATGATCAACATCTTCCAGCTGGCCATGGTGGCTGTGCTGATTGCCATCGGCCAGAATTTCTCGGCCGTGTTGCTGGTGCTGCTGATCATTCCGCAGATCACCTTCCAGGACATGTGGCTGCTCCGCGATCCCGTGGCCTTTGACGTGAAGTACCAGGCCAGTGCCCAGCCGTTTCTGGTGCTCGGCATGCTGGTGACCGCCCTGGCCATCGGCCACAGCGACCTCAGCCACTGGAACGCCGCCCGGGCGCTGAGCCTGTGAGCGAAGCCACCGTTCCGACACCGCAGCGCTCCCGGCCGCCACTTCTGCTGCCGGGCCTGCTGGCGCTCGGCATCGGTGGTGGCGTGGCTCTGGCCCAGACCGCCCTCGTGGCAGGGGTGGACCAGCTGCTGCCGGACGCCCGCAAGATCAGCACCTACAACCGCCCCGGCACCCTCACGATCCTTTCCTCCGACGGACAGGTGGTGTACAAGGAGGGGCCGGCCACCCGCGAACGGCTGCCGAGCGGCAAGATGCCGGTGCTGCTGCAGCGGGCCTTTGTGGCCGCCGAAGACCGTCGTTTCTACCAGCACGACGGCATCGACCTGGTGGGCATCCTGCGGGCGATGGCGCGCAACCTGCGCCAGGGCTCGGTGGAGGAAGGCGCGAGCACGATCACCCAGCAGCTGGCGCGCACGGTGTTCCTCAGCCAGGACCGCACCCTCTGGCGCAAGATCAAGGAAGCGGCCCTGGCCGGCAAGATCGAGCGCCAGCTCAGCAAGGAGCAGATCCTCGAGCAATACCTCAATTTCGTGTATCTGGGCTCGAGCGCCTATGGCGTCGCCGATGCCGCCTGGGTGTATTTCTCCAAGACGCCCGATCAGCTGACCCTGCCCGAGGCGGCGATGATCGCCGGCCTGCCGCCGGCCCCCTCGGTGTATTCGCCGCTGGTGAACCCCGACCTGGCGCTGAAGCGCCGCGCCACGGTGCTGCGCCGCATGCGGGAGGCGGGCTACATCGACGACACCCAGATGGCCCGGGCCGATGCGGCGCCGCTGGGACTGAAACCGGCCGAACCCAAATACTTCAACAATCCGGCCCCCTGGTTCATTAGCTGGCTGGAGCAGGAACTGCCGAAGGTGCTCAGCAAGGAAGAGCTGGAGGTGGGAGGGCTCACGATCCGCAGCGGCCTCAACAAGGCGTGGCAGGAGCAGGCCCAGCGGGTGATCGATGGCCAGTCGTATGGCGGCATGGAGGGGGCGCTGGTGGCGATGGAGCCGGGCACGGGCCTGGTGAAGGCGATGGTGGGCGGCACCGACTGGAACCGCAGCCAGTTCAACCGCGCCACCCAGGCGCTGCGGTCGCCTGGCTCCACCTTCAAGGTGTTCGCCTACACGGCCGCGATCAAATACGGCCTGCGGCCAGAGGATTCGATCTCCAACCGCGAGCGCTGCTACAGGGATGGCTGGCCGCCGAAACGGTTCTGCATCCCGGGCGCAGGCGGCACCACGATCCTGGAAGCGATCACCAACTCCCGCAACGCGGCGGCTGTGGCGACCGCCGAGAAGGTGGGGTACCCACGGGTGATCGGGGTGGCCCGCGACCTGGGCATCACCGGTGAGATCGTCGAATACCCGGCGATGGTGCTGGGGTCCAACGAAAAGACGGTGCTGGAGATGACCACGGCCTACGCCGCCCTGGCAAACCGTGGCGTGTACGTGAAGCCCACGCCGTTTGAGGAGATCTATGGGCCGGATGGGGAGCTGCTGTGGAGCCGGCGGGTGGATGCGAAGGCGGGCCGGCGGGCGGTGAGCAGTGAAGTGGCCGACACGGTCATGTGGATGCTGCAGCGGGTGGTGAATTCCGGCACCGGTCGGCCGGCGAGCCTGGGAGATCGCCCCGCGGCCGGCAAGACCGGCACCGCCGAAGGCGCCCGCGACCTCTGGTTCATCGGCTCCATCCCCCAGCTCACCACTGCGATCTGGTTCGGCTACGACCAGAACTGGAAGACGGGCAGCAGCAGTGCCGCTGCCGCTTCGGCCTGGTACTCGTTCATGTCGAAGATCAGCAAGGACATCCCGGTGCAGGAATTCCCGCCCCGGCCCGAACTCACCGGCAAGTTCATCCCCTACGTGCCGCCGAAGGAGAAGAAGAAGAAAGAGGAGCGCGGCGGAGCACGGCTCGACGAGAGCTGGCAGCCGCCGGATAACAGCGACACCGCCGTGCCGGAAGCGCGGCGATGGACCCCCGAAACCCGCTGGGAACCCCCCACGCGCGAGGAACCGGCCCCGGGGCGCTGGGAACCGCCTGCCGACAGACCCCGCTGGGAACCGCCGGCGCGCCAGCAGGAAACGGCCGCCCCCGCTGCCCCTGCGGCGCCCGCCCCGGCCCCGGTGGCTCCGGCCGCCCCCGTGGCCGCTCCGCCTCCGCCCCCGCCGCCGGTGGCGCCGCCGCCGCCCGTGGCCCCACCCCCACCACTGCCTTAGGGAGCATCCAGCACGGCGGCATAGAAGCCATCGCCGCCGCCGGCTTCCGGCCACCACTGGTGTTCGGCGCTGAGGCGCCATTCAGGGCGATCGGCCAGGAAGGACTCGGTGACGCCGCCGTTCTCCTGCGGATGCACCGTGCAGGTGGCGTAGACGATCCGCCCCCCGGGGGCCAGCAACGGGGTGAGGGCCTCGAGCAGCTGCCCCTGCAGAGCGGCGAGTTCCTCGATCGCTTCGGGCTCGATCCGCCAGCGGGCATCGGGATGGCGCGCCAGGGTGCCGAGACCGGAGCAGGGGGCATCCACCAGGATGCGCTGGAAATGGCCGCGCCACTGGGGCCGCAGCTCCAGCAGCTGGGTGGCATCGGCCGCCAGCGGCTGGATACAGGTGAGGCCGAGCCGCTCGGCATTGGCCACCACCCTGCGCAGCCGCGCTTCGGAGCGGTCCACGGCCCACACCTCGCCGCGGTCGCCGATCAGCTCGGCGATCTGGGTGCTCTTGCCGCCGGGGGCGGCGCAGGCATCGAGGATGCAGTCGCCCGGGCGGGCCTCGAGCAGGGGGGCGATCTGCTGGGCGCTGCGGTCCTGCACGCACCAGTGGCCCGCCGTGAACCCCGGCAGGGCGCGCAGGTCGCCGGGGCGATCGCAGAGGGTGAAGCCCTGGGCAGCCTGGGGCAGGGCCACAGCCGCCACTCCGGCCGTGGCGAAGGCCGCCAGCAGGCTTTCGCGGTCACTGCGTAGCGGGTTCACGCGCAGGTCGAGGGCGGGGGCGACGTTGCAGGCGACCCCGAAGCGATCCGCCGCCTCCAGCGGCAGCCAGCCCAGCAGCTCCTCCGCCAACCAGGGCGGCAGCGAATGGCGCAGGGCGAAGGCCTCCACGGGGTCGGCGGGCAGCACCAGCCCCTGGCAGGGATCGCTGCCGGCCCCGGCCCCCTGCTCCTGGCGGCGACGCAGCAGCGAACGCAGCAGGCCGTTGACCACCGGCGCGAGGCGGGCCAGCTTGTGCTGCTTGGCCAGTTCCACCGTGGTGCTCACGGCGGCGGAGGCCGGCACCCTTTCGCTGAACAGCAACTGGTAGATGCCGAGATGGAGCAGCCAGCGCAGGCGGGGGGGCTGGCGCAGGGCCGGCACCTTGCCGAGCGCATCAATCCAGGCATCGAGCAGCAGGCGCTGACGGATGGCGCCGTAGGCCAGTTCGGTGGCCAGGGCCCGGTCCTGGCTGGAGAGGGAGCCCCGGCCCAGCTCCCGCTCAAGGGCGGCATCGGCGTAGGCCCCGGCCGCCACGGCCTGCAGCACCCGCCAGGCCGCCAAGCGGGCCGCCAGCCCCACCGTGGCCGGGGCGGTGACGGCAGAAGCCGGAGCGGCGGGGGAATGGGCCAAGCGAAGTGCGCGTGCGTATCCCACTGCTAGCTCCGCTCCCCCCACCAGCGGAAGCGCTCCAGCGGCAACTTGCCCTGCGGATCCACCGGAATGCCCTCGGCGAGCAGCAGATCCCGCTGCATCCAGTCGGATCCCTCCCGGGCCAGGCCCATGGCGATGCAGCCCCGGGCACTCACGACCCGGTGCCAGGGGATGGGGGAGGGCAGCGGCAGGCGCCGCAGCGCCCAGCCCACCTGGCGGGCGGCCCCGGGGGCGCCGATCAGAGCGGCGATCTGGCCGTAGGTGGCCAGACGGCCGGGGGGGATGCGGGCCACGGCGTCCCAGACGCGCTGATCGAAGTTGGCCATCAGATCGGCGGAGCTTGCAGGCAGATCTGCGGAGCTTGCAAGGCAGATCGGCCGCAGGCAGGAATCCAGCCGCAACGGCCGTGGGATAAGGGGGCCTCCCGAACCCGGCAGGGTCGCCCCAGACGAAGTGGCATGAAGCTTTCGCGCGCAGGAAACGGTGGATTCCGGTGGCTAGGGTCACGCCGTTGGAGCACGGCCCCCTGGGGAGAAGGAAGCATGGGCGCAAGCGGCGGGCAGGGCAACGGGGAAGAGGCGATCCACAGCCTCAGTACGGCGGTGTTCGAGAGTGCCAATGGCGATCCGCCGCGGCTTTCGATGACCCAGAGCCGCCAGTTGGCCTCGCTGGCCTCCCTGGCCGCCGTGAGCCTGGCAGGTCTGTCTGTGGTCGCGGTGCTGAGCGCGATCCTGCCGCCGAAGCTGATCGATCCGCAATGGCAACTGGCCCTGGGCAATGCGCTGGTCGCCAGCGGTCCGCTGGCGCTGCTGGGGCTGCTGGCCGCCCACCTGGCGGGCTATGTGCAGCCCTCGGGCGAAGCGGTGCTCAAACGGCTGCGCACGTTCCGGCAGCTGGCGGTGGCGGCGGCGCTGGGCTATCTGCTGCTGATTCCGCTGCAGCTCTACGGAGCCTGGAATCTGGTGGAGACGGGCCGTAACGCCAGGGTGCGGGCCGAAGGCACGGCGGATCAGAAGCTGGCGGCCTACCGGGAGGCGATCACGAAGGCGAAGACCACGGCGGAGCTGCAGCAGCGTCTGCAGGCGCTCAAGGGACCGCAACTGGCCCCGCAGGCGCTGCAGCAACCGCTCGAACCCTTGCGACGCACCCTGCTGGAGCGGCTGGATGCCAGCGCCGGCCTGGTGAAGAAGCGCACCAACGAGATCGGGGCACCGGTGAGTTCCCTGGTGCGCCAATCGATCCGGGTGACGCTCTCCTCGCTGCTGCTGGCGCTCGGCTTCGCGGCGGGCGCCCAGGGTCGCAAGGCGAAACTGCCACTGCTGGAGAGCCTGCCGGGCCGCAGAAAGCGCCGCTGAACCACGACCCCAGGCCAGGCCAGACCAGGCAGGCAACAGACAGGCAGCCAGGCAGGATCGGAAGCCGAATCCACCCGCCTCCGATGCCGCTGCTGCCCCGCCGCTACGAGCGGCTGAAGGCCGTGCTCGATCGCCGCATGGGCGACCTCACGCTGCTGCTGGAGCATGTGGACAAGCCCCACAACCTCTCAGCAATCCTGCGCAGCTGCGATGCGGTGGGGGTGAATGAAGCCCATGCGGTGCTGCTGCAGGGGAGACGGGCCACGTTCAACAGCACGGCCCAGGGCAGCCAGAAATGGGTGACGCTGCACCGCCACGACCAATCGGAACCGGTGATCGAGGAGCTGAAACACAAGGGCTTCCGGCTCTATGGCACCCACCTGGGGGTGGAGGCGGTGGACTATCGCTCCTGCGACTACACCGGCCCCACGGCGTTCGTGCTGGGGGCGGAGAAGTGGGGCCTGAGCGAGCGCACCGCCGAACTGGTGGACCAGGCGATCACGATTCCGATGCGAGGCATGGTGCAGTCGCTGAATGTGTCGGTGGCGGCGGCGCTGCTGCTGGCGGAGGCGCTGCGGCAACGGCAGGCGGCGGGTCTGACGCCGGAGCAGGGGGAAGGACTGCCCGCCGAGCAGTACGAGCGGCAGCTGTTCGAATGGGCCTACCCCCAGGTGGCCGCCTGGTGCCGCAAGGAGGGCCGCCCTTACCCGCCGCTGGACGAAGAGGGCACGATCAGCGAAGAGCTGCCCCGCACGCTGCGGTTGCGCTGCTGAGCCGAGATCAAGGTCAGAGGGGCTCGTGCTCCCGGTCGCAGCGGGCCGCGCTGGGAAGCCAGAGCGCCAGGCCAAGGGCGGCGATCTCGAGCACGATCTGGCGGCCGCCCAGCAGCACCACGATCACAGCCACCACCGCAAGGGACCTGAGGAAAACGCTCCAGACGTCGTCCATGTGCTCGCTGCCCTTGATCCACAGCAGGGCGGCCACGGCCAGTAACACCAGATCCAACCACCAGGGCATGGGCTTCAAGGGCTGATCGCCCCAAGGCTAGGCGCGGAAAGCCCTGGGTTGCAGCCAAACCCCAAGCCACGATCAGATTCTCAAAGTAAGATTCGCCCAAAATCGAGAGAACATGAAATCACCTGACAACTGCATTCTCACCTTGCCCGATGGCAGCAAGATCTTCATACCCGATTCACTCAACCTGATCACTCCCTACGTACTGAAAGAACAGAATGATTGGTTCGAGGACGAGATCCGCTTTGTTCGCCTCCTCCTGAAACCAGGCGATACAGCAGTTGACATAGGAGCCAACTACGGAATCTTCACGCTGGCCATGGCCGCAGCTGTAGGGGAGTCAGGAAAGGTATTCACCTTTGAACCCGCATCCTCCACCACAGCCTACCTACGGGAAAGCCTGAGGATCAACAACTATCAGCAGGTACATCTCACGCAATGCGCCCTGTCGAACCAATCCGGCAAAGCCCAGCTGGCCATCGGAGAGCACTGCGAACTCAACGCACTGAGCGAAGAGGCCATACCGGGGAGCACCGAAGAAGTTTCACTCACCACACTCGACCAATTCCTCGCGGAGCACGGACAGCACACCCATAGCATTGATTTCATCAAGATCGATGCCGAAGGCCACGAGATTCCCATCCTCGACGGGACCCGAAAGCTGCTGAAAGAACAATCCCCGTTGATCCAATACGAAATCAAAGCAGGCCATGAAATCAATTTTGACTTAGTCGAAGCCTTCCGCCAGCATGGCTATGCCTCCTATCGCCTCATCCCCGGCCTGGGGATACTGATGCCCTTTGATCAAGCCAGCCCGCCCGATGCCTATCTCCTGAATCTGTTCGCCGCCAAACCCGACAAGGCAAGCCAGCTTGAAGCCGACCAGCTTCTTGGCACTCCTCCGCCTGCGAGCAAAGAAATAGCAAGCCAAGGAATAGCAGATGAAATCGCACCCAGCGCAGAGTTGCTCCAGGAAGGTGAAGCTTGGTTTGCCCAACACTCCCCCAATTTTCTCCACCCGTTCCCAACCCAGAACCACAAACCGCTCTGCATAGCCTTGGGGCTGTTTGCCTACAGCCTGAATCCAATCCACCCACCCAGCCTCCGCATCCGGGCGATCCGCGAGAGTGCGAACAGCCTCCGGAATCTCTGCCAGGAAGCGCCGAATGCCACCAATCTTGCAGCGCTGGCACGGGTGGCCGCCGCCTATGGAGCCAGGGCCCTTGCCGTAGCCGCCCTGGATGCGCTCGTGCAATCAATGCAGATGGCCCAGTTGTGTGGAGAGCCAGTGGATGTCGCATCGCCGCTGCTCTCCCCCTCCCCGCGCTTTGATGCCATCCCCATCCAAGACTCCCCGGAGGATTGGCTTCTCGCAGCAGCGCTCGAATCGCTGGAAAAGCTCAGCTCTTACTCCTCTTTCTATTCTCCGGAACAATCACAAGATCGCCTCAAGTCCCTCTCCGCCCTTGGATACGCAAGTGACGAAATGCTGAATCGCCTTGCTCTGATCCAGAAGCGTTTTGGAGCTGGTTGAGGCCCCCTTCAGCTCGCCCGGGCCTGCGGACCCGCCAACCAGTTCTCCAGCCCCTCCCCGAGGAAGGAAAGCCCCAGCACCAGCACGAACATCGCCAGGCCTGGGAAGAGGGCTGTCCACCAGATGCCGGTGGGTACGGCCGTGAGGGCCTGCTGCAGATCGCCGCCCCATTCGGGGATGGTTTCGGGCAGGCCCAATCCCAGGAACCCCAGCCCGCCCAGCACCAGCACGGCATCGGCGGCGTTGAGGGTGAGCAGCACCGGCACCGAGGTGATCACATTGCGCAGCAGGTAGCGCCGCAGGATCCAGAGGGGCCCGGCTCCGAGCGATTTAGCCGCCTCCACGAACAGTTCGGCCTTCACCTGGGCCGTCTGATTGCGCACCACCCGGAAGTACTGGGGTACGTACACCACACACAGGGCAGCCGCCGCATTGGGCAGGCCCCGGCCGAGCAGGAAAGCGAGCACCACCGAAAGCAGCAGCACCGGCAGGGTGTAGAGGGTGTCCATCAGCAGCACCAGCACCCGGTCCACGCTGCCGCCCAGATAGCCACTCACCATCCCCAACGGCACGCCGATCAGCAGTGCCAGCAGCAGGGCGATCAACACCACCTGCAAAGCCACGCCACTGCCAGCCAGGGTGCGCACGCAGACATCACGGCCGAGGCGATCGGTGCCGCACCAGTGGGCCGGCGAAGGGGGCGCATAGAGCGGGTTGTCGAGGCCGGCGTTGGGATCGGGCAGGATCCCCAGCTGAATCAGCAGCGGCGTGAGCAGGGCCACCAGGCCGTAGAGCACCACGATCGCCAGACCCCAGCGGGCCATGTGGGCGGCCAGGGTGCCGGAAGACCAGCGCAGCGGCACAGACTGAAACCAGACGGCTTCCCATTCAACAGCGGCGCCAAGTCCTCGCCAGCCGGGCGGCCAGGCTTTATCTTGCGCTTTCGTACGCAAGCCCGATGACAGCTCCCCGCTTGCTGATCGTCGACGACGACCCTGAACTGCGCAGCTTCCTGACCACGGAGCTGGCGGTGGAGGGATACAGCTGCGAAGAAGCGGGTTCGGGTCAGCAGGCCCTGGGCCGGATCCGGGGAGAGACCTGGGATCTGATCCTGCTCGACTGGGGGTTGCCGGATTTCAGCGGTGTGGAGGTGTGCCGCCGCATGCGCCAGGGCGGCATCAGCACGCCGGTGCTGATGCTCACCGGCCACGACGAGGTGAAGGAAAGGGTGGAGGCACTGGATTCCGGCGCCGACGACTACCTCACCAAACCGTTTTCAATTGAAGAGCTGCTGGCACGGGTGCGGGCCCGGCTGCGGCGCACCGCCCTCGATGAACCGGAAGACGGCTGGCTGCGGCTCGCCGATCTTGCCCTCAACCCCTCCAGCAGGGAGGTGATGCGCGGCAGCGATCCGATCCATCTCACCGCCAAGGAGTTTGATCTGCTCCACCACCTCTTCCGCCATCCGGGCCAGGTGCAGGAGCGCCGCAGCATCCTCGACGCCCTCTGGGGGGAGGACTGGGTGGGAGACGACAACCTGCTGGATGTCTACGTGCGCTACCTGCGCAAGAAGCTGGAACCGCCCGGCCGCCCCACCCTGATCCAGACGGTGCGGGGCGTGGGCTTCATGCTCAAGGAAGGCTCTGCCAGGGTCTGAGCTAAGCGCGCATCCGCAGGACAGCACCCGCCGCCCTGGCTAGGCTCCGGAGCGATCGCTGAGCGCCCATCCTTGCCCGACCAGGCTTCTGATGCCAAGCCTCAGCTCCTCGTTGTCGACGACGACGTGCGGCTGCGCACCTTCCTGGCGGGAGAGCTGCGGGCCGAAGGTTACGGGGTGGAGGAAGCCGGCGACGGCCAGAGCGCATTGATGCACCTGCGCAGCCAGCCCACCGACCTGGCCATGCTCGATTGGAGCCTGCCGGATTTCAGCGGCGTGGAGATCTGCCGCCGCCTGCGGGCCAGCGAGATCTACACGCCGGTGCTGATGCTCACCGCCCACGATGAGATCCGCGACCGGGTGGAAGCGCTCGATTCCGGGGCCGACGACTACTTGCTCAAACCGTTCTCGATCGAGGAACTGCTGGCGCGGGTGCGGGCCCATCTGCGCCGCGCCTCCTACGGACGCCTGATCAGCACCGCCGATGTACTGGCACTGGCCGACCTGAGCGTGAACACCGCCACGCGCGAAGTAGAGCGGGGCGGCGAGGCGGTGCAGCTTTCGGTGCGCGAATACGACCTATTGGTCTGCCTGCTGCGTCAGGCGGGCCGGGTGGTGGAGCGGGAGCAGATCCTGCGGGAGGTATGGGGGGAGAACCACTTCGGCGATGAAAACCTGCTCGGGGTGTACATCCGCTACCTGCGCAAGAAGCTGGAGCCGGAAGGCAGGCCCACCCTGATCCAGACGGTGCGGGGCGTGGGCTTCATGCTGCGGGAGGGGGAGCTGCGGCGGGAAGCCTGAGCTGGAAATCGCTGCCCACCCCCCCGGGGCCATCCACCACCAGCACCTGGCCGCCCATCGCGGCCATCAGGCTCTGCACCACCGCCAGGCCGATGCCGCTGCCCGGAATGCTGGCGGTGCGGCTGCCGCGGCTGAAGCGCTCAAAGATGCGTTCGCGCTCAGCCTCGGGCACGCCCGGGCCCGCGTCGATCACATGCAGCACCGCCTGCAGCTCGCCGCCGGCTTCCCCCGCACTCACCGAAAGCCGGATCGGGGAGGGCGCCGGGGCGTACTTGTGAGCGTTCTCAATCAGGTTGATCAGGCAGTGCTCCAGCTGCTGGGGATCCCCATAGGCCCAGAGACCATCGCCCGGATCCTCGGCCCAGCCCTCCAGCAACAGCCGGCCATCGCAGCGCCCCTGAAAGCGCTGCACCACAGCCTGCAGCAACGGCTCAAGGGGGAAGGCGATCCGACGCGGCACCAGGCGCTGGGCGTCGAGACGGGCCAGGTCGAGCAGATCGGCCACCAGCCGCGCCATCCGATCGGCCTCGGTTTCGATCAGGACCAGATCCTCCCGATCGGAATCGGAAAGATGGAGCGAACGGCGCCGCAGCCGGCCCGCATAGCTGCCGATCACGGTGATCGGAGAGCGCAGCTCATGGCTGACGCCGTTCACGAAGCTGCGCTGCCTTTCCCAGGAGGCCGAGAGGCGATCCAGCAGGTCGTTGAAGGCCAGGGCGATCGGCGCCAGCTCCTGGGGCTGGGGCTGCACCAGCAGGCGCTGCTGGTTGAGACTTTCGGAATGGGTGGCCACCATGCTGCGGCCCAGATCCCGCAAGGGCGCCAGACCGCGGGAGAGGGCCGGCCGCAGCAACAGGCTGGTGAACAGGCTGGAAACGCCGGCCGCCAGGGTGAGCAGCAAAGAGCTGCGGCGCTGCTGGTGGATCTTGGCGGTGATGTCCTCCAGCAGGCGCAGCTGCAACACCTGCCCTCCGGATTGGATCGGCAAGGAGCTGGTGAGGTACTGACGAGCCCCGGCGGCAAAGGGCCGGGGCCGCTCCGGCGGCAGGGGCTCCTGGCCGGAGCGCAGCAGCAGACGCGCCACGGTGAACCCCTGCGGCAGCGGGAAGCGACCGATCACCAACGGCGGGCGGAAGGGCACCCCCGGCTGCACCTCCAGCCATACCAGCAGATTCGGGGTGATCAGGCCCTGCATGCGGCGGCTCAGCTGCCTGGCCCCCTCGCCGGGCCGGGACCGCTGCTGCAGCACCCCCCGCACATTCGTGGCCAGGGCCTGATGGGCGGTTCGGCGCTCCTGGCTGGCGATCCAGCCATTGGCCGCCAGTAGCAGTCCATAACCGCCCAACACGGCCAGCAGACTGGAATTCAACAGCCGGCGCCGGATCGAAAGCGGCGAGGAGGGCAAGGCAGACAAAACCGCTTCTTAGAGTCTACTTAAAGATCCGGGTGATCCAACCTTAAAAAGCCCTTGAACTTGATTTCGAGGCTTGCGCGAAGCGGATCAGAATCGAGCGTCAACCAAAAAGAGGAGCCCACAAGATTGGTTGCCTTGCAAGGGATCAGAACCCTTGCCGAGAGCGATGCCGCACCCATGCCGCATGCCGCTCCACCCATGGACGGGCCCTTCATTTCTGACTACGGTGCTCGTACACACGTGATCCAACCGTGAACACCAAAACCAAACTCGCTCTGCTCCGCACCCTTCGGGATCGCAAGAAGAGCACCAAGGGCTTCACCCTGATCGAGCTGATGATCACCGTGGCGATCGTCGGCATCTTGGCCGCCGTTGCCCTGCCCCGGTTCCTTGGCGCCAGGGACGCTGCCTCGGCAGGAGCACTTGTCGGCAGTGGAATTGGGATTGCCAAAGAGTGCGCTGTGATCGCCACTTCGGGGGTTGGTGGGGTTCCCGCCACGTCGACCAGCGTGCCTTCGATTTCCGGATGTAATTCCGCTGGCGCCGCAGCCACAATCATTACTGCAACATGGTCCACGAATGCCGTTGGGGTTCGCTGCCTTACAGATACCTCCGCGACAGGAGATTCCAAGGCAACAATCAACGTAGCCTCCGATGGCGCCATGACCTGCGCATTCAGCTGATTTATTTCATCTAATCAGCAACTTAAACACATGCTTAAGCCCTCCAAGGGCTTTTTTATTGCACATTTATACCGATTTCATGGAAAGCAGGGCAGAGGTCAAATCGTCGGCAATCCGCTGAGCATCAAAAAGCATACTTGCCCTCACCTGCTTCTGCATTTCTTGCTTGCCAAGACGAAACTCCTTAAATTTCACGCCCATCGCATAGACAATATCCGCATACTCTTCAACAGACTCTGCTATCCATTCGGTTCTACCCAAAGACTTCACAAGTGAGGAACTCATGCGGCCTGACGTCGTATCTCCCCTGATTGCAGCAAGGGGCACCCCCATCCCCAACGCATCAATTGCAGTAGTCGCACTACTCCACGGAGCAGCATCTAACGCAATATCAATCATATTATAGCTAGCCATATGCTCAACCCAGTCTGTGATGCAAGGCAAAAAGAATACCCGACTTTCACTCACGCCCATTGCCTTTAATTTATCTGTAATTCGCTTACACATAAACTCATCATTAAAGGCCCTATCCTTAAGGATCAACAACGAGTCGGGAAGACGCATTAAGGCAGCCGCCCAATAGGCCAGCGTTTGGTCCCCTAACTTCGAAATCTGGTTAAAAGAGCCCAGTATCGGCACCTCTTTTGTGGCGACTCCAATCGCCACCGGGAACTCATGAGAAGAAGATGATGCAATCCAAGGCCCAGGAATTCTGACTAATTTCTCAGTGAATTGCCGCGCAAAATCCTCTGGCACCGTCTCATCGTCGCCTATATAATAATCCATCGATGGCATGCCAGTAGTCGCGTGATAACCAATGTAGTGACATTGGATAGGGGCACATCGCTGCGCCAGCAATTCGATAGCAGTCCCCCTTGTAAAACCACCCGTTTCAATGATTACATCATAAGCCTCCGATCGCAATACGTCCCTGGACTGCTCCACAGAAAGCCCCTCAATACTATATGAACGATCAGACAAATCGGCCAAAAGCAGTTCTTTTCCCGAATAATTGCGCGAGCAAGAAATGACGTCAACATTCAAGACACTTCTATCATATTTTTCGAGAAATGGTGCGAGGAAGCGACTTACGGGATGATCGCCCAAGTCAGCGGTGATAATTCCAATCTTCCTGCGACTTTTCGATTCTCGAACCGCTGACAAAGCAGGTAGCACTGGCTTTTCTTCACGATCAGCGACAGACCGCCAATAGGCATTTGCGGCTCGAAGCATATCCCCAACATACTCGGCAGACTGGATGGAATATAAAAACAACAGAAGATGATGGGCAACCGGATCAAGTGGATCAAGCTCGATTGCCCTGAACAAGGCTTTTGCCGCTTCTTCAACGAGCCCGATACTTCGATAACAAGAAGCCAAATTACACAAGATTGAATACTCTTCAATCCCCTTGTCGAGAACCTCTTCCAAAAGTATTCTCATCTCCTCAAGCATGCCAACCTGCTGCAAGCAGATACATATCTGATTGACGATATAGATTGCTTCGGGGTGCTCCTCCAGTAACGCTCGATAAACCGAAATAGCGCTAAGCAGATCACCAAGTCTTTCATAAACCAAACCCACCAAATAACGAGCCTCCTCGTTGGACGGCTCCTCCGCTATCAATGACAAAAGGATTGGCAGTGCCTCATCTGCTCTTCCCTGATAGAACAGTACCCATGAAATCCCAAGCCGGCCAGCAGAATGCCCAGGGACGCTCTCCAAGAGAGCGCAATACGCTTGAGAAGCACTGTCATAGTCTTCGAGACGTCGATGGATGCTTGCCAGATTAAGGAGCGAGTCCTGATGGTCAGGCTCGATCGCCAAAGCTTGGGTACAACTTGCGAGAGCCTCCTCAAAACGCCCGAGCCTCATCAAGGCAAGGCTTCGATTACAATAAGCCCCAACAAAATTTTCGGAACAGCGAATCGCTTGGTCGTAATGATCAACGGCTTCGGCAAACACACCACTTGCCTGACACACGTTGCCCATGGTCATCCGAACCTCAGGCGAATCAGGAAACAGCCGTACAGCCTCTTCCAGAACTTCAGAACGCCTCTGATCCTGACCCAGGGCCCCGGAAATAACAGCCATGCCCACATACAGCATCGGATCCGAGCGGGCCGCTTCCTGCTCCCAAAGCGCTTCCAGAATCTGGAGGGCCTTCTGCGGATCTCCAGCCCGGTTGGCTTCCCTCGCCTTCTCCAAGGTAGGAAGCTCTTGATCATCGTCGCCAAGGCTGGATTCGTAGGGGGAGAGGGCCAAGAACCAACCAGTCAAGAATCAGCTTGATTTTATCCAGTTTCGGAGCGATCCACTCTTTTTTCACCCAACTCTCCAAAACATCCAACCCTGCTTGCCATCCCTCCGGAGGCTGCTGCTGACTATCCTTCGGTAACTGATACTCGAACCGTTTGCAGAGGCTGCGACCACTTCCAGGGCCACCGCAACCGGAGCAGGGCTTCTCGCTGGTGATGGTGATCCTCACCGCCGTGATGCTCACGGTGGGCGGACTGGCCCTGGCCAACCGTTCCAGCCAGGGGCTGCTGGGGTCTGTGTTCCGGGGCTTTGGCCTGCAGGCCCGCGAGGCCGCCGAGATCGGCATGAACCGGATCGTGAGCGAGCTCAACCGCGAGGGCAACCGGGGCCTGCTGCGGGCCCGCGGCACCAGCGTGGAATCAGGCCTGTGGAACACCGCCGACACCGCTCTCTTCCACACCAGCAAGTGCCCGAAAGCGGTCAGCAACGACCTGGCCACCAACCCCAATCTCGCCTACCAGGACCCCAGCAACAGCAGCTACGGCCTGGTCTATGTGCAGGATGACGGCACGATCAGCAACTCCGCCAGCGGCGCCCGTCGTGCCTATCGGTTGATCACCAGCGTGCGCCCGCCGGAAAGCGAGCTCACCGTGTTTCAGGAGATGCCGGGCGGCAAAGGGGAACTCACCCTGGAGGTGGAAGGCCGCTCGCTGCGACCGGATGGCACGATCGCCTCCACCGTGCGGCTGCGCAAGACCTTCCAGCTCGTGCCCAAATGCTGCGGAGTGCCCTTCGGCGGGGCCCATGGCAATGCGGTCTACACCGGGGCCAGCTACGGCGCCAGCAATGCCGCCTGTGTGGACTTCTCTTCCATGCTGGGTCTGGGCCTGCTGGGCGGCACCGGCAGCACCACCGGCGAGATGCGGATCACCGGCAGCAGTTCGATCACCGGGCTGAACGCAACCACCACGATCCCGATCAACGACGTCTACTGCCTGGCGGATGCCAACGGCAGCTGTGTGGTGCCGGGCAACACGGTGGTGAAGGTGAACCTGATCAATCCCAGGCCGACGGACTTCCCCCCCGCCAAGATCTTTCCCGCCTCGCTCGAACCGGTGACGGAAGGTGAGATGAAGCGCCCCCAGCCCAACGACAAGAACGGCTTCATCCGCTGCCTCACCGATGGGGATGCCTTGATCACTGATCCGGAATACAGCACCACCTCCAACCGCAAGAAGTGCATCCAGTGGGGGGTGGATGCCACCCTCAGCAACACGGCCCAGTTCCCCAACTACTGCAAGCTGCTCAACGACGAGGTGCACTGCAAGCTCAAGAGCCTCGACTACAAGAGCACCGATGTGGTGTTCTTCACCAGTGCCACGCGCAAGCTGCGGCTCTACTTCGTGGCGGCCGCCCCCGATCCGCCGAATGCCAGTGATCCGATCCTCGCCGGCGGCACCGGCAACAACGGCATCCACCACTGCCGCCAGATTCAGAGCATCAGCCCCCCCGCCAACCAGATCACCTGTGCGACGCCCCTGCCGAGCACGGCCGATCTGGCCATGTTCGGCTGCAACAGCTGCGGCGTGCAGGTGGTGGATTTCAAGGGCACCTCCGATCTGGCGAATGCTTTCGCCTATTTCCCCAACGGCATCTTCACCCTTTCCGGCACCCCCACCTTCCAGGGAGTGCTGTGGGCCAACAAGATCCTCTCCAACGGCAATGTGAACTGGATCGTGCCCAGCGCCGGCCTGATGGATGTGATGACCTACATGGGCTTCCTACCCCAGAACGCGATCAGCACCACCCCCAATCCGATCCTTTTCGACTACGTGGCCCGCGCCACCAATCGCTTCCGCTGGCTCAGCAACTGATGGCGCCCCTCCGCTCCCTGCCGCCGCCCGGCGCCAGCCAGGGCTTCAGCCTGGTGGAGATGCTGGTGGCCTCTGTGATCCTGGTGATCGCCGGCATCGGCAGCGTGGGGCTGTTCACCATTTCCAGTCGCCAGGCGGCACTCAGCCGCTCGATCGAGGAAGGGCAGTTCGCGATCAGCATCGACCTCGCCAACGTGCTGCGCATGAACGATCGCTATGTATGCACCGCCACCGGCTGCGCGATCAGCACCAGCAGCACCCTTCCGGGCGAAAACGGCTACTACCCGGCAGACAGCAGCGACCAGGCGCTTTTCCTGGCGAAGTGCGCCGATGGCAGCCTCTCCCAGGGGCTGGTGAGCCTGATCAACAACATGGGCACCACCGCCCAGATGCAGGCCCAGAAAATGGAGCGCAAGGCCGAGCAGGACACGACCAGCTCTGCGGCCCATCGATACAGTGTGAGTTGGCGGGTGAATGGTGCCCTGATTCGCCAGATCACGCTCACTCCCACCACCGCCGCCTGGTGCCCCTGAGCCGGTGACCCTCAAAGCCGTTCCTGGCCCCCACCGCACCGAGGGGTACACCCTCACTGAGTTGTTGATCTGCATTGCCCTGGTGGGCCTCCTGGGGGGAATGAGCACCCTGGCGTTCCTCAACCAGATGCGCAGTGAAAAGGCCAATGCGATCGCGGTGGAGATCGCCGGCTGGCTGGCCAATGTGCATCGGGCCGCCCTGCGGGGCCGCCGCTGTGAGATCAGCTTCGATACCAGCGGCGCCATCCTCCAGCCCGGCTCCCCCCTGGCGGTGGCCTCCGAACCCAGCAGTTCGCAGCTGCCGATCGCCAACAGCTGCCTGAGCTACACGCCGCTGCAGATCGGTTCGGTGGAGCCCAGCACCGGCTTCCGGCTCAGCAGCAACGATGCCAGCTTCGCCTTCACACCGCGGGGCACGATCACCGGCACCAACACCCCCACGGTGGTGATCGGGATCACCCTCACCGAAGGTGGCCTGCCCCACTGCGTGGAGATCGATGGGATGCTGGGGCTGGTGAGTGTTGGGCACCTGGTGAACAACCAATGCGAAGCCCCCGCCTGAACCAGCTCCAGCGGCGGCGCCGGCGGCCCCAGGGCTATTCCCTGTTGGAGCTGCTGTTGGTGACGGGCATGGGCCTGCTGCTGGTGACGGTGGTGCTGAGCGTGATCGATGGGCATGTGCGCTCGCGCACCAGCATGGAGGCGTTGATGCGGCTGCAGGACCACTGGAGCCGGGTGCAGTTCCTGCTGGAGCAGGACATCCAGGAATCCCAGGGCATGGTGGCCACCAGCAATGGCTGCGGCAGCGGCAGCCGCCAGCTCACGATCCAGGTGCCGAGCGACACCCCCGCCACCCCGGCCTACATCACCTACTACCTCAAGACCCTCAGCGGCGGCACCGAGCTCTGGCGTTGCGGCCCGGCAGTGAAGCCCGACGGCGACCTTGATTTCTCCACCCCCAGCGATGCCCTGTTGGTGCGGCGGGTGGGGGCCTTCAGCGTGACCACCAGCAGCAGCGACCCGCAACGGATCAGCTACAGCCTCACCCTCACCGATCCCAGCGGGGCCACCTACACCAATCAGGCCCAGCCCAGCGGCGGCATGTCGCGCAGCCGGGTGATCAACTAGCCCCCGGCCGCCAGCGCCACGGCCAGCTGCAGCTCGGAGCGCAGGCTGGCCACACCCCCGGCCTCGAAGCGCTGCTCCAGCTGCAGCCGCAGCAGGCCGGGCCCCACGGGCTCGGCCCGGAACCCCCCGGGGGCGAGGGCATCGATCAGCACCCGGTTCTGGGCCTGGCCGCTGCTGGGCTCACCATTCAGCCCGAAGGCCGGCCCGCAGCGCATCAGCACCTGGCCGCGCCAGATCGCACTGGGGGGAGCTCCGATGCTGTAGGTGATCGGGCCCTCATCGGTGCGCAGCTGCAGCACCGGCTGGCGTCCGCCCAGGGAGCAGGCGGCCCCCTGGCCACTGGCCAGCACCACTTGCTGGGCCCGGCGCAGATCGCCGCGCACCAGCTCGAAGCTGCGCTGCTGCAGGCTGCGCTCCCGCATCACCCGGGCGAGGCCGGCGCCGACGCGGGCATCGGTGAGCAGCGCCTGCAGGATCGCGCCGGAGAGGCCCAGCCCCACCGCCAGGGCCAACAGCAGCTCCACCAGTGAGAAGCCGCTGGAGCGGTGGGGCAGAGAGCGGGGGGTCAGAGGGTGGGATCGGGCCGGCATCCTGCCTCCTCACTCCAGCGACCCACCCGCACCACCCCCAGCGGCAGGGCCATCACCAGACAACGCTCCAGGGGGGTGGCCGCAGCCGCCACTCTCACGGTGCCGCCGTCAAGCACCAGCCCGTTGCTGCTGAAACGCACCAGAGGGGGGAAATTGGAGCTGAGCTGCACACTGCCCTCGGCAAGCCCTTCCCCGAGGGAGAGCTCCACGCCCGGGCAAGCCGGCAGATCGGCAGCGGCGGAGGCATGCCAGCCCTCATGATCGAGCTGGAGAGCACAGGGTTGGCCGCTGCGTTCGGCCGCGAGGCGGCCCTGCTCGATGCCCAGGGCCACCCGACGAGTCACGCTCTCCACCCGCAGGCTGGCGAGGGTGGCCGGCCCCTGGGCCAGGGCGATGCCGGCCAGCAGAAGCAGAAGGGCCAGGGTCACCATCCCCTCGGCGAGGCTGAAACCGGCGGCATCACGATCAGCGGCCATCAGTTGCCTCCCGCCAACGCAGCGGCGGCGCCGCAGAGCCCGAGGGCGGCGGGGCTGTACAGCCGCACCCTTTCGGCCTCCAGACCCCTGGCCGCCACCGGCATCGCCAGCCGCACCTGCAGCAGCGGCGTGGCGGAGGCCGCCGGCAACAGCTCCAGGCTGCGCACCACACCAGTGAGCGGCGGCTGGGCCTCGGCAGCGCCCCGCAGCCGCTCCGCGGCCACGGAACAATCGGGCTCCAGCGGCCCCAGCTGGGCCTGGCTGCGCAACCGACCCTCCACCGCCATCAGCTCGGCATCGAGGGCGCTGAGCCGCTGCTGCCAATGGGCATCGGTTGCGGTAGCGCCGGCGGCCAGGGCCCACACCTGCAGGGAAGCCGCGGCAGCGGTCACAAACACCACGCTGGCGGTGAGCTGCTCGATCAGAGTCATGGCTGGCCTCCGCGCAGGCCCAGCTCCCGCAGCAGCTGGGCCTGGAGCGGCGTGCCGGCCAACTGCACAGCGAAGGCGGCGCGGCGGGCGGGCTGACCTGCCGCGGCGGCACTCGCCAGCTGCAGGGCCACGCCGGAGCCGCTGGGCTGCCAGCCCACCAGCTCCACCGATTGCCCGAGCACCGAGAAGCGGCGCAGGGCCGCCTGGCGCAGCGCATCGGCACAGGCCAGGCCCTGGGGTTCGCCCCAGGCGCTGAGGGGAAGGGTCAGCAGGCAGGGGTGGTGATGGTTGAGATCGCCCACCAGCTGCTGGGCGCCGGAGGCGAGGCCATCCTCCGCCTGGCGCAGGCGCAGCTGGGCGACGGTGCGCAGGCGGCCCTGCAGGCTGAGGGTCTGCAGCGAAAGACTGCCGAGCAGCAGCAGCAGGGCTGCCCCACTGGCCAGGGGCAGGGCGAAGCCCGCCTCCCTGAAATTTCCACGCCCCATGGCGTTTGCGCGAAGACCCGCCCAACCTTCCCCGCCGCGGTCAGGTCATCGGTGCCGTCGCATCCGACACCGATCAGGGTGCGGGCAGGATCAGGCCAGAGGGGGATTCCAGGCATACATTCCGCTCACTTGCCCTGTGCCGCCCCGATGGCCAGTTCCGCCCGTAAAGATCACCGCACCCAGGGCGAGGGGGCGATCAGCCAGCACCAGGTGAACTACTCCCTGGGCCAGCTGCGGCTGGTGGGGATGGTGCTGCTGCTTGGGGTGGCGAACCGGCTGCTGGCCTGGCTACTTGCACTGCTTTTCCCTGCTGGCCAGGAAGCTGGGCCACTGGATCGGTTGGCGCACCTCACCAGCCTCTCGAACTGGCTGCTGCTGTTGCCGCTGGGCGTGAGCCTCTACCTGCTGGGGGGAGGTCGCCAGCGGCTGCCGCGGGAATTCCCGCTGCTGGATCTGGTGCACAACAGCCTGCTGCCCCTGGCGGTGGGCTGCCTGGTGGTGCTGCCCGCCTTCACCCTGCACGATGTGGGAAGCCTGAATCAGCAGGGCCTGGTGCAGCTGCAGAGGCTGGAGCAGTTACAGACCAAGCAGAACCAGCTGGTGGACCAGGCCCGCAAGGCCGGTGATGCCGCAAAGGTGGTGCAACTGGCCAAGGGGGCCGGGCTTTCGATGCCGGCGATGGCGGGCGAGCCCGCCGCCTTGGCCAGCTGGCGGCTGGAGCGGCTGCTGGAGCAACAGCGGCAGAAAGAGCTGGAAAAGGACACCCTGCTGCGGCTTACCCCCTATGAACAGGAGCTGATGAGCAAACGCCGCTCGATGAGCACCGTGCTGCTGCAACTGATCACGGGTGTGGGGCTGCTGCTGCTGAAGCGCCAGAGCAGCAGCCAGATCCAGCGTCATGGGCTCACCCCTCCCCTCTTCTTCCGCGTGGACCCGGTGCGGGGGGGGAGAAAGTAGGCCGAATCGTGCGGCCGTGGCTAGGTTTGATCACTAACCAGTCACCCCCCGTGCGAGCGGTGTCCACCCCCATTCCCCACCGGAAAGGTCGCCAAGGCTCCCCAGCTACCACCGTTCTGATGCGATTGGCGATGGTCAACCCAGGAGAAAGGGGGTTTTCGCTGGCGATGGTGATGCTGGTGTTGCTCACCACCATCCTTGGATCGATGGCGATCGCCAGCAGATCCACCTCCGGCTTGATGGCAGCCCGCAGCCAGAGCAGCAACCGCGAAGCGCGCGACGTGGCCGAATCAGGCTCCACTGAAATCATCAGCGAACTGAATAAAGAACAAAATCGAAAGTTACTTGTTACGCCACGTGCTTCCTGGAACGACGGAACCGATGCAAGAAAAAATCCATGCAGCAGCCTGCAACCCGGAGCTTCCCCACTTCCCATAGCGAGCACATCCGGGCCCACGCCAAAAGCCCTAAGCTTTGCCAACAACAACTGGATCAACCTAATCAACCCAACAGGCACCACCCAGCAATACAAACTTGAATCGGCGACTGTTACCGACACCACCAGAACAGCACTGCCGTCAACCCTTCCCCCATCGCTGCAATACGGAGAAGCCAAGAGCCTGATCAAACTTCAGGTCAGCGGAAGAATCCAAGGACCGAATGGGAATACCATATCAACGGCCACCATTACCCGAGAATACGAAGTTGTACCAAAATGCTGCAAGAGATCATATGGCGGCAGCACATTTAAAACAACAACATTCGGCATTGACACAAGAGCCTGCCCCCCTGGCACCAACTCTGGACTTGGCTTGATTTTAGGAATAAATGGGGCCGAACCCACGGCGAGCAATTCTATAACTATCTTTAACCAACTCGACCAACCCTTATATTCAGCCCTACGCTCGGATGCACTTCAAAACTGGAAGTCCAACCTAAACTGCCCTTCTCCTTCATCCGATTTGTGCCTAACCAGCGGCTCCCCACCCCTCGTCGCATATAGGACCGAATTCAAAACTCCGATTCCAAGCTTCCCCGACCCCAGCGTCCAAGCACGATCGGTAACCACAAGAGCTACCGGGCAGAACACCCCCTTAAATTATATCGTAGGCAAAGGAAGTAATGTTTTTCAATGCGAAACAAACAACCCAAATACTTGCATACCCCTTCCGTCATGCATAAGGTCAAGCGGCGAATACTATTGCAGGCTGACCTCAATTGACAGCAAAAATACCATTACAACTTTCGACAGCTCCAACGGGGCGATCAACCTTTTTTTCGACAGCACAGTCCCCAACAGCAAGTTCAGCTATTTAGACCTTGGCGGAAATGCTGCCATAGCCCACGTCTTTTGCACAAGCCCAACCACATCATCAGCCTGTCAAAGCCCAGCAGGCATAACCGAATCCGATAAATTCAACATTTATGTATCTGGAATAGGCACTCTCGACATCAAAGGGTCTTCAGCGGCTCTTGCTACCAATATCTTTAATTTAAATGGCTCAACAAACTGGGCCGGAGGAGGCAGTGCTAGCCCCAATTTTCTTGGAAGAATATGGACCAATGGACTTTCGGTTAACGGCGGCTCTCTCATCATTAAAGTACCAGAATCACGCCCCACTCAATTCTGCCCCCAAATTAATGAATGCCCCATTGGCACAGGCGAGAGCCCAGACGTCGATTGGGTTGCTCGCAGCATTACCCAATCCTCCAATTTCTGAGCATCATGCGTTTTACAAAGAACAAGTACAAACGGGATGTTCCAAGCTTATTGCCGTTCAAGCTAAATGGATTCAGTCTTGTCGAAGTTCTCATAGCCGCAGCACTCCTCGGACTCATCGCCTCTATAACAGCTTCTATATTTTCAATTTCCAACCGGTCAACCAGGCAATCAGGCATAGCGGCAACTGCCCTGGCAGCGATAGATAATGATATTTCCGGCATCAAACAACTGGCCGAAACACTCACTTGTTGCCCAGGCGGCTGTACAACCGACCAGACACTAATCAATAGTGCTATTACTGCTGGCACCCAATGCAAAAGCGGCAGCTCTTCCGGCGTATCTAGCTACTACTTCCCTTTGGCGGCAGGCGATGTGACAGCGTTCACCAATGCCTGTAACGCAACAACAGCAGTAAATGATTCGATCACATCAACCTTGATCACCTCCATCAATGCTCGTCCTCTGCCCAGTGGGGCCTCCAGCCGAACAGCAGTGGTGGATGCTGCCAGTATCACTCCAACATCCGATGAAATCGCAGCCCACCGAGTGAGAGTGACTTATACAGGCACAGTTGGCACTGATGGCTCTTTTGTGAATCGAACTATCAAGATTGTACCAACAGCTGCAAACTTCTGCCCATGACAAAGCAATTGAAACCACATATCAGCTGGCAAAGCGGCTTCACACTCGTAGAACTGCTGATAACCGTGGCTGTTCTGGGTGTTTTTGGAGCGATCGTGATCGGCTTTTCCGGCAATGAATGGCGACGGGATAGAATCAATACAGTTGCCATTGAACTAGCCGGATGGCTGGAAGAAATAAGATCCAATTCTCTTCGTGAAACCAATATCACTCCATCCCTCGGCGGCTGCGAAGTTACATTCACTGCCATATCAGCCGCCAGCGGCTCCACACAACTCGCGAGTGTAACCCCAACTAGGTGCGCAGCAAACCCTCTTTTTAGAGTGACCAGTCTTGTTGGGAATGCAACGTACAGCAGCGCCAGCTCGAATGGAACTCAGATTATTTTCACTCCGAGAGGCACAGCAATGAACACGGCACCGATCGAATTAAGACTAAGAATTGATGGCCATACTTTTTTGAGGTGCGTTCAAGTCAGCGAAAATCTTGGCTTGATCAGAATCGGGCGTAATGACAACGCTACAGGAGCTCTTTCAAGCAGCACCTGCTCTGATTATTCCCGCTTCTAGCTCCTCTCCGAACCGTACAATGCCATCACTTTCAAGCCCCAAAGACAGGCTTTTGCCAAGAGGATTCACCTTGGTTGAGCTTTTGATCAGCCTTGGGATTGGTCTACTGGTTCTTGGAGCCACAGCTTTCGTGATCACCTCCCATATCCGTTCCACAGCAGCCTCGGAACGCAGCCAAAGGGTTCGCGATGACGCCAATCGTCTGAACTATTTCTTGCAAGTTGAAGCCGGTGAAGCGGCAAGAATCAGGCAAAATGTAGCGATAAGCCAATGTTCTGGTGCTGGCATACCAAGCTCATCACTTTTCACCCTAGACATACCTCTGCCCACAGGCACTGCAGGAGATCCTACAAGCATCATTTCAGTTCATTACTACAACAAAGGATCAGACTTTGCTCGCTGCGGTCCATCAGTCAACCGAAACGGCTCCCTGAACTTCAGTGGTGGCTTTCAAGAGAGAATAGTCAGCTCGGCAACAAGATTAGATTTGAAAACGAACCTTATTGACTCCTGCCAAGGGGTGATTACCACTTCAAGGGCAGTTGCTTATCAGGCAAATTATTTACAAGCAGGAGCAATTGCTTACCAACCACCTTGCGAAGTTGCCAGGGCAAAATCGTTTTTCGTAGCGGACTGAGGTGGGTGCCTTTTATTGGACAGTTCCGGCCCCTGACATCGTTAACCCCGGGCGGGAGGAACAGGGTTCGGTCTCAGTGTAGACCTCATCGGGAGTTTTGCCTCCCAGGGAGCTATGCGGCCTTACAT
>JBKDOV010000057.1:0-16344 GCA_046342815.1 Cyanobacteriota bacterium
CCCCGGAGCTGGCCCTGGCGAACTTTCTGATCCTGGATGAGGGGGAAATCACGATTCCCCGCTGGATTGAGGCGATCGAGAAAGGCGCAAAAAGAGGGCGCTTCTCAGCGGAAGGAGAAAAACCGGATATATCGCTTTCGCCCATACCCCGCTTCGATCTGCTGGAGCGAAAGGCCTACGACATGATGGCGGTGCAGTTCTCGCGAGGCTGCCCCTTTCAATGTGAGTTCTGCGACATCATCGTGCTCTACGGGCGCAAGCCCCGCACCAAGTCTCCCGACCAGCTGCTGGCGGAACTCGATGCCCTGCGAGCCCTGCGCTGGCGGGGCTCGATCTTCCTGGTGGACGACAACTTCATCGGCAACAAACGCAATGTGCAGCTGCTGCTGCCAAAGCTGAGGGAGTGGCAGCGGCAGCACGGTTTTCCATTTTCGTTCACCACCGAGGCTTCGGTGGATCTCGCCGCCGATCCGGACCTGATCGACCAGATGGTGGACTGCGGCTTCCAGCGCGTGTTTCTGGGCATCGAAACACCGGATACGGCCAGCCTGCGCGGAGCCGGAAAGCTGCAGAACACCCGCAGCCCCCTGGAGGAAGCGGTGGCAACGATCACCGGCCGGGGACTGCAGGTGATGGCCGGCTTCATCCTGGGGTTCGACGGGGAGAAACCGGGAGCGGGCCAGAGGATCGTGGAATTCGTGAGCCGCACCGGCATCCCCCTGGCCATGGTGGGGGTGCTGCAGGCCCTTCCCAACACGGCGCTGTGGCACCGGCTGCGGAACGAGAACCGCCTGCTGGAAAGCGATGGCCGCTTCGACGAGGGGGTGCAGACCCACCTGTTCAATTTCCTGCCTTCCCGCCCGATCGACCAGATCGCCGCCGAATTCGTGGAGGCCTTCCGCCAGCTGTACGAACCGCGCGCCTATCTCGAGCGGGCGTATCGCACCTGCCGCAGCCTCGCCGGCGCGGACCAGCACCGGCGCCACGAGCGGGGAAGGGGCCGGCTGCAGATGCCGGATCCGGGCCTGGTGCGCGGCCTGCTGATCCTGCTGTGGCGCCAGGGGGTGCGCCGCGAAAGCCGCTGGCTGTTCTGGCGGCAGCTGGGCGCCATGGCGTGGCGCCATCCCAGCCGGCTGGTCGACTACCTCTGGCTGCTGATGCTGGAGGAGCACTTCCTCTCCTACCGGGAGGTGGTGAACCAGCAGGTGGAGGCCCAGCTGGCCAGCCGAGCCCGGAGGCAGCCGAAGCCGAAGCAGCCGGCACTCTCCGGTGCCACCGTCAAGCGCAAAGCGCTGGCGCTGCCGCCATGGCAGTCGGCTACCCACAACAATTCCAGCTCCCTGCGAAAAAGCAACACCAAAACCGAGTAGGCACAAGCATTAGCACCCCCTGGCTTGCTGTTTCGCAGGTAAAAACCTGGGCTTTGGACCCTCCCTGCGGAGGCTGCCTGGAGTGTTGCCCCCAGGTCTGCCATGGTCCCGACGAAGCAGGCGGTGCCCCGACCCGCCGAGCACTACCAGGTGCCGGCCCTGCTCCAGGACATCCACCTGCTCGACCTGCTCGAGCTCAGCGGCACCACGGTGCAGGCCAGCACCCTGCTCCACCTGAGCCAGCCCACCGTGAGCCGCCGCTACCGCGCCCTGGCCAGAGACTTCCAGCTGCAGACGGACCGCCGCCAGCATTGCCAATTCGGCAGCTCCCGCACGATTCGCCTGCTGCGGCTCAGCTATCGAGACCATCGCCTGGAAGGCGGGGTGGCGCGGATCGGCACCGACCCGCGCCACCATCCGCTGCTGGCCGGGCTGGAATGGCTGCTGCCGGCCCCGGCGCGATTCCGGCCGATCGAAACCTGGTTCGAGCTGGTGCGCCAGGGGGTGCTGGACGGCGCGGTGATCTACGGCCTGGAGCTGAGGGCGGCCCCGGCCTTCGACAGCTCCGATCTGCAGCTGGTGGCCCTGGGTGATCTCCCCCTGGCCCCGGGGCTGCCGCCCGTGCTGGTGCTGCCCCAGAGCGCGGCTTCGGCATCCGTATTGGTACATACCCGAGACCACCTGCAATCACTGGCGCAGCTTGCAAAAGCGCCGCAGGCATGTGATTGTCCTTGAACTAGCCAATGCCCAAAATTTTGAACCGTTTTCAACTCAGCCGGGAGGCCTACCCCCGACAGATTGAACTTTTACTCTCCCAGGAATCACTAGAGAAACTCCAGGCGATCTCCGCACGCTCCGGGCTCTCCCTGGGGGAAGTGATCACCACCATTCTGGACAGCCAGCTCCATGCGCCCGGCCCCACGGAACCAGACCCAGAACGCAAGGAAAGCCCAGAGAGAGAGAGAGAAGAGAGAGAGAGAGGGGGGGGGGGCAAAAGCGTCTAAATAACTACAATAAGCCTACTCACCAAAGCAATTTATTTGCCGCACATTTGCCGCACTACTACCTCGTTTCAGCTGGATACATGGGACAATATTTGGAACGCAACAAAGTTCCCAGTGCTGCTTCCGTGCATGGACATCCCCTCCCGCAAACCCTCCATCTCCCGCTCACCCCGGCGCCTCACGGTCACCATTCCCTACGCCCTTTATGAACGCCTGGTCGCCGAGAGCGACCGCCAGGGCCGCTCCCTCAGCAATTACGCAGCCTTTCTGCTGGAGTCCTCCATGGGCACCACGCAGCCCGCCGCGTTACCCCTGCCTGGCTTGAAGGAGAAGGCGCCTGGCTGGCAGGAGAGGGTGCCTGCCCGGAAGCAAAAGCTGGAGCGCTGAGAGGATCGGCTGTACACTTCCTGCATCCGGTAGAAGCTTCGGGAGCGGAATGCTCCCCATGCCGGTGGCAAGCACCGATCCGCTCCCTGTGCTTCCTGGGGAGAGATCCCAGGTCGATGACGGTCCGAAACGTCTTTCACCCCTGCTGATGTGTGATTTCCTGCGGGAAAGCGGCAGTTGTCCGGTGCGCGATTCATATCCCGATTGAAGGTTTTTCCATGTCCCTCCCATCCCATTTCCAGCGTTCCAGCTGCGCCCAGTCCCCCTCCACCCAGACCCAGCTGCCGGGCAACAGCGGCGCTGGCTCCCGCAGGTCGATGCGCTTTCCCAGCTGCTCCCTGGCACCGCGCCCCTCAGGCTCGGCGCCGTTGACCTGGGAGGAATTGCTGGGTCGGCGCTGATCCGCTGGCGCTGAATCCGGCCTCGCTGAACCAACCAACCCAGGAGCTCAGGGCTGGGCCCTGCCGCACTCCTGCCAGGCATCGAGCAGTTGGGAGAGTTCCCGCTGCAGCCCCTCCAGCTCCTGGATGCGGCGTTGGATCTCCTCCCGCTTGGAGTGAATCGTTCCCTTCAGGGCGGAGCAGCTGCAGGTACCGGTACGCCGCACCTCCAGGATCTGGCCCACTTCGGCCAGAGGAATCTCCATCGCCTTGAGGCTGCGGATCAAAGCCAGCTCCTCGAACACGGAGGGCGAGAACAGCCGGTAGCGCCCCTCCGAGCGGCCGATCGGCCGGATCAGGCCCTCATCGCTGTAGTAACGGATCGTCTTCACCGGCAGGCCCGACCGCTCCGCCACCTCACCGATCTTCAGACCACCCGCTGCTGACGGTAAGGGCGACGGAGACGGCGAGGGCGACCACGAGGGCGATCTCGGGGGCGAAAGGGCGGTGCTGGTAGCAGGGGCGTGGGTGGGGGAGTACGGGAAAAAAGATGACACTTTTCGTCCCAGACGATCGGCGCCTCCAGCATGATGCATGTCTCTGGAGTGGTTCGATTTCGCGCCGATCCCTGCCATCGGTGCTGCGTCCCTGGTGGCGACTTTCCCCCGCGACGCTGGCGAGCCTGGTGGGCATCCTGCTCACGGGCATGGTTCTGTTCTGTTTCTTCAGGAACGACTCGCCTCCCGGCTGGTGCAGAAGGTGCTGATGGCCCAGCTCGCCCGCACCCAGCAGGATATGGAGCACTTCGAAACCACGCTGCGGCAGGCGGAAGCCAGCGTGGACAACCTGGCCAGCCTGATCTCCTATCGCAGCGAGGATCTGGAGGGCCAGCCCCAGGATCTCTCGGCGATTGTGAGCCTGGATCGGGATGCCACCTGGCGCAGCCCCACCGGCCGCTTCCAGCCCGGAAAGGAGGCGGGAGTCTGGATTCCCCCCGGAGTGCAACTCACCCCGGAGACCCGGCGGTTCTTCGTGCGGGCCCAGCGGATCACCACCCTGTTCGGACTCGGGGCCAAGGATGAGTTGCTGGTGGACAGCTCGGTGCTGCCACTCACCAACGGAGAGGTGATCTTCTGGCCTGACAACCCTGAATTCCTGCGCCACACCAGCGCGGATCTCGACTATCGACAGACCCCCTGGGTACAGCTCACCTCCCCCGCCAGCAACCCCAGCCGCCGGCCGCGCTGGACTCCTCCCAGCTACGACCCCGCCGCCCGCCAGTGGCTGATCAGCGTGGTGGCGCCCTTCCAGCGGGACGGGGCATGGGCCGGCTCGGTGGGCCATGACATCGAGCTCTCCCAGCTGTTCCGCCGGCTGCTGGCCCGAAGCAATGGCCTGGCCTCCTCCTTCTCGATGCCTCTGTTCGTGGTGGATGACAACGGCCAGGTGCTGGCCCGCCCCGATGGCGTTTCGCCCATCGGGGCATCACTGCCGGAGCGCTACCGACCCTGGCTGGCCGATCCGCGCCACCGCCGGGGCGAAACCAGCGTGCAAAGCGACGGCGCCGATTTCGTGATCATGGCGCCGATCCCCACCCTCCGCAGCCTGGCCCTGTTCCGCCTCGATGGCGGTGCCCTGCGCCGCACCCTGCAGGAGGAGCTGCGCTGGTTGCAGATCGCCGGGCTGATGTTCGTGGCGCTGCTGCTGTCGTTGGCCGCTTCCTTTCTGGAGCGCGATGCGCGGCTGCGCCGCCTGCGCCAGCGGGCCCTGGAAACCCGCAACCGCGCCCTCGAAACCCTGGTGGATCAACGCACCAGCGACCTCCGCCAGGCCAACGCCCGGCTCGAGCAGCTCAGCCTGCAGGATCCCCTCACCGGCCTTGGGAATCGGCGCCTGCTGGATGGGGAAATGCCACGCCTCTGGAGCCATCACCAACGTCATCGCGTCTCCCTGGCGCTGGTGATGGCCGATGTGGACCATTTCAAGTCGTACAACGATCTGCTCGGCCATCTCGAAGGGGACCGCTGCCTGCAGCAGGTGGCCAAGGTGCTGGAGTCCATCGGCCGCCGCCCCGGCGACCTCCTCTGCCGCTACGGCGGCGAGGAATTCCTGATCGTGCTGGCGGGAGCCGATGCCGACGCGGCCGTGCAGCTGGCGGAGCAGCTGCGGGAGGCCATGCTCCAGCTCGAGCTGCCCCACCCCGGCAGCCCCCTCGGCCTGGTGAGCCTCAGCCGCGGGGTGGCCACCACCATCCCTGCCTATCGCCAACGCTCCGAAGAGCTGCTGGCCGCCGCAGATCGGGCGCTCTACCGGGCCAAATCCGAGGGTCGCAACCGGGTGTCTCTGCCGCCGCCACCGCCGCCCCAGGTGGCTGTGGTCGAAACCGACCGGATGTGACTAGGACGGACCTGGAAACGATGCCCTGGGGGATGCCATGGGGAGCTCGGCGGCCGAGGTGGGGCGCCTCTGGGGCGGGCGGTCCGATGCCCTGATCGAAGTGCTGCATCTGCTGCAGCAGAGCCATGGCCATCTCTCCAGGCCGCTGCTGCGGCAGGTGGCCCTTGAACTGCAGCTGCCCTTCAGCCGGGTGTACGGGGTGGCGAGTTTTTACCACCTGTTCCGGCTGGAGCCCCCCACCCCCCATCGCTGTGCCGTCTGCCTCGGCACCGCCTGCTTCGTGCGCGGCGGCGGCCGCCTGGCCGGGGCGCTGGAGCAGTGGCTGGGGGTGGGGTTGGAAGCCCCCCACGGCGACGCGACCTGGGCCCTGGAGGCGGTGACCTGTGTGGGGGCCTGCGGCCAGGCGCCCGTGCTGGTGGTGGATGGGAAGCTCGCCCCCCACCTGCCGGTGCAGCAGCCCGATGCCCTGGGGCAACGCCTGGTCGAGCTGGGCCTTCCCCACCAGCCCGTCCCTTGCCCCCTCCCTGCCCCATGACCCCGCGGCTGCGCTGCTGTGGAGCCAGCTCCTGCCGCTTCGCCGGAAGCGAACCGCTGCGCCACGCGCTCGAGGCGGCCCGCAGCGCCGCCGGCCTGTCGGTGGAGCAGCTGGAGATCCGGTCGGTGGGGTGCCTGCGGCTGTGCGGCCGGGGTCCGCTGGTGGCCAGCGACGGTGGCCCAGGCGGGCCGGCGCTGCATGGCGAGCTCACGCTCCTGCAGGCGCCGCTGCTGGTGGCCGCCGCCATCGGCGCCGGCCAGGATCCAGGCCCCCTGGTGGCCCACCGCCTCGACCTGGAGCATCCCTTCTTCCGCCTGCAGCAGCCGGTGGTGCTGGAGGGCTGCGGGCTCGTGGATCCCGAATCGATCGACGATGCCCTGGCCCACGGCACCTACGAACAGCTGCGGCTCTGCCTGGAGGCGCGCAGCCCCGAGCAGGTGCGCGATCTGGTGCGCTGCAGCGGCCTGCGGGGACGCGGCGGCGCCGGCTATCCCACCGCCCTCAAATGGGACACCGTGGCCCTGCAGCCGCCCGGGCCGCGGTATGTGGTGTGCAATGCCGACGAAGGCGATCCCGGCGCGTTCATGGACCGCAGCGTGCTGGAGGGCGATCCCCATCGGCTGCTGGAGGGCATGGCGATCGCTGCCCATGCGGTGGGTGCCGAACACGGCTATGTCTACGTGCGGGCCGAATATCCGCTGGCGATCGAGCGGCTGCGGCTCGCCCTCAAGCAGGCCCAGGAGCGCGGGGTGCTCGGCACCGGCATGCTCGGCAGTCGCGCTTCGCTCACGATCGAAGTGCGCGTCGGCGCCGGCGCCTATGTCTGCGGGGAGGAAACGGCGCTGCTGCAGTCGATCCAGGGGGGTCGGGGCACCCCCCGCCCGCGGCCGCCGTTTCCGGCCCAGCACGGGCTCTGGCATGCCCCCACCCTGATCAACAACGTGGAGACGTTGGCCGCCCTGCCGGCGATCGTGCGGCGCGGAGCCGACTGGTACGCCTCCCTCGGCACCGAAGGCAGCCGCGGCACCAAGGTGTTCGCCCTCTCCGGCGCCGTGCGGCACACCGGTCTGGTGGAGGTGCCGATGGGCATCTCCCTGCGCACCGTGGTGGAGACGATCGGGGGCGGCACCCCCGACGGCGGGCCGGTGAAGGCGGTGCAGACCGGCGGCCCCTCCGGCGGCTGCATTCCCGCCGAGCAGCTCGATACCCCCGTGGATTACGAGAGCCTGGTGGCCCTCGGCTCGATGATGGGCTCCGGCGGCATGGTGGTGATCGACGAGGCCACTTCGATGCCGGAACTGGCCCGCCATTTCATGCGCTTCAGCGTGAATGAAAGCTGCGGCAAATGCGTGCCCTGCCGGGCCGGCACCGTGCAGCTGGAGCAGCTGCTGGATCGGTTCGTGCAGCGTCGGGCCTGCAGCGCCGATCTCGAGCGACTGGAATCGCTCTGCCGGATGGTGGAGGCCACCAGCCTCTGCGGCCTCGGCCAGGCCGCGCCCCATCCGGTGCTCAGCACCCTGCGCTGGTTCCGCCACGAATACGAGGAAGCCTGCCGATGAGCGTGCTCACGCTGCGGATCAACGACCAGCCGGTGGCGGTGGCGGCCGGCTCCAGCCTGCTGAGCGCCAGCCGCGCCGCCGGGGTGGAACTGCCGGTGCTCTGCCACCTCGATGGCCTCACGCCGGTGGGGGCCTGCCGGCTCTGCCTGGTGGAGATCGAAGGCGGCAGGCGGTTGCTGCCGGCCTGCACCACCGAAGTGGTGGAGGGGATGGTGGTGCGGACCGACACCCCCCAGCTGCGCGAGTTCCGGCGCATGGCGGTGGAGCTGTTCTTCGCGGAAGGCAACCACGTCTGCGCCTTCTGCGTGGCCAACGGCAACTGTGAACTGCAGAACATGGCCGTGGCGGTGGGCATGGACCATTCCCGCTTCCCCTACCAGTGCCCTTCACGGGCGGTGGATGCCTCCCATCCGCTGTTCCTGCTCGACCACAACCGCTGCATCCTCTGCAGCCGCTGCGTGCGGGTCTGCGACGAGATCGAGGGGGCCCACGTCTGGGACATGGCCGAGCGCGGCAGCCACTGCCGGATCATCGCCGGGATGGACGAACCCTGGGGTGAGGTGGAGGCCTGCACCTCCTGCGGCAAGTGTGTGGATGTCTGCCCCACCGGAGCACTGTTTCACCGGGAAGACACCACCTCCGAGAGACACCGCCACGGGGAACGGCCATGAGTCGGCTGCGTCTCGCCACGGTGTGGCTGGCCGGCTGCTCCGGCTGTCACATGTCGTTCCTCGACCTCGATGAATACCTGTTCGAACTCGCCGAACAGGTGGAGATCGTCTACTCGCCGATCGCCAGCGACTGCAAGGACTATCCGGAGGGGGTGGACCTCTGCCTGGTGGAAGGGGCGGTGGCCAACAGCGACAACCTGGCTCTGGCCCACCGGCTGCGGCAGCGCAGCGGCTTCGTGATCTCCTTCGGCGATTGCGCCATCAGCGGCAACGTGCCGGCCCTGCGCAACCTCGCCGGCGGAGCGGAGGCAGCCCTGGAACGGGGCTACCACCAGCTGGCCGATGCCAGCGGTCGCCTGCCGCTGGCGCCCGGCATCGTGCCCGAGCTGCTGCCGAAGGTGCTGCCGCTGCACGAGGTGATCGCGGTGGATCTCTACCTGCCCGGCTGCCCTCCCTCCCCCCACCGCATCCGCACCTGCCTGGAGGCGCTGCTTCGGGGCGAGCGGCCCCGGCTGGAGGGCCCCGACCTGCTGCGCTTCGGCTGATGACCACGCCCTTGCCGCCATGACCCGCACGATCACGATCGATCCGGTGACCCGCATCGAAGGGCACGCCCGGATCACCCTCCAGCTCGATCCGGACGACCACCTGGTGGCGGCCCGTTTCCACGTGGTGGAGTACCGGGGCTTCGAGCGCTTCTGCGAGGGGCACCCGTTCACCGAAATGGCCGGGATCACGGCGCGGATCTGCGGCATCTGCCCGGTGAGCCACCTGCTGGCCGCCGCCCGAACGGGCGACAAGCTGCTGGCGGTGCAGGTGCCGCCGGCGGCGGTGGCCCTGCGCCGCCTGCTCAACCTGGCCCAGATCACCCAGAGCCACGCGCTCTCCTTCTTCCATCTGAGCAGCCCCGATTTTCTGCTGGGCTGGGAGAGCGATCCGGCCCGGCGCAACGTGTTCGGGCTGATGGCGGCCGAGCCGGAGCTGGCCCGCGCCGGCATCCGTTTGCGCCAGTTCGGCCAGCAGCTGATCGAGCAGCTGGCGGGTCGTCGCATCCACGCGGCCTGGGCGGTGCCGGGCGGAGTGCGCAGCCCGATGAAGCCCGAAACGCGCGACTGGATCCTGGAGCGGTTACCGGAGGCCCGCGCCACCGTGGCGATGGCACTGGAGCGGTTCAAGGGCCTGCTGGACGGCCCGCTGCAGCGGGAACAGCAGAGCTTCGGCCTCTTCCCGAGCCTGTTTCTGAGCCTGGTGGGGCCGGAAGGTCGCTGGGAACCGAGCGATGGCCTGCTGCGGCTGCGCGCTGCGGATGGATCGATCGTGGCCGACGGCCTGCGGGAAGACGACTACGCCTCCTTTCTGGCGGAGGCGGTGGAGCCCTGGACCTACCTGAAATTTCCCTATTACCGGCCCCTGGGCCATCCCGAAGGCATGTACCGGGTGGGACCCCTCGCCCGGCTGAATGTCTGCGATCGGATCGGCACCCCCTGGGCCGATGCCGAACTGGCCGAATTCCGCCAGCGGGGCGGCGGGCCGGCGGTGCTCTCCTCGTTTGCCTACCACCACGCCCGGCTGGTGGAGATCGTGGCCTGCCTGGAGCAGATCGAGCGGCATGCCACCGATCCCAGCCTGCTGGGCGGCCGGGTGCGGGCCCACGCCAGCCTCAACGCCAACGAAGCGGTGGGGGTGGGCGAGGCGCCGCGCGGCACCCTGTTTCACCACTCCAAGGTGGACGACAACGGCCTGCTCACTGCCGTGAACCTGATCATCGCCACCGGTCAGAACCACCTGGCGATGAACCGCCCGGGGGCCCAGATCGCCCGTGAATTCCTGCCCGATCCGGTGCCGCCGCAGCTCCCCGAAGCGCTGCTCAACCGGCTGGAGGCGGGCATCCGCTGCTTTGATCCCTGCCTGAGCTGCAGCACCCACGCCGCCGGCTCGATGCCGCTGCAGGTCGAGCTGCGGGCCGCCGATGGGGCGCTGCTGGCGGAGCGGCGGCGATGAGCGGATTGGTGGTGGGCATCGGCAATCCCCTGCGCGGCGACGATGGCGTGGGCTGGTGGCTGGCCCGGCGAGCCGAGCGGCTGCGGCCGGCGCCGGCGGTGCGACTGGTGCAGCAGCTGACACCGGAGCTGGCGGCGGAGCTGGTGGGGTTCCGAAGGGTGCTGTTCGTGGCTGCCTGGCTGGCGCCGGCGGGCGCCGCAGCCGCCGGGCCCTGCCTGCGCCCCCTGGCGGCAGCGACCGGTGGCGAAACCTGCAGCCATGGCTGGGAGCCGGCCCAGCTGCTGGCCCTGGCGCGGCTGCTCTGGCCTGAAGCGGACACCGGCGATGCCTGGGAGCTGCTGCTGCCAGCGGCGCGGTTCGACCATGGCGAAGGACTGTCGCCGCAGCTGCGGCGCTGGCTGCCCCAGGCGGAACAACTGCTACGGCAGTGGTGCCTCCACCCGGCCCTGTGAGGTCTGGAAGGGGGACCAAGTCACCCGCCTAACCTGACGCGACGACAGGCAACGACATCCGCTGACGGCAGCGCTTCGACAACTTTCAGCGGGCCCTGCTGGTGCTGGAACGTGGCGTGAGACTGGCCCAGTCGCGGGAGCGCTTGAGTTCACCCATGAACTCGCCTGGAATCTGCTCAAGGACTATCTCACCCACCAGGGAATTGCGGGAGCGGTGGGATCACGCGACTTGAACAGGCTCAGGCGATCGCCCGCGATGTGATCCATCGCTTCTACCCGGCCTTCTCTGCCCTGAGCCAGCAATTCACGGTCCTGACCGCAGCCTCGCAATGACGACCACCTCCGTGCCGCAGGCACCCGAGCGCTTTGGCCTGCCCAAAAAAGCAATCCAGGCCATCCAACAGGTGCTGGCGGCCCATCCCGAGGTAGAGCAGGCGATTGTCTACGGATCGCGCGCTGCTGCCCTGGATGATCGATCTGTCGCGCCAGGCCGATCTGAGCCATCCGCCGCTGCTGGCGCACATTGAGCAGGTGGGGCAGGTTCTCTATCGCCGCCGGAATGGGTCAGACTGAGTCCATGAGCGACGTCTCCCGCCCTTCCAGCTATACCTACGTCGTCGACGAGCCGCTGCTGCGCACCATCGCAGCCGAGATCCAGGCGGCCATTTCCGTTGCAGAGGCAAACTGCCGTTGCGCTTCTCCCAGGACATCGCCCCAGGGAGCCCCATGCACGAACTCAGCCTGATGGAGGAGGTGCGCCGTCAGGCTCTGGCGGCGGCGGCGGCCGAAGGGGCCGGCCGGATCAGCCGGGTATGCCTGCGGGTGGGGGAGCTGGCGGGGGTTGATGCCGACGCCCTGCGCTTCGCCTTTCCGGTGGTGATGGCCGCCACGATCGCCGAAGGAGCGGTGCTGGCGATCGAGCAGGTGCCGGCCACGGCCTTCTGCGCCGTCTGTGAGCGGCTTTTTCCTTGCCCCGATGGTCTGGCCGACTGCCCCGACTGCGGCACGATCAGCCGGGAACTGCGCAGCGGCCGGGAACTGGAGCTGGCCTCGCTCGACCTGGACTAGCTGGAACTTGCCTCGCTCGAGCTGGCCGGCAGCCGGGGGAGCACTGTGGGGCAGATCCCATGCCCGCAGACCATGGCCGACATGCCCTATCTGATCGCCCTGGCCCTGGTGGAGCAGGACGGCACGCGGGCCCTGCCGTTGCAGGGGAAATCGTTGCGGGAACCGCTGGCGGCAGGGGCCGACCCCGGCGAAGAGGGTCACCAGCAGGCCCTGGAGCTGCTGGTGCGGGTGTGGCAGCGCAGCGAGGAGAGTGCGCTGCGGCGCGCGGCAGCGGACCACAGCCTGCTCTTGGTGACCGTGCCGATCGAAGCCCTGCAGGAGCAGCTGCCGGCCCTCAAGGCCCGTTGGATCGCCGACGGCGATACCGCTGCCCTGCTCAAGGGACTGCAGGAACTGGGCGATGGCCTCTGGAGCCTCAGCCTGGAGCCCCGCCAGCCGCTGCGCTTCCACCCCATCCCCGCCTGACCCCTGCAGGGCAGGGATCCGTGCCTACGGTGAAGCCGAGGGCCATCCCGATCCAGGCCCCACCGGGAGACACGCCCATGTGCGGCACCACCCGTCAGCTGCCCGTGGCCCACAGGCTGCTCGAACACAACGACAGCCTGGCGGCGACCAACCGGCAGCGGTTTCACAACGCCGGCGTGCGGGTGCTGAACCTGCTCTCCTCGCCAGGCTCGGGCAAGACGGCCCTGCTCGAATGCCTGGCGGCCGCGCCGCCGCCGTCCGCCCTGCCCGGTCCGATGGCGGTGCTGGTGGGGGATCTGGCCACCAGCCTCGACGCCCGCCGCCTGCAGGCCGCCGGACTGGTGGCGCTGCCGCTCCACAGCGGCCAGGCCTGCCACCTGGAGGCCTCGATGGTGGCCCGCGGCGTGGATGCGCTGGAGGCCGAAGGCGTGGCCCTGGCGGATCTGGCCTGGCTGGTGATTGAGAACGTGGGCAACCTCGTCTGTCCCGCCGCCTACGACCTCGGAGAAGAGCTGCGCCTGGTGCTGCTTTCGGTGACGGAGGGGGAGGACAAACCGCTCAAGTACCCGGCGATGTTCCGATCCGCCGATGTGGTGGTGATCACCAAGATCGACCTGGCCGACGCCGTGAGCTTTGATCGCAGCGCCGCCCTGGCCGCGATCGCCCGGGTGGCGCCGCAGGCGGCGGTGGTGGAGGTGTCGGCCCGCAGCGGCGAGGGGATCGGGCGCCTGGTCGACCTCTGCCGGTGACCCGATCGAGGGGGAACCGTTCTCGGGGCAACCGTTCGCGGCCGGAGCCCCTGCAGGGGCGGCTGCGGCTGGTCTGCGGCGGCGTGGTGCAGGGGGTGGGGCTGCGGCCCCGGCTGGGGCGACTGGCGACGGCCCTGGGGCTGGCGGGCTCGGTGGCCAACGTGAGGGCAGGCGTCGCCATCGATCTGCAGGGGGAACGTCCTGCCCTCGAGAGCTTTCTGGCGCAGTTGCCGCAGCAGCTGCCGGCGGCGGCGCGGCTTGAACCACTGCGGCCCCGCTGGCTGGTGCCGCGCTGGCCTGTCCCCCAGGGCGTGCGGCTCGTGGCCGCTGCCCCCCGGCCGCTGGGGCTGGGGCTGGTGGCGCCTTCCCTCTGCGCCGACCGGGCCCCCTGCGCCGCCTGCCTGGCGGAGCTGGCCGATCCGGCCGACCGGCGCCACGGCTATCCCGTCCTCAGCTGCAGCCACTGCGGCCCCCGGTACTCGATCGCCACCGCCGAGCCCTACGCCCGCGCCCACACCCCCCTGGCCGCCTTTCCGCTCTGCCCCACCTGCCAGGCGGAATTCGAGGATCCGGCCGACCGCCGCTTCCATGCCGAGACGATCGGCTGTGCCGTCTGCGGTCCGCGGCTGCAGCTGCTCACGGCCGAAGGCAAGGCAGCGGCCCCGGACGGCGACCCGCTGGAGGCAGCGGTGAGGCTGCTCGAGGCAGGTCGGATCCTGGCCCTGCAGGGGGTGGGAGGGTTCCAGCTGCTGGTAGCTACGGACAACGACGGCGCCGTGGCGCGGCTGCGGCAGCGCAAGCGGCGCCCGGCCCGGCCCTTCGCGCTGCTGGTGGGCGAAGAGAGCTGGCTGCTGCCGTGGCTGCGGATCTCGGCGGCGGAACGGGAGGCGCTGCAGGGGCCTGCGGCGCCGATCGTGCTGTTGCGGCGCCGTTTGCCGGCGTCCGATCCGTGGGGGCAGGTGGCGCCGGGCTGACCTTGCCTGGGGGTGATGCGGCCCGCCTCCCCGCTGCATCAGCTGCTGGTGCAACGCTGCGGCAGGCCGCTGGTGGCCACCAGCGGCAACCGCAGCGGCGAACCCCTCTGCCTGGCTCCCTCCGAGGCGCTGGAGCGGCTGGCCGACATCGCCGATGCCTTCCTGGTGCACGACCGCCCGATCGCCCGGGCCCTGGACGATTCGGTGCTGCAGATCATCGAAGGCCGGCCGGCCCTGCTGCGCCGTGCCCGTGGATTCGCCCCCCAGCCGCTTCCCCGGCCCCTGCCGCCGGGGCCGCCGCTGCTGGCCCTGGGGGGAGATCTCAAGAATGCCCCCGCCCTCGCCAGGGGCGAACACCTCTGGCTGGCCCCCCATCAGGGCGATCTCGACGACGGGCGCCTGCTGGAGCGCCTGGAGCAGGGCCTGGGCGAACTGGAGGGGAGAGGCGGGCCCAAACCCCTGGCGGCAGTGGCCTGCGATGCCCATCCCGGCTACCGCAGCCACCAGCTGGCCCATAGCCGCGGGCTGCCTTGCCACCCCGTGGGCCACCACCACGCCCATGCCCTGGCGGTGGCGGCCGAGCACGGCCTGCAGCCGCCGCTGCTGGCCTTCTGCGCCGATGGGCTCGGCTACGGCGAGGGCGATGGCGAGGTCCTACGGGGCTCGGAGCTGCTCTGGATCGATGCCGGCTGCTGCCGGCGGCTGGCGGCCCTGCGCCCCTTCCCGCTGCCCGGAGGGGAACGGGCCAGTCGTGAACCCCGCCGCGTCGCCCTCGGGATGCTGCACAGCGCTGATCTGCTGGCCCATCCGGGCGCCGCCGCCATGGAGGCCGCCTTCAGCGCGGCGGATCGGGCCCTGCTGCTGCAGGCCCTGGCCGGATCCTGCAACAGCCCCCACGGCTCCTCCCTGGGACGGTTGTTCGATGCGGTGGCCTCGCTGCTCGGGCTGGCCCAGGTGCTCAGCTACGAGGGGGAGGGGGGGCTGCGGGTGCAAGGAGCCGCGGAGCAGGCAGGGGAGTTCGCAGGGCAGCTCTCAGGAGAACTCGCGGGGGGCTATCCGTTGCCCCTTATTCCCGGCTCGGCGGCTGCGGATGCTGCCGGGGGGCTGCCCCTGGGGCGGCTCGACTGGGAGCCCCTGCTGCGCTGCCTGCTCACGGAGATCGCGGCCGGGGAGGCGGTTGCCGTCTGCGCCGCCCGGTTCCATCGGGGCCTGGCCCGCGGCATCGCCGAGGCCCTGGCTACCGCTGCCGCCGCCACACCCGGCGCAGCGAGCGACTGCCGGCGGGTGGTGCTCGGCGGCGGCTGTTTTCAGAACCGCATGCTGCTGGAGCTGTGCCTGGTGGAGCTGCGAGCGCGGGGGTTGGAGCCTTTCTGGCCGGAGGCGGTGCCGGCGGGCGATGGCGGCCTTGCGGTGGGGCAGGTACTCGCCCTGCGACCCCCCTGGGGCGGATTCACGCCGAATCCGACTGACAGCTGACCTCCAACGGACCTACAACGGACCTACGACAAACAAGCCATCCGGCTTCGGCGGAGCCTGCCCATGTGCCTGGCCGTGCAAGGCCGGATCCTGGCGATCACGGACCACAGCCCACTGCCGCCGGAGGCCCGAACCGACGACGATCCGCTCTGGCGGGTGGCCCAGGTGGATTTCGGCGGCGTGCGTCAGCAGGTGAGCCTGGCCTGCCTGCCTGAGGCGCAGGTGGGGGATCAGGTGCTGGTGCACGTGGGCCTGGCCCTCTCGATCGTCGATGAACTGGCTGCTGATGAACGGGCTGTTGATGAACGGCCTGCCGATGGGGAGGAAAAGGCCTACCACTAAGGAATGAGCCACGCTGCGCTGAGGCTGGAGCCGATGGAAAGCACTGCGCCGCTGAAGCCGATCACGATCGACGGCAACGAAGCCGTGGCCCGGGTGGCCTACCGCCTCAGCGAGGTGATCGCCCTCTATCCGATCACCCCCGCCACCCCGATGGGGGAATGGGCCGACCAGTGGCGCTCCGAAGGGCGCCCCAACCTCTGGGGCACGCCTCCGAGCGTGGTGACCCTGCAGAGCGAGGCCGGCGCCGCCGGAGCGGTGCATGGCGCCCTCCAGGCCGGAGCGCTCACCACCACCTTCACGGCCTCCCAGGGATTGCTGCTGATGATCCCCAACCTCTACAAGCTGGCAGGGGAGCTGACGCCGGCGGTGCTGCACGTGGCGGCGCGGGCGCTCGCCGCCCAGGGGCTCTCGATCTTCGGCGACCACAGCGATGTGATGGCGACCCGCGGTAGTGGTTGTGCCATCCTCTGCTCCGCGTCGGTGCAGGAGGCGGGGGATTTCGCCGCCCTGGCCC
>JBKDOV010000058.1:0-13278 GCA_046342815.1 Cyanobacteriota bacterium
CGGTGTCCTGACTGGCGAGCACGTCCTCCCGCACGTTGCGCAGCTGCTGGATCTCCTTGCGCAGGGGCTTCTCGCCGGCGATGCCGGCCATCACCATCGCCTGGATCAGTACCGCCACCAGGGCGAGGTAGCCCAGGCTGATCGGCATCGAGGCGCGGCGGATCCACTCCAACCAGGCCAGGCCTTGCCTTGCTCATGGCCCGGATCGAGCAGGCTGGCCCCATCGATCAGGCAGCAGCCCAGCAGGGCATAGCTGGCATACCCCACCAGGCTGCTCACCGCTGCCAGCTGCCAGCTGCCAGGGCGATTCCATCACGCGGATCGGAAGAATCGATCCAACCACGCTCACCACAAACAGGCTCAACAGGCAGAGCCCGGCGAACCCAAGCAGTTCGCCGGGCTCCAGGAGCGTTCGCTCACGCACGGCCGTTGCGCAGGCGATGACGCAGGCGACGGCTCCAGGCGAAGCCTGCCGCGCAACCCATCAGAGGCCGGATTGCCTGTGAACAGCAGGCGGAAGAAGCTCCAGTCGCCGTCTTTGGGGCCGCCGGCGTTGTAGCTGTAGGGCACGTTCTGGAAGACGGCCAGCTCACTGGGATTGCCGCAGGCGGAACCTGCCGGGGCGCTGGAGGCGTAGGAGCCGCTGGCATTCGTTCCGGACTGCAGCGGGGAGCTGAAGCAACCTGCACCCGTTGCCGTGTTCTTGAACGAATAGAGCAGCGGTGATCCGGAAGCCGGATACATATCCAGCTGCCATTCCATCCAGGCCCCACTGCCGCCGTTGGCAGTGGTGTCCCAGAGGAAGGAGCCGGCGAAGGTGCCCTTGGTGTCGGGGGTTTTTGACTATCAAGATTTTCCACTGATATTTCGCGCCTTGTTCGTGTTGCTTTCCAGGCCTCAGATACCGGATCCGCTGTCGCCGTACACCTCCATGCGAGCGCGGGCCTGGGTGATCGTGGTTCCGGGGGGTACGTCGGTGGTGAGCCAGACATTGCCGCCGATCGTCGACCCGGCCCCGATCGTCACCCGCCCCAGAATCGTGGCGCCGGCGTAGATCACCACGTCGTCCTCCACGATCGGGTGGCGAGGGCGGCCCTTCACCAGCCGGCCGGCTTCGTCCACCGGAAACGACTTGGCCCCCAGGGTCACCTGCTGGTACAGCCTCACCCCCTTGCCGAGGATGGCCGTGCCGCCGATCACCACGCCGGTGCCGTGGTCGATGAAAAAGCGCTCGCCGATCCGGGCTCCTGGGTGAATGTCGATGCCCGTGGCGGTATGGGAGGCCTCGGCGATGATGCGCGCCACCACCGGCAAGCCCAGCCCATGCAAGGCATGGGCCAGGCGGTGATAGGTGATCGCCTTCACCCCGGGATAGCAGGCGATCACCTCGTCGTAGCTGTCGGCGGCGGGATCGCCGTGGTACGCCGCCTCGATGTCGGAATCGAGCAGCTGCCGGATCGTTGCCAGCTGGCGGGCGAAGGCGGCCACCAACCGGCTGGCTTCCCAGGCCTGCTGCCGGGCGCGCAGCTCCACCTCCACCTCCTCCACCAGCTGCTCGAGGCTGCGTTTGAGGCAGGCCTGCACCGCCCGGTCGGTTTCGGCCTCGCTGGGGTCCAGCCGGCCGGAGCCCGTCAGGTCGAGCCGGTGCGGATAGAGGGCCCGGCGCAGCCCCTCCACGATCTCCACCAGTCTCGGTTCGGAGGGAAGCCGCAGGGCGCGGCGGCCGGCATCGCTGCCCGGCAGCGCTGCCCGGCGCAGTTCTCCGAGGCAGCCGGCCACCTCTTCCACCAGCTGGTCGTCGAGGCCGATCGAGCAGGAGATGGTGTGGACCATGGTCGTCACACCGCCTCCAGTTCGCTGATCAGGCCGCGCAGTTCCGGGTCCTCCACCCGGTACACCTCATTGCAGAAATGGCAGGTGAGTTCGGCGTGGCCGTCTTCCCGCAGGATGCTGCTGAGCTCGTCGCGGCCCAGCAGCTTGAGGGCGCTGACGCTGCGGCGCCGGCTGCAGGGGCCGTGGAACTGCACCGGCGTGATCGCTTCGGCATCCCCCAGCGTCTGGGGGTCGAGGTCGGGGAAGATGTCCTCCAGCAGGCCCTGGAGATGGTTGGCGTTGGCCGCCAGCCTGCCGCTGAATCCCGTGATCTCGCGGCAGCGTTCCTCCAGCAGCGCCACCAGGGCCGGTTCCCGGGCTGCCTTCGGCAGCACCTGCACCAGCACGCCGCCGCTGCAGCGCACGCCGCTGCTGTCGATCTGCTCGCCCACGAACACGGCCGAGGGCGTCTGTTCGGAATGGAGCAGGTAGGAGGCCACGTCATCGCCGATGGCGCCGCTCTCCAGTTCCACCGTGCTGCTGAACGGCTCCCCTTCCCCCAGGTCGCGCACCACGTGGAGATAGCCGGTGCCGGTGGCGCGATGGAAGTCGAAGTGGTGCAGCCCCTCCGGTTCGGTCACCAGATCCAGCTCCAGGCCCGGGTTGCCCACGTAGCCCCGCACATTGCCGTCCCTTCCGGCATCCACCATCAGTCCCCGCAGGGGGCCATCGGAGGCGATCCGCAGATTCACCCTGCCGTGGCGCACCTTCATCGAGCTGGCCAGCAGCAGCCCGGCGGTCATCGCCCTGCCCAGCAGCGCGGTGGTGAGAAAGGAGAGCTGGTGGCGCTGGCGCGCATAGCGGCTGGTGAGGGTGGTCGTGACAGCCACCATCCGGATGCCGCCTCCGGCAGCGGTGGCCCGCAGCAGCTGATCCGCCATCACGCCTGAGCTTCTGCCGGCATCGTAAGGAGCGGCGCGGGCGCCAGCGGTTCCAGATGACCGCCCGTGAGCTGCCAGCCCCGGTGCGCCAGCCCGGCGAACAGGTCCGGTTCGTGGGTCACCACCAGCAGGGCCCGCTCCCGCGCCAGCTCCGCCAGCAGCTGCAGCACCTCATCGCGCACCGTCCAGTCGAGCCCGGCGGTGGGTTCATCCAGCAGCAGGACCCTGGGGTTGCGCAGCAGCTGCACCGCCAGGGCCAGGCGCCGCTGCTGGCCGCCGCTGAGCCGCTCCGGCGCCTGTTGCAGCGACACCCCCGCCAGTCCCACCTGCTGTAGCACCGCTTCGGCCTGTTCGGCCCCGAGGCGCCGCAGCCCCAGCTTCAGCTCCTGGCCCACTGTGAGCCCGAGGAAATGGCGTTCCGGGAACTGGAACACCAATCCGCACAGCCAGCGGCGCTGGCGGCTGTTGAGGTTCTCCCCCTGCCAGAGGATGCGGCCGCCATCCGGCTCGGCCAGCCCACTGATCAGATCCAGCAGGGTGCTCTTGCCGCTGCCACTGCGGCCTGCCACCAGCGTCAGTTGCCCCACCGGCAGCTGCAGATTCACGTCGCTCAGCACAGGCATCCGGGCCGTGGCGGGCTGATAACGCAGCGACTGGAGCTCGAGCATCTCCCCGGCATGCAGTTTGATGGACTTCCCACACTCCCACGCCTGCCGTCGCCATGGAGGTTCGCTTCCGCGAAGTCGATCCGTTCAACTGCTGGATCTGGATGCGTTTCGCCCATCCACCGGGGGCGGGCGAGCGCGGCTACGTCGAGACCGCCTTCGACAGCTGGTTCTTTCTCGGCAAGCTGGGGGGCTTCAACGCCGAAAACCTCCAGGCCCATGAGGCCGGTGCCGACCTCAGCTGGCTCGCCTGGGACGGGGACGGGGCCGAGCGGGCCCTGCCGGCGTTGATGCACAACATGGGTCCGATGGAATACCAGGAGGACTGGGCCCGCTGCTGGGTGGACCTCGGCACCAGCGATGCCCTGGCCCTGGATGTGCTCGTCAACGCCCTCTCCCAGCTCGACAACGACCTGGTGGAGATCTGCGAACTGCTGATCGGGGGTCTCAACGAGGACTGGCCGATCGAGGACGAGCCCGAGAGCGTCTTCCCCAGCGGACCTTCCTGATCCGGCGCTATGGGCCGTGAACTGCGCCGTCTGCTGGTGGCCCCCGCCCGGCTGGCCTCTCCGGAGTGCGCCGCCACCGGCCTGCTGCCGTTGGAAGCCGCCGAGCTGCACTACCTGCGGCGGGTGCTGCGCTTCCGGCCCGGGGATCGGCTGGCGGTGGTGGATGGCCGCGGTCGCCTCTGGACCGCCCTGCTGGCGGCTGGCGATGCGGTGCAGCTGGAGCAGGCGCCCGCCGAACCCCTGCAGCTGGAGCCGGCACCGCGGCTGGCCCTGCAGCTGGCGATGGCCGTGCCCCGCCGCGATGCCGAACTGGTGTGGCGGATGGCCACCGAACTGGGGGCCGATGGTCTGCAGCCGCTGCTGGCCGAGCGCAGCAGCGTGCGGGAAAAGCTGCCCCTGGCCCGCTGGGGCACGATCGTGACTGAGGCGGCGGAGCAATGCGAGCGGCTCTGGTTGCCGGAGCTGTTGCCGCCGTTGCCCGCCGCGGTGTGGTTTCGGCAGAGCGAGCCTCAGGGCGAGGGTCTGCGCTTGCTGGCCACCACCCGCCACGGCGGACTGGCCAGCCTGGAATCCGCGCTGGTGGGCTGGCCTTCGGCAGAACTGCCCCCCGTGACCCTGGCGGTGGGCCCGGAGGGGGGCTGGAGTGAAGCGGAGGAGCAGCTGGCGATCGCCGCGGGCTGGCAGCCGGTGAGCCTGGGGGCCACCATCCTGCGCACCTCCACGGCTGCGGTGGCGGGGCTGGCCCGCCTCGTCGCCTGGCGCGCTGCGCTCAGCGCATCATCCCCTTCGCCATGTCCTTGAAGGCCGCCAGGTTGGCCCCCACACGGCGGCGCCGGCTGGGGTTGGCCCCCGGCACCAGCCGGGCATCGGCGAAGGTGACCTTGCTGGGGGCAGGGCGGTTGGCCTGATCCGCAGCCAGTTCGGCTGCGATCGCTTCGGCGGTGGTCAGGCCGGTGGCGGCAGCCGCAGCGGCGGTGGTGGTGGCAGCAGCCGGCCGGGCGGCGGCAGTTTGGGCGGTGGCGGTTTGGGCGGTGGCAGTTTGGGCCGCAGCGGGCTGGGCGGCGGGAGCGGCCTGGGGCTTTTCCTTCGCCACCGGGGCTACCGGTGCTACGGGGGCCACCACAACAGGCTTCTGGTCGGCCCCTTCGCCGCTGAGGTCGAGGAAGAACTTGCGCTTGAAGATCATGGCGCCGGGCTGCTCTCGGGTGCAGTGATTATCCGTCGCGGCCCCTCCTGCCGCCTTCCCGCTTAGATCTGTGCAACACAAGCGGTTTTCGTGTCTCCCTTGGCCTTGCCCCCTGCCGCCCTGCTGCCCCCCCAGGACCTGAGCTCCTGGACCTTCGCCCTGCTTCTCAATGCCGGCCTGATTGCCCTGGCCCAGCGGGCGCCGTTGCTCACCCCCGCCGGCTGGGTCCATGCCGGCGTACTGGGCACCGTGCTCTGGGGCAGCCTGGGCTGGAGGGGGTGGCTGGCGGTGGTGGCCTATCTGGCCCTCGGTTCGCTCGTCACCCGGCTCGGCTTCCGGGTCAAGCAGGCCACTGGTCTGGCCGAGGGGCGCGGCGGCAGGCGCGGGCCCGAGAACGTCTGGGGGTCCGCCCTGGTGGGGGCCCTGCTCGCCCTGCTCGGCACCCGGCTGCCGGCGGTCTGGCAGCCACTGCTGCTGCTGGGTTTCGCCGCCAGTTTCGCCGCCAAGCTGGCCGACACCTGCGGAAGTGAGATCGGCAAACGCTGGGGACGCCACACCGTGCTGATCACCAGTCTGCGGCCGGTGGCCGCCGGCACCGAAGGCGCGATCAGCCTCGAGGGCACGCTCGCCAGCCTGGTGGGCGGGGCCGTGATGGCGGCGGTGATGGTTGCCCTTGGGCTGATCCAGGGCGCCGCCGCCTGGTTGCTGGTCACGATCGTGGCCTTGGTGGCCACCCTGATGGAGAGCCTGATCGGGGCCACCCTGCAGCGCCGGCTTCCCTGGCTGAGCAATGAGCTGGTGAACGGCCTTCAGACCTTGATCGCCGCCCTGCTGGCGATGCTGGCCGGCGGGAGCGGGCGCTGGCCGCTGGCCTGAGCCTCGCCCCAGTGCCGGGCTTCCTGCTGGAGCTGCTGCAGGGTGGCGTCACAATGGCGCTGGGCCATGCGGGGAGCGATCCCCAGGCGGCGCCCCAGTTCCACCCAGGTGCAGCCCTGCTGCAGCCGGCCCACCAGCAGCGCCCGCCGCTGTGGATCCAGGCCCTCCAGGCGCTGCTGCAGCCAGGCCCGCTCGGCCGTCGCCCGCGGCTCGAGAGCCGTCTCCTGCGACCCCTCGCCACCCCCCGTTCCACTCTCTGCCTCCGGAGCGGCCAGCAGGTCCACCAGCCGGCCCCCTTCCTCCCCCTCCCCCTGGCCGAGGGGGGCATCGAGGCTGCGCACCCGTCCCCGATCCCCGAGCCAGCTGGCCTCCTGCAGCTGCTCCGCTGCGCAGCCCAGCTGGCTGGCCAGCTCCGGACCCGCCAGCGGCGGCAGTCCCTGCTGTTGCCGTTGCAGCTGGGCATGGCTCGCCCGCTGCCGCAGTTCCCACAGGGAGCGGGGCAGGCGCAGCAGGGCCTGGCGATCGCGGATCTCGTGCTGCATCGCCCCGCGGATGAACGGCACGGCGAAGCTGCTGAAGCGCACGCCCCGGGCCGGATCGAAGGCCTCCACGGCCCGGATCAGTCCCAGACATCCCACCTGGCGCAGATCCTCGAAGTTCAGGCCCGGTCGCTGCGCCATGCGGCCGGCGATCTGGAGCACAAGGGGCAAGTTGGCGGCCACCAGCTGGTTGCGCCAGGCCAGGCGGGTGGCTCCGGTGCTGTGGGCGAAGTTCCGCAGCCACAGCTGGTTGCGGCTCTGGTGGTCCAGGCAGGCGGGGTCGCGGTACGTGGTGTCGCGGCAGCTGCGGCGCAGCGAGGAGGAACGGGAAGGGTGGCAGGAAGGGGCCAAGGCAGTGGGTGAACATCCGTGGTTCCACGGTGTTCCCATTCCCTGCTGCGGCCCTTCCCCCCGCCGATCGATTTGCGCTCACCCGATCGGGTGATCCGTTCAGAAGCTCGGCGTGGGGAGCTGGAGGGGCTGGAGATCGGCCCAGCGCAGCAGGGCCGGCCATTGGCGCACCCGCTCGTACACCTGTCTGTGGCCGTCGCCGTTGAGATGGATCCCGTCCGGACAGAGCCAGTCGGACCAGCGGTGATCCTCCAGCAGCCCGTCCAGCAGCGGCAGAAACGGCACATCCGCCTCCAGGCAGGCCTCCTCCAGCAGCCCTTCGTAGCGGCGCAGCTCCGCCAGCCCGTACCAGAGCACCTCGGCGAAGGGCATGGCCTCCTCCAGCACCGGCGTCAGCCCCAGCACATGCACCGGCGCCAGGCGGCGGGCCTCGCGCAGCAGCTGCTGCATCCCGAACAGAAACGCCTCCGGCTCCAGCAGCTGGCGCCCATCGGCGCGGCCGACCCGGGCGGTGTCGTTGAGGCCGATCGAAAGCAGGATTCCCTGGGGGGTCTGGCGCCGCAGTTCCCCGCGTACCGCCACCTCCGCCGCCAGCCGAGCGGCGACCCGCTCCAGCCCGTCGCCCCGTACGCCGAGGTTGTAGAGCACCGGTCCTTCGGGGAGCTCCATCCAATGGCGGCGCAGCCGCTCACACCAGCCGCCCTGGTCCGGATCCCCCCAGCCGAACACACCGCTGTCGCCCAGCACGATCAGCTTTCTGGGAACCACCATCGCCATCGTCCGAGGACTCCGAGAACCGTCAGGAGACTCAGAGAGTCGTGAGGAAGCGGCGCAGTCGCTCGAGCCCGTCATCGAGGGTGGCTTCGGCAGCGGCACAGGAGAGGCGGATGCATTGGTCGTCTCCGAAGGCGACGCCCGGCACCACGGCCAGCCCCACCTCCTCCAGCAGCCGGTTGCAGAGGGTCATCGAATCCATGCCCAGGGCGCTGATGTTCGGGAAGGCATAGAACGCCCCCTCGGGCGCCAGGAGCTGCAGGCCGGGGATCGCCATCAGACCGGCGCTGAGCCGGCTGCGTCGTTCGCTGAACCGGGCCGCCATCTCCCGCACACAGTCCCTCGGGCCGCTCACCGCCGCCAACGCGCCGAACTGGGCAAAGCTGCAGACGTTGCTGGTGCTCTGGCTCTGCAGGGCGGCGGCGGCGGCCACCACGTGGCGGGGGCCCGCCAGCCAGCCGATGCGCCAGCCGGTCATCGCCCAGCCCTTGGCGAAGCCGTTGACAATGAACACCCGCTCGGCCAGGTCGGGAGCCACGGCCGCAAAGCTGTGGTGGGTGTGCCCCGGCGCCAGCAGGAATTCGTAGATCTCGTCGCAGACCACCGCCACCTGGGGGTGACGACGCAGGACCTCAGCGATCGCCTCCAGTTCGCTCCGGTTCAGCACCATGCCGGTGGGATTGGAGGGGCTGTTGAGCACCAGCAACTTGGTGGCCGGGGTGATCGCCGCCTCCAGCGCCGCCGGGTCGAGCCGGAACCCCTGGGCCGCCTGGCTCGGCAACAGCGTCACCTGCGCTCCCGCCAGCTGCACCATCTCCGGGTAGCTGAGCCAGTACGGCGAGGGCACCAGCACCTCATCGCCGGGCCCCAGCAGCACCTGGAACAGGTTGTAGAGCGCCTGCTTGCCGCCGTTGGTCACCAGCACCTCTTCGGCGGTGGTGGGAACGCCGTTCTCGTCGCTCAGCTTGGTGGCGATCGCCTGGCGCAGGGCCAGTTCGCCGGCCACCGGGCCATAGCGGGTGTGGCCACTCTCCAGGGCCTCACTCGCCGCCTGGCGGATGAAGGCGGGGGTGTCGAAGTCGGGTTCTCCAGCGCTGAGGCTGCAGATGTCGTGGCCATCGGCGCGCAACTGGCGGGCCTTGGCGGCGATGGCGAGGGTGAGCGAGGGTTGAAGCGCTCCGGCCCTGGTGGACAGCATCAACGGGGCCGGCATCGGGGCAGGCGCGGGCTTGCGGCGGTGGGGCCATCCTGCCCTACGCCTCCCCCGCAAATCGTTCGGAGCGGTACGAAACTCCTGAGCCTTCGCCATCTGTAAGCGATGTCCTCCCTGCCCCCGGAGCTTCCGGAGCCCGCGGCTGTTCCTGTTCCTGGCGCCAGCGGCGCCGACGCCGTGGCGGAGCGCCTGGGCGCCCTGCGGCAGGGCTGTGGCGCCTGCCAGCGCTGTGCTCTGGCGGCCACCCGGAGCCAGGTGGTGGTGGGGCGCGGCTCTCCCCAGGCCAGGCTGATGCTGATCGGCGAGGGGCCCGGCGCCGAGGAGGATGCCTGCGGCTTGCCGTTCGTGGGCCGGGCTGGAAGGCTGCTCGAGGAGCTGCTGGCGGAGGCGGGGCTCGACAGCGAGCACGATGCCTACATCACCAACGTGGTGAAGTGCCGCCCACCCGGCAACCGCAAGCCCACCGCCGCGGAGATGGAGGCCTGCTTCCCCTGGCTGCAGCAGCAGATCACCCTGGTGGATCCGGCGCTGATCCTGCTGGTGGGGGCCACGGCGCTGCAGGCGGTGTTGGGGGTGAAAGGGGGCATCACCCGCCTGCGGGGCCAGTGGCGGCCCGGCGAAGGGCCCCTGTTGGCGGGCCGGTCCCTGATGCCCCTGCTCCATCCCTCCTATCTGCTGCGCAACGCCAGCGAGGCGGCGGACTCCCCCCGCTGGCACACCCGCGTCGATTTGGCGGCGGTGCGGTGCCGCCTCGATGCGACAAGGGGTGCCCCGGCCTGCGGCGCCTGAGCGGCAGGAGCTGGGCGTCACGAAGCGGAGTTGCTTGGCATGGAGGTAGCGCCCGCCGACCCGATGTCTCTGCAGCAATTCGAAGCCTTTCTGGCACGGGCATGCGGCCACCGTGGCGGAGATCGCCCGCGGGGCAGGCTCTGATGTGGGCAAGGCGGACCTGTGGGGCGCTTCCGATGAAACGCCGGAGGCGCTGCAGGAGCCGCAGCTCGATCCACCAGCAGCCTCCGAGCTGGCCGCTCCCTGGGGGGCGGAGGAAACGCCTTCTCACAAAGCCTGAGCGACGGTTCCGGAATTCACCACCACCGGTTCAAGGCGATCTCGACCGTTGTGAGGATCAGCGCCGCTTAGCAGCGGAGTTCAGGCGCAGGCTCACCTCTGTGAGCCGTCCTCACCATCCTCCGCCCCACTGATCTGGTGCAGGTAGTCCGCATCGGCGGACGTGCGGCCGGATCGCCCCCTCAGGGCACCCCTGCGGTAGCGCAAGTGCTCCCAACGCATCTGCAGCTCCTTCAGCAGCGAAAGCTCACTGCCGGGTCGCCAGGCCAGGCCGGCGTAACCCACGGCCAGGGCGAGGCAGGCCACGCTGGTGCGGGCAATTTCGCCCAACAGGGTCCAGGGGCTGGTGGGCGGGGCGGCGGAGCGGGCGCGCTCGAGCCGGGTGGCGGCCTGATCGAGAAGGGCTGCGATCCGGCTACGCAGCAGGGGCAGGGGCAGGCTGCGATCGGCCTCATCGAGGCGCGGCCCCTCCAAGGCGGTCAGGCGTTGCTCCAGTTCCGGGATGCTGGTGGCGGTGTTGAGCACCTGGCGCATTTGCTTCAGTTGCTCGGTGGCACGGCGCAGCTCGCCGCTGCTGGCCAAGGCCTGGCTGTGTTGGCGTTGCAGATTGGCGGCGGCCAGCAAAGGAGCCAGGAGCAGATTGCCCAGCGCCACGGCCACCGCCAACCTGGCGGCGAAGCTACGACGTTGCGCCAGCAGTGGATCCTCGGGATCGAGGCTGGCGGCCACATGCAGCAGCACCAGGCCGATCAGGGGGAAGGGGGAGGCGTTGATCAATACCCCGCCAACCCGAAGCTGCCAGGCGGCATCGAGCAGGCGGGCGGGCAGCAATGAGGCCGAAAGGATCGAGAGAAACAGCACGATCAGCACTGCCCCCGCCAGGGCGATGCCGCGGGCATGGGCGGAGGGCAGCGAGATTGAGGGATCAAATCGGGTGGCCATCGGGCGGGGTTGAGGCAGTAATGAAACAGTGGAGACAACAGCGGCTGAAACAGCAGCCAAATCACCGGCTCAATCAGCCGCGAAAAAGGGGTGCAATCGAGGCGAAATCAGCCCACAAGAAAGCCCTTCTCAAGCCGAGAAGGGCTGGCTGCCTCAAGGCGCCTTAATTCAGGCCGGAGTTTTGATCCGGCGCCTCAGCTGGCGACTCCAACCGAAGGCGGTAGCGACGCCGAAGACGGGGAGCGGACCGGGGACGCCAGCTGGAGCGGGGGCTTGAGCAGGCATGAGAGAAGACAATGTGACAGAGCCGTCTGCACCGTCAATATCCGTGAGAGCTTTATCTATGGCGCCAAAACCGGCATTATCTTTACAAAAACTCGTAGTACAATAGATGTAGACAATTGCAGAGTCAGCGCTATCGGTTCTGAAGCTAATACCATCATAGGTTGAAATAATGGGGAAAAATGAGGTCCCATCCCATTTGAAAGTATTGTTGGTATCTGAATCCAACCCGGTGATGCCGTAGGTCGTGCCATCCTGGGTGTAAGTACCGGCGATACTAGTGATCGTGTAGATTGTTCCTGCCACGGCCGGCGGGGGATCAGCGGTAGTGAAAGTACCGGAACCAAAACTCGGGATGCCTGTCTGAAAGCCCCAGTTCCAGGTGATCAAGCATGAATCGTTTGAGGCGCTGCGGCCGCGAAGGTTTCGGCAAAACTTGACCGGACGCAGAAACGCCAGGCTCTGTCCTCATCGACGATAAAAAAGAGGCCACCAGAGTGTATGAAACTGCAGCAAATGTGCCCCCCCCCCCCTCTTTGCTTGTCATTGTGTGCCGGCCCCATCGTTGGTCTGCTCATTAATGAGTAGATAGCCCTCGCTGAATGGCTCCGGAGTAGATGGCACACTCCGAACTGCCCCGATTGATCGATGAATCGGTTGATGGCCCGCTGGGTCTGTCACGGTTTGCCATCGGCGGTTGGTGCATCGTCGTGGGACACTCTCAGGTCAGTTGTCCGCCCACCCAGTTGAGTCATGCAGTCGCTGCTTCCAAGGCGGCAGCGTCTTCGGGGCCGAACACATCGGCCGGCAGCTCATCGTCGAGGGCATCCGGACAGCGCGTGGGGGCGTAGAGCGTGTCGAGCAGGCGGGCCTGCCGTTGCCAGTCCTGGGCCGGCTCGTCGCCCAGCTCGCGGAGCAGGCCTGTGAGCGAATGGCTGCGCAGGTCTCGATCTGGCGAGCGCTCTCCAGGCTCACGGGAGGTGGCTGCCTGGTAGCAGGGGAATCGCCTCCAGGCGCACAGTGCGCCAGAAAGGGGTGTCGCCATGGCGGGCCAGCAGCTGCGGCGTGGTCACTAGGAGCCAGCAGCATCTGCTCGGGGTTCCACGGGCGGAACGACTTGGGCTTGACCATGCCCCATTCTTCCGCTCAGATCAATTGCAGTCACTGCGATCTGGGCAGACTTCACGGCGTCTGTGGAGAAGGTGGGCTCGGTTCTACGTGCGACAGGCTCCTAGGGGATCAGGGCCGGAGTGCCTGCGGCCGTGGCTTTATCCGCCGTGAGAGAGGCCTTGCCAGGGACTGGACGGCCCCGGCCGTTGCTGCTTTGGGTGCTCAGGTCGGTGTTCTGGGAAGGCTGGGGGATCGGGCCGGGGCGCCTGGGGCCGGAGGTTCGGTTGGGTGTTGTATCGGCAACGCCATTGGCCGCATGGATGGGAACGGCCGATGCCCCAAGCGGCAGCAACAGGACGCCGGCGAGGGCAAGGCCCACGGGACAACAAGACTGGAACATGGCGGGCGCGGGAGATATGGCCTGATCCTGACTTCGCCTGGTGGTCAGTCAGTCCCTCCCCCCCCCGTGACCCCTCCCAAAAGGGGAGGGATCAATTTTTTCCAGCTCCTGCACGCCTGGCCGCCAGAAGGCACGAGGCCTCCTTCAAGGTGCCCAGTACCTCCTGGCGGTCTCCACCCGGCTGCCGCCGCCCAGCTTGCCGCGCACCGTCTTGACATAGTTGCGGACGGTTTCGTAACTGAGGCCCATGGCCTCGGCGATCTGCCGGTCTTTCAGGCCCCGCACCATCAGGGCCAGCACCTCCTCTTCCCGTGGTGTGAGCCGCACGCCCTGAGACTCCTGCGCGGCTGGCGGCGGCCACTCCAGCGCGAGCAGGGAGGGGCTGCGGTAGCGCTGGCCCAGGCACAGGGCGATAAAGGCCGCGCCCAGGGGCGCGGCATCGGCATTGAGGTCGTCCTCATGCACCATCACATCCACCAGCTGATCGAGGCTCCGCAGGTCCGCTGCCCGCAGGCCCCGGTCCTGGTGGCTGAGGAGCATCAACACGCCCATCCCGGGCACCTCCTGGCGGGCCTCCAGGACCATTGACACAACGCCGCCGCTCTCCAGC
>JBKDOV010000059.1:0-15229 GCA_046342815.1 Cyanobacteriota bacterium
CCATAAACCGACGCAATCCCATGACCCAGTGGTGGCAATGTCAGGGCGGCGAAGCGACCGTGGCCAAAAGCTTCGCCGTGATCGGCGTCGGTCGGTTCGGCAGCGCCGTCTGTGAGCAGCTCCTGCGATCAGGAGCCGAAGTGCTCGCCATCGACATGAATCAGCGGGCGATCGAAGATCTCCGTCAGATCGATCCGGGCATCGAGGCTCGGGTGGTGGACTGCACCGACGAAGAGGCCCTGCGGGCGGCAGGGGCGCTTGATGTGGGCACGGTGGTGGTCGCCATCAGCGAACCGATCGAAGCCAGCATCACGGCCACGCTGATCGTCAAGGACAGCCCTGGCAGCAGGGTGAAGCAGGTGATCGCCCGTGCCACCAGCGACCTGCACGTGCGCATGCTGCAGCGGGTCGGGGCCGACCGGGTGGTGTTCCCCTCAAAAATGCAGGGAGCCAGGCTCGGCCTGGAACTGATGCGTCCCAATCTGCTCGAGCGCCTCCAGCTGGACGACTCCAACAGCATCGAGGAAATCAAGGTGCCCGACATCTTTGTGGGACGATCCCTGCGCGACCTCAATCTGCGAAAGAACTACAACGTGAGTGTGCTGGCGGCAGGTCCTGAGAATCAGCTCAAGGTCAATCCGCCTGCCTCCCATGTGCTCAGGGAAAAGGAACTGCTGGTGGTGATGGGGAGTTCCGCCGCGCTCGAATCCCTACCCACCCATTGATGGGCTTCCCCTGATGGGCTTCCCCGGCGGCGCGAGCCCGATGAAGGTTCTGGGACTGATGAGCGGCACCAGCGCCGATGGGGTGGATGCGGTGCTGGCGGAATTCAGCGGTGCCACCTCCCGACCCCGCTGGCGCATTCTCACCAGCCACTCCACCCCCTATCCGGCGGAGCTGCAGCACCGCCTGGTGGCGATCAGCCAGGGGGAAGCGCTCACGGCTGCCGCCTTCCTGGAGCTGGGGGAGGCCGTCACTGAGCAGCAGGCCCTGGCGGCCGAGGGCTGTGACCCGCACCGACAGGCGGCCCTGGTGGGCTGCCACGGCCAAACGCTCTGGCACCGGCCGCCGGAGCCGGGGAGGCACGGCCGCAGCTGGCAGATTCTGCAGGGCCCGATGCTGGCCGAGCGGCTGGGACGGCCGGTGGTGTTCGACTTCCGCAGCGCCGACCTCGCCCTGGGGGGCCAGGGCGCTCCCCTGGTACCGGCTGCCGATGCTGCACTGCTTGGCGGCATCGGCGGCTGGCAGGCCCTGCTCAACCTGGGAGGCATCGCCAACCTCACCCTGCTCCCCCCGGCCAGTGGGCCGGAACGGCACGCGGCCGTGCAGGGCTGGGACTGCGGACCGGCCAACACCCTGCTCGATCTGGCCGTGCGGCGTTTCAGCGGCGATCGTCTCCGCTTTGATGCCGATGGCATCTGGGCCCGCCAGGGCCGGATCGACGAGGCACGGATCGCCTATTGGCTGCAGGAGGACTACTTCCAGCTGCGGCCCCCGAAATCCACCGGCCGGGAACGGTTCGGCTCGGCCGATCTGGAACGGCGCCTGGCGAGCCTTGCCACGGGAGCGGACGAGCAGGGTGCCGCCGACGCCCTGGCCACGCTCACCGCCTTCACCGCTGCGGTGGTGGCCCAGGACCTCGAGCGCAGCGGCACCCGTCCGCTGGAGCTGCTCGTGGCCGGAGGAGGAGCCCGCAACGGCCTGCTGATGGAACAGCTCCGCCTGCGCTGCCGCGGGATGGGGGTGAGGCCGCTGGAGAGCCTGGGAATCGGCGACCAGCAAAGGGAGGCCCTGGCCTTCGCGCTGCTGGCCTGGTGGCATCACCACAACCATCCTGGTTCGCTTCCTTCCGTCACCGGCGCAGGCAACCCTGCGGTTCTGGGGGTGTGCGCCCGGCCCCAGTCACAAAGGATCAGTCGTAGCTGAGGGCTGCGGAGCGAAGGAGCTCGGGCGGTCAGCTACCTGCCCTCAGGCTCCGGGCCGCTGCAGCCGCACGCGCCGCGGCGCTCCCCGCAGCCGCTTGGGCCGTCCCTGCTCCTGCCGTTCCAGGGCCTCCCGAAACCGCTCCGTGCCGGCAGGCCCGCCGCCGCGGGCAGAGGAAACGTCCCTTCGGGCCGGAGAGGCAGAGGAAGTCGGCGCAGGTGCCGGCACAGGAATAGGGGAAGCAGCCGGAGAAGAGGCCGAAGCGCCGTCCAGGCCCAGCTCCCGCTCCCGTTGCTCCACCCCCTGCTGGATGAGCACCTTGGCCATGTTGCTCACCGTTCGGGAGTCGGATTCGGCCAGGGCGGCAAGGCGCTCGCAGAGATCCTCAGGCAGAACCACCTGAATCCGGGGCGACTTGGGCCGCCCGCTGGAGGAAGTCTGCCGGGTAGCCAAGCCGCAGGGTGCCAGCGGGATAGGAAAAAGTGTACAGAGGTGCGCAAGGGTAGTATCCAGCACTATGCTTGTGGAACCCTGTGGCCCGGGGGGGCCACCGCCCCCCCTTGACCCGGCCCAGCCGTCGGCCATTCCCGCCCTTCCCGCCATGGTCCGCTCCACGCCTGCCCGCGCCCGGTCCTCCGAATCCGCCACCGGCACCCCCCGATCCCGCGCCGCCAAGCGCCGCCGTACGGCCGAGCGCAGCGACGTGCTGGTTTCCGCGGTGATCAGCACCTATCTTCTCACCCATCTCCACCACGTGCTCCAGCGCGCCGAGTACGGGGCCCAGCAGGAAGGGCACGCGGCCCTGGCCGCCAACTACGCCCAGCTGCGCAAGGTGCTCTGCCTGGATGCGCGCAGCATGGAAGATGCCTCCGCCAGCGGCACCGACGACGACAGCCAGCCCCGAGCAGCCTGAACCTGCCGGGATCAATGCCTACAAAGCCGCACCGAAAGCAAGCCCAGGGCTGACCATCGGGCCTCCAGCCAATAGATAAGGGAAGATTCCCTGTCGCAACCATGGCCGTCAGCAACGCCGCCGAGCTCTACGCCCGCATCAGCCAGGATGGCGAGCTCACCCAGGCCCTGTTCCGACAGGCACTCCAGGATCCGAAGGGAGCCCTCCAGCGCATCGTCGACCTCGGAGAAAGCCAGGGCCTGCCGGTGAGTGCGGCGGAGGTCAGGGATTATCTGGCCAGCCTGGACGACGGCGCCACCAAGCAGTGGGTGCTCAAGGCTCGGGGCGGCCTCTGACCGGCGGACCCAGGGCCGACTCCATAGGCAGCACCGGTGGGGTGAGGGGCAGCTGGGTGTGGCTCGGCCGTTGACGCCGGTCCGCCCCTCCCCCCTGCGCCCAGCTGAAGAACAACCAGTAGCTGACGATCGCCAGTCCCGCCGCCACCACCAGAGCGACCACCTGCTCAAGGCGCTTGATCATGGGGGGGCGACCAGGACGGGGCAGGGTACCCACTTTGCCCGAGAAACCACCCCGGAACCCGGCAGGGGATGATGCACTGATCTGGCCCCCTCTGTTTCCGTGCTGCGCCTCGAACGCATCGGCAAGATTTATCCCACCGGTGAGGTGCTCAAGGACGTCACCTGGGAGGTCAAACCGGGGGACCGGATCGGCCTGGTAGGGGTGAACGGGGCGGGCAAATCCACCCAGATGCGGATCATCGCAGGCCTGGAGGAACCGAGCAGCGGCCAGGTGGTGCGCCAGGGGGACCCCAGAATCGCCTATCTGCAGCAGGAATTCGACGTCGACACCAGTCGATCGGTTCGCCAGGAGCTGTTCCAGGCCTTCGGGGAAGCAGCTGAGGTGCTCAACCGCCAGCGGCAGGTGGAAACGGAGATGGCGTCGGAGCAGGCCGCCTCGGATCCCCGCCATCTCGACACCCTGATCCAGGAGCTGGGAAACCTGCAGACCCGCTTCGAAGCCCTGCACGGCTACGAGCTGGATGCCCGGATCGACAAACTGCTCCCCACGATCGGATTCAGCGAGGCAGGCGCCGAGCGGCCGGTCGGGGACTATTCCGGCGGCTGGCAGATGCGGATCGCCCTGGGCAAGATCCTGCTCCAGGAACCTGACCTGCTGTTGCTGGACGAACCCACCAACCACCTGGACGTGGAAACGATCCAATGGCTGGAGGGGTACCTGATCGAACAGACCGCCGCCATCGTCGTGATCAGTCACGACCGCACCTTTCTCGACAGGGTCTGCACCCAGATCGTGGAAACGGAGCGGGGCATCTCGCGCACCTATCTCGGCAATTACAGCCAGCACCTCGAACAGAAAGCCCTGGAGAGGGAAGCGAGCCAGGCGGCCTTCGATCGGCAGCAGAAGGAACTGGCCAGCCAGCAGGCGTACATCGACCGCTTCCGGGCCAGCGCCACCCGCAGCACCCAGGCCAAGAGCCGCGAAAAACTGCTCGACAAGGTGGAGAGGATCGACGCCCCGGTGGAGGTGCTGGGCGGGCCGCAGTTCCGGTTCCCGCCGGCGCCCCGCTCCGGCCGTCAGGTGGCTGTGATTGAGGATCTCACCCACAGCTACGACGACAAGATCCTGTTTCTGGGGGCGAATCTGGAGGTGGAAAGAGGCGATCGGATCGCCTTCGTCGGCCCCAATGGCGCCGGCAAATCCACCCTGCTGCGCCTGGTGATGGGCTCGGAAATCCCCGAGGAGGGCAGGGCTGGGCTGGGGGAACACAACGTGATTGCCAGCTATTTCGAGCAGAACCAGGCTGAAGCCCTCGACCTCTCCCGAACCGTGATCGACACGATGTTCGAGGCGGTGCCGGATTGGACCCAGACCCAGGTGCGTTCCCTGCTGGGCAGCTTCTGCTTCAGCAATGAATCGGTGTTCAAGGAGGTGGGCAAACTCTCCGGCGGAGAAAAGGCCAGGCTGGCCCTGGCCCTGATGCTGCTGAGTCCCTGCAACCTGCTGGTGCTGGACGAGCCGACCAACCACCTCGACATCCCGGCCAAACAGATGCTCGAGGAGGCCCTGAGGGAATACGAAGGCGCCGCGCTGGTCGTCTCCCACGACCGCTACTTCATCTCAAGGGTGGCGAACCGCATTGTCGAGCTGCGGGACGGGGAACTGGTGGTCTATCGGGGCGACTACGCCTACTACCTGAGCAAAAAGGAAGAGGAAGCCGCTTCCCTGCGCCAGCTCGAAGCCGACCAGGCCCAGGCCAGTAAGCGGGAAGCCAACCGCCTCAAACAGCAGGAAAAGGCGGCGGCACGCAAGGCGAAAAAGGCCTGAATCCGATCCCGCCGCCCACCGGGGACGCGTCCAGGCGTTGGTTTCCTCACTCCGCACTTACCCCTGTTGCATCCGATACGCGGGCGACCGAAACAGTTTGTAGCGTTAGGGCAGCAATGAGTTGAGTCGATGTCCGAGCCCCTCGCCCTCAGCCTTGGCCAGAAATTCGAACTGGAGCGCATGAGCCGGGCCATTGATGCCACCGCCGATGCCCAGGTGCTGCGGGGCCTGGCCAAGCAGCTGCTTCAGGCCTGGCACAGCCAGAAGGCGGCCACCCAGTGGGTGATGCGCCAGCAACTGGATGCCCCGGCCCGGGGAACGGCCCTGGCAATGGATGGCCCCTCCCTGGAGGCGCTGCGGCCTGAGCCAGGGAAGGATCTGCCCGGCTTCGACGTGCTCTGAGCTGCCGGCGTCAGGGCCTTGGCGCCCTCACCAGTTCGGTGGGGATCAGGTCAAAGCGTCGCAGCGCGCCATCACGTTGGACCGTGAGCTTGAGGGGCTGACCCACCCCCGCCCTCTCGACGGCAGAGATCAGTTGCTGGGGGTTGCTGATGCGGGTGCCGTTCGCAGCCACGATCACATCCCCAGGCCGAAGGCCCGCCCGGGCAGCAGGCCCCTCCGGCTGGAGCGAACGCACCCGGGCTCCGCCCGTGGTGGTGGCGGCTGAGCCCTCCACCGGTTCCAGGGCTACGCCGATCATGGCGTGGCTCACCTTTCCTGTGGCCACGAGCTGGGCGGCGATGGCACGGGCCCGGTTGATCGGGATCGCAAACCCCAGGCCGGCCCCCGGGCCCGATCTCACCAGGGTGTTGATCCCCACCACTTCGCCATCGGCATTGAGCAACGGGCCGCCCGAATTACCGGGATTGATGGCGGCATCGGTCTGGATCAGGTCCAGCCGCTTGTCGGTGATGCCGAGTTTGCTGACATTCCGATTCAGGTTGCTGACGATCCCCAAAGTGACGGTGTTGTCCAACCCGAACGGATTGCCCACCGCGATCGCCCAGTCCCCCACCTGCAGGGCGTCGGAATTCCCGAGCGGAGCGGTTGGCCAGGGGCCTCGGTCCAGGAGACGGACCACGGCCAGATCGGTGAACGAATCCAGGCCCACCACCTTGCCCTCCACCCGCTGGCCGCTCTGGAGCCCCACCATGACCCGATCACTGCGCTCCACCACATGGGCGTTGGTGAGGATCAGCCCGTCGGCCTGAAACAGGACGCCACTACCCTGGCCCCGCTCGGTGCGCGAAGGGGGCTGCTGCCCGGAAGGCAGGCCGAAGAACTGGCGGAACAGCGGATCCTGGAGCAGTTGCCCGGGGAGCCCCCCGCCGCCGGAAGCCGGCACCACCCGCACGGTATCGATGGTGACGACGGCCGGCCCGGCCCGGCGAATGGCCTCAGCCACGAACGATTGGCGGGAAAGCGCAGCCCCGGGCACGGCCCGGACCGGCAGTGCGCCCAGGGACTGGGCCCCGACAACCAGGGCAGCCATCAGGCCGGAAGCGGCAGCGGAGTGGAAGCGGACAGGACCGATCACGACACAACCAGGCGAGACAGATCAGTTCCGAAAGCTACGCAACGCAACCGATCAGGGGAAGGGAGGCAAACCGACTTCCGCCCACCACCCCTGCGCCGACGAACCGGGCTAAGATATGTGAACTTTTCTATCTAGCCGTGGACACAAGCCGCCTCCTGCTGGCTTTTCTCGCCTTCGGCGCCGCCTGCAGCACCCTCTGGGCCTGGATGCTTTCCACCGCAGGCACGGCAAAAGGGCGATGATGGCGGAGTGAGTGCTCCCCACTCCCCCCGCGCCCACCCCGCGCCATGCCTACCTTCCTCGCCCAGCTTTTCCCCCTGCTGTACGGAGCTTGCTTCGTCGTGCTGCTCTGGCAGGCCTTCCGGGTGATGGGGCAAGGATTCCGGGCCATCCCCAGGCCTGGGGATCCCGGCTCCGCCGGTGCCGCCTCCACCCCCAGCCGATCCAACGCCGCCTCCCAGGACCGCACCGGGCGTCTGACCATCCACCCGGAGCTGCTGGACGCCGAGGGCCAGCTCACCCAGGAGGATCTGCTCACCGTCCGTTTCAGTGGTGACAACGAACAGCCCGCCCTGCCGGCGGACGAGACCTGAGGGTGCCCCCCACTGAATAGGCTCTCAGGTGTGAACATGGATTCCGGCGAGGACTGATGGTGGACCAGAGAACCCGAATCGTGGCTGCGGTGCTCAACGGTGTGAAGCTGCCGCCCCGCTTTCGGCTCAAGCTGGTGAAGGACGATCCGATCCGCCTGGAACTCAGCCTCACCCCTGCCTACGGCAAGGACCCGATCCTGGTGGGGATCGTGGAATCCCAGGATCTGGTGGCCCGCCGCGACCGTGAAGGCCGTATTCCCAGGGACCTGCAAGGCACCTGGGACTGGACCGTTCGCCACGGCAAGGTCAGCACCGGTGGCTGGAATCCCTATCTGAAGGAAGCCCTCCAGACCATGTTTGAAACCGGTCTGCCGGCGATCGTGTTCGAGGAGACCACAGGCGAGGCGTATCAGCCGGTGGATGGCATCCGGCACGTGCGCTGAGTTGCCGGACCTGCCGATCGAGGAGCGGCTGGCGGCGATCGTTGCGGCTCTGAGCCCCGGGGCCACCGTGCTGCTGCAGGCGCCCCCGGGGGCCGGCAAGACCACCCGCGTGCCCCTGGCCCTGCTGGAAGCCCAGCCAGGCCCAGGCACGATCCTGATGATCGAGCCCCGACGCCTGGCCGCCAGGGCGGCCGCGGAGCGCCTGGCCGCCGGCCTCAGCGAACCGGTGGGTCAGGCGGTCGGTTACAGCGTGAGGCTCGAACGGAAGGTGTCGGCAGCCACCAGGCTGGAGGTGGTGACCGGTGGCATCTTCCTGCGGCGGATCCAGGCCGATCCCGCCCTCGAAGGCGTGGGCTGCGTGATCTTCGACGAATTCCACGAACGTCACGCCGATGCCGATCTGGCTCTGGCCCTGGTGCGCCAGGCCCGCAGCCTGCTGCGGCCCGACCTGCGCCTCCTGATCATGTCGGCCACCCTCGATCTGGCCCCCCTGGCGGAGCGGCTCGATCGGGCCCAGGTGATCACCAGCGAGGGGCGCAGTCATCCCGTGGAGATCCAGCACCAGGCGCCGCGACCTGGCGAACCGCTGGAACAGCAGGTGCTGCGCGCCCTCGAATGCCACTGGCTGGAACATCGCCAGGACCACGAGACCGTGCTGATCTTTCTGCCCGGCCAACGGGAAATCAACAGCACCCTGCGCAGCCTGGTCTCCACGGAATGGGGCGCCACGCTGGAATGCTGCCCCCTGCACGGCCAGTTGCCCCTGGCCGCCCAGCGCCGGGCGATCGCGGCCGCCCGACACCCCGAAGGCAAACTGGTGCTGGCCAGTTCGATCGCCGAAAGCTCCCTCACGATCGAAGGGGTTCGTCTGGTGATCGATTCGGGCCTGAGCCGCATCAGCCGCTTCGACCCGGCCACCGGCATGGATGGGCTGGTCACGGTCGCCGCCAGCCAGGCCAGCGCCGAACAACGCCGCGGCAGGGCCGGAAGGCTCAGCTCCGGTCGCTGTCTGCGGCTGTGGTCGGCCGCGGAGCAGCAACGCCGATCGGCTTTCGACAGCCCGGAGCTGCTCGAGATCGATCCCCTCCCCCTGGCCCTGCAACTGGCGGAATGGGGGAGCGGCCTCGGGGAAGACCTGCCCTGGATCGATCCGCCGCCCCCCGCCCCCCTGAGCGAAGCCCGCGAGCTGCTCCAACAGCTGGGAATTCTCGGTCCCTCGGGACAGATCACCACCCATGGTCGCGCCGTGAACCAGCTGGGACTCCATCCCCGGCTCGGGCATATGCTGCTGCAGGCAGCCGAACACGGCTGGCTGGACCTGGGCTGCAGCCTGGCCGTGCTGCTGAATGAACGGGATCCCCTCGATCGTCGTGAAGCGGGGTGCGATCTGATGCGTCGCCTCGACTGGCTTCGGCAACCGGGTGGCCAGGAACGCCAGGGGCAGCAGAGGCCGTGGCATCAACTGGAACGGCAGTTGCGGCGTCAGCTGCAGCAGGCAGCCGCGGATGCCACCCCGCGCTCTGAGCTGCGGGAGCAGGAGATCGCGGCACGCCTGATCAGCTGGGCCTATCCGGAACGTCTGGCCCTCAGCCGTGGTCGCGGCGATGGTCGCTTTCTGATGCGCAACGGACGCGGGGCCTGCGTTCATCGCGAGGATCCCCATGCCGGGGCCGAGGGCCTGGCCATCGCCAGCGTGGATGGGGTGGGCCCGGAGGCCCGGGTGATGCTGGCCGTGCCCCTCTCGCGCGGCCAACTGGAGGATCTGGCCCTGCCGCAGGCCGTGACCCGCCATCAGGTCAGCTGGGATGGCGAAACCGAACGGGTGCGCTGCGAGCAGATCCTGCACCTCGATGCCCTGGTGCTGGAAACGAAACCCTGGCCGGCAGCGGAGGCCGGGCAGATGGCGAGCGCCCTGCTCGAAGGGATTCGCAGCCTCGGGATCGAGGCGCTGCCCTGGAGCGGCCGCAGCCGCCAGCTGGCCCATCGACTCAGCCTGGCCCACCGCCAGCTCGGGGCCCCCTGGCCCGATCGCTGCCCCGAGGCCCTGCTGGCCGAGCTCCCCCAGTGGCTGGGTCCGCACCTGACTGGGCTGCGCAGCCGCCAGGATCTTCTGCAGCTGGATCTCTGGGAAGCCCTCTGGGGAGAACTGGAGTGGAACCGGCGCCAGATGCTCGACACCCTGCTCCCCGAACAACTTCCGATCCCTTCCGGCAGGAGCGTGACGCTCGATTACACCAGCGGTGAACCGGTGCTGGCGGTGAAACTGCAGGAACTCTTCGGCTGGGCCGAAACACCACGACTGCTGGAAGGCAGACTTCCGATCACGGTGCAGCTGCTTTCACCCGCGGGCCGGCCTGCGGCCATCACCAGGGACCTGGCGGGTTTCTGGAAAGGGGGCTATGGGGAGGTGCGCAAGGAGCTCCGGGGCCGTTACCCGAAGCACCCCTGGCCGGAGGATCCGGCCAGGGCCACACCCACCGCCCTCACCAAGGCACGCCTGGCCAGGGAGGGGCAGAGCCAGCCGCCGAACTGAGCGTTTCCGGTTCAGAACCATGCCTCCAGCAGGGATCCGAATCCGAAATGCCGCAACCCCTCCACGATTCCTTCACACCCCTCCCCCCGGGCCCGATAGGTGTTGGGCAGCTGGGGAAGCATCTGCTGCAGGGCCGGCTCGGCATTGGCCACCATCACCCCGGCCAGGCCGGTCTCGAACATCGCCAGGTCGTTGAGCGTGTCGCCGGCCGTCACCACGCGGGAAGGATCCACTTCGAGCAGATCCAGCACAGCCAGGAGGGTGGTCCCCTTGTTCACTCCGGCCGGAAGCACATCGAGATATTTGTCGTCAGACACCAGACAATCAACCCCATGCACCTCGAGCGCCTGGATCCGGGCTCGATCAATGCGAGAGGGGTCGATCAGATAGGCCAAGCGGCGATCCGCCGTCACGGGCTGGGGAGAGATCCCCGGCAGCTCCGCCAACAGGGGGAGCAGACGTTCCGCCAGCCCCTGCCAGCGAGCCTCGATCGGATCCACCGCCAGCGGCACCAGATTCATGCTCTGACCACAGGCCACGCTGCAGCCCACATCCCCGATCACGAGATGGGGAGCCCCCAACCCCATCGCCGCCTCCTCCTTCAGAAGCCTCTGTACCGACCGCAGATCCCGGCCAGTGCTGAAGAGATGGAGCACGCGATGGCGCTCGGCCTCTAGCCACGAATACAAGGCACGACGCCATGTCGCATCCCCCCCCAGAAGGGTGCCATCCAGATCGGTCACCAGCACCAGCTCCGGTTCGACAGGAAGGGTTCCGGCCAGCTGGCGCTCCAGGAGCAGCCTCAGGCCGGGACGCGTACTCGAGGGGGGCATGGCGGTCGCGGTGAGATCCCCCAGAAACGGGTGCTGGCACGAACCGTAGCCTGCTGCCAAGGGGTGACGGCGCAACTCCTAGGCTCAGGAAACCGCAGAACAACCCTTGCCCCGCTTCTTCCCCGGCAACCGCCGGGACGGATCTCGACTTCTGAGCAGCTTGCTGGTGATCAGCGGCGCCGGGCTGGTGCGAGTCGACCATCCAGCCGGACGCGCTGTATTCCTCGTGGGCAGCGTCCTGAGCCTGCTGGGCTGGATTCAATACCGCAAGCTGCAGCACTGAGGTGAATCCGTCCTCCACCTCGCAAGGGCTGCCCCGCTACAGCGTGGCAGAACTGAATGGAGCCATCGGCACTTTGCTGGAGCGAGGCTTCGCCCCCCGGTTTCTGTTGGAGGGCACCGTCAGTCGGCCCCAGCGGAAGAAAGGGCATCTCTGGCTGACGCTCACCGATGGGGAGGCCACGATTTCCGCTGTGGTCTGGGCATCCCAGCTGCAGAAACTCAGCTACCTGCCGGAAGAAGGAGATGGCGTGCTGGTGGTTGGGAAACTCAACTTCTGGTCAGCCCGCGCCACTCTCTGCGTTCAGGTCCTGGATCTGAGACCAGGTCTCACCACCGTTCTGCGGGTGTTTGAACAGGTGAAGGCAGAACTCGAACCGGAAGGGTTGTTCGATCCCTCCCGCAAGCGACCCCTTCCCGTTTGGCCCCAACGGATCGCCCTGCTCACCAGCGTGCCGAGTTCCGCCATGGCCGACATGCTCCGCACCGCCAGGGAGCGCTGGCCGGCCACCTCAATCCTGCTGGTTCCGGTTCCTGTGCAGGGGGCAGCGGAACGGCAATTGTGCGCCTGCGTGGAGGCTGTCGGCAGCCAAGCCCCTGCCCTGGGCCTGGAGGCAGTGGTGCTGGCCCGGGGGGGCGGAAGCCGGGAGGACCTTGCCCTGTTCGACAGCGCAGCCCTGGCCCGTTGCCTTGCCTCGTGCCCGGTGCCTGTGGTGTGCGGCCTCGGCCACGAAGATGACACCACGATCGCCGATCTGGTGAGCGACTACAGCGCTGCCACGCCAACGGCCGCCCTGGTGGCCCTGCTACCCGACCGCAGGAATGTCCTGCAGGCATTGCAGCAGAGCCGCATCCATCTGAGACAGCTGGTGCGCCTGAAACTCAATGGCAGCCACCAACGACTGATCAGCATCCGGCAATCGCTCCGGTCATGGCACCCGAAGGCGCAAGTGGAGAGACAGCGCCGCCATCTCCACCAACACCGGCGCGTCATGGAAGCCCTCTCCCCCCAGCGGGTCCTGGCCAGGGGATTTGCCTTGGTTCGCACCCCATCAGGGGGAGTGATCCATGCGGCAGACCAGCTTCGAAGAGGGGATCGAATTCACATCGAACTGGCCACTGGCATGGTCACAGCCCAGGTGGAAGAAACGACCGGGAAAAGCCCCCAAGTACCCACTACCCCACGAGCAACAACGCCTGACCAACAGCACCATGACCAACTGCCCGATACCCAACCAAGGACCCCGATACCAAACCCCTGACCCCGAACCCCGATGCCCGATGCCCCACTCCCGACTCCCGACAACCAACACAATGACCAACACCAATGACCAACACCCATCACAGAGAACACGATGATCGATAACAGCCCACCAAAGCCCTCCAGGAAGAAGGCCTCTCCCAAGCAAAAGAGCATGACAGCTCCGCAGCAATCACCCACTTCAGCGCCAGAAGGAGAACGGGAAAATGAGGCGGCGGATGAGTGGTCAACGGACAACCTGAGCTACAGACAATCCCTGTCGGCACTGGAGTTGACGCTGGCAGAACTGCAATCCAACGAGCTGGAGATCGAAACGATGGTGGGCCTTTATCGGCGAGCCGAGGCCTATCTGAAGCGTTGCGAAAGCCTACTGGATGAAGTGGAACAGGAGGTGACGCTTTGGAATCCCAGCGGGACAGAAATCGCGCCCTGAGCACATCCACACGAGTCCAATCGAAAACGATCTCAACCAAGCACACATGACCGAAGAGACCAAAGTGCGCACCCAAACATCAGCCACGGAAAAGCCGAATCCAGAGCGGGTCTCGATCCGATGGGTCCCCATGGTTTACCTCATGCTTGCCATAGCGGGTGCGATTCTCCCTTGGATGGCAAACATTGAATTCATGAAAGCCCATGGTCCAAGTATGGACCTTGGACTCTTTGTAGCCATGGCGAATGCCAATCCTGCGGCCCAGTCCCTCTCCCGCGACCTCGCCATTGGAGCTACAGCCGTGACGATCTGGATGGTTCTCGAAGGGCGGCGACTCCAAATGAAAGGGGTGGGCTGGGTGCTGCTCAGCTGCGTGACCATAGCGTTTGCCTTCGGCGCCCCTTTGTTCCTCTACCTGCGAGAACGGCGCCTCAACGAGCTAGCTTCCGACGCCGCAAGAGCGATCGACCAGCGGATTGACCAAGCATCCATCAAGCCCTGAAAACGAAACCTTAAAGCGAGGCCAAACAAAGCCAAGCAAAGCAAAGCATTCCGATTCAATTCATCTAGCACATATACAGAATCACTTGGCGAAGAAGAAACACCTCTCTACGAGTCGTCCTTTGAAACATCTACCGCCTGGACATTGATCGTGACGTCCCTAGGATCCAGCTCCGGCTTTATTTCCTCGTTGGTCAGCCCCGAAGGGAAATCTCCGTATTGGGCCCCGCAGGCTGGGCAAACCTCCTGCATGCCAACACTGGTGAAGCCACAGGAACTGCACGTATTCATCTTCTTCTTCAGCAACTGCCAACCGATCCAACCTCCTCCGGCAAGAAGCAGGGGGAGCAGGAGGATAAAGATGGCGACACCACCGATCAAGTCAACCAAAAAGCGGCCCGCTGCCGCAGGGAACAGCAACAACAACGCAACCAAGAAGAGCCAAGGCCAGGGCAGAGAACGTTGCATTCCAAATCAATGACCTGGAACCATCCTGCCCCCTTGGAGGCACTCCATCCCTAGTGCTGAAAGTACGGATCGCCCACCCCCTGTCGCCTCGCAATAACCACACTAAAACATTGAGCAAAATAAATAACAACGCCAACAAGCCACACCCATAGGGTGAGAAGCAAAAAGCCACCAACAACACCATAGGCTTGAAAGCGAATCCCAAGGATCCACAAACCTCTTGCCAGAGCCAAGTTCAAGGCCGTAAAGCCACTACTGAGCAAGATGGCACCTGGAAGCATCAGCCGAAGCGGTACACGCCGCGAAGGCAAAGACCAAAGAAACAGAAGAGCGGTAAATAAACTAATCACCAACGAAACAACAACATCAGCCCCGAAGGAGACAGTAATCAACCACTTGAAAGGGCCAGGCAGAGAAGACACCAGCCAACCGCGCAATGCAGATGAGCCAAAGAGCCTGACATTGCTGACAAACTGGTCCATCACGATCAGCAAACCAATGGCGAACAACAGCCCCAACGCCTTTATTCGCAATCGGAGATAGCGAATAACCAATTCTTGCCAGGGAAGGCCATCAAAACCAAAAGGACGATTCCACCACAGCCGGTCAGCACCGCGTTGCAAAGTAAGGTAAATATTACTGGCACTCAAAAGCAACAACACAAGTCCCAAAACACCTGCCCCGATTCCTTGGGAGGTGAAGCGACGAAGCGTTTCCTCAAACAAAGCCAAGGAACCCTCCGGAAGAACTTTTGAGGCAATATCCACGAGGCGATCCAGGAGCCCAGGGTCGCGGCCCAGGAGCCGAGAAGCAAGGGACAAAGCGATCAGGAGTGCCGGGAAGAAAGACTGAAGCGTGTGATAAGCAAAAGCAGCACTTAAATCGATACAATCGGCACGCAACCACAGCCGATAGGCTTGCCAGAAATAACGAGCAGGATTAGCCAATAGCCCTCTCCTGATTGGCACGTGAAAGCAACTCCTGCGAGGAAAACACCTAAGCCAACCTGCCCAGCTCAACACCCAAGAGCAACAAGGCATAAAAAAAGCCACCCATCGGGTGGCTTTTCTCTTCAGTAAAATGTTTTACCTGGCATCGAGCTATCTTCGCAGGGGGCTACCCCCCAACTATTGTCGCCGCTGCTGCGTTTCACAACCGAGTTCGAG
>JBKDOV010000060.1:0-2159 GCA_046342815.1 Cyanobacteriota bacterium
CCAGGAGCTGGGAATCCACGTGATCACCCTCTACAAGTGGCGCAAGGTCTGGCGCCTGCAGGGGGAGGTGGTCCCGGCCAGCCAGAAGGATCCCGAGGGATGGGGTCCGGCCGACAAGTTCACGGTGGTGCTGGAGACCGCCGGTCTGAATGCGACGGAACTGGGTGGTTATTGCCGCGAGCGGGGCCTTTTCCCCGAGCAGGTGGACCGCTGGCGCCAGGCCGCCCAGGATGCCAATGCCCAGCCGCTGCTGTCGATGGCTGATCAGAAGGACCTCCAGAAGCGGCACCAGGAGGATCAGCGAGAGATCAAACGGCTCCAGCAGGAGCTGCGCCGCAAGGACAAGGCCCTGGCGGAGGCGGCGGCGTTGCTGATCGCCTCAAAAAAGATCCAGGCCTATTGGGGCGAGGACGAGGGGGACTGACCGCACCTGAGGATCGCGGCAAGGCCCTGGAAATCCTCGATGCCGCCAGGGCGGCCGGTGCACGGGCCCGAGAGGTGGCTGCACTGCAGGGCGTTGGGCTCACCACCCTGCAGCGCTGGCGGCGGCAGTTCGCGGGTGATGGGGACGGCCTGGATGGCCGTAAAGGCAGCCACCGCCTGGTGTCTCACCGCCTCACTGACGAGGAGCGCCAGCGGATCCTGCTTACCTGCAACGAACCCGAGTTCGCGGCGCTGCCGCCGGGCCAGATCGTGCCGATCCTTGCCGATCGGGGCCTCTACATCGGTTCTGAGCGCAGCTTCTACCGCGTGCTGCATGCCCATGGCCAGGCCCATCGCCGTGGCCGAGCCCGGCCGCCCCAGGAGCCCCGCCCTGTGCCGCGGCTGGAGGCCAGAGGGCCCAACGAGGTCTGGAGCTGGGACATCACCTACCTGCCCACCAGCGTGCGTGGTGTCTGGCTGTACCTCTATCTGGTGATCGACGTCTGGAGCCGAAAAGTAGTGGCCTGGGACGTCGCCGAGCGGGAAGAAGCCCAGATCGCCGCTGATCTCGTCAGTAGAGCCTGTCTGCGGGAGAGGATCAGCAAGGGACGCCCCAAACCTCTGATCCTCCATGCCGACAACGGCAACGCCATGCGGGCGGCCACGCTGGAGAGCCGCCTGGAGGAGCTGGGCGTGCTCAGATCCTTCTCCAGACCGAGGGTGAGCAACGACAACCCCTACTCGGAGTCACTGTTCCGCACCGTGAAATACCGGCCGGACTACCCGAGGCGTCCTTTCCAGGGCGTTGAGGAGGCCTGCGCCTGGGTGGCGGCATTCGTGGGCTGGTACAACGATCAGCACCGCCACAGCGGTATCCGGTTCGTGACGCCATCCCAGCGCCACAGCGGAGAAGCCGTTGCCATCAGCCGCCACCGTGCCAGCGTCTATGAGCAGGCGCGTCAACGTCATCCGCGCCGATGGAGCCGCAGCACCCGCTGCTGGCGACAACCCGAGGTGGTCTGGATCAATCCGCCGCCACCGGGAAACGGCATCACTGCGGCTACGTTGGAGATGGCCGCCTGACCAGCGGCTGGGGCGGCATCTTTCCTGGCAGTCACCGGCCGCGCTCCTGAAGCATCTGCAGGGCAATGGTTCTGGCAGCGGAAGCTGGTATTGGCTGACTGCTTTCTAGCATCAGTTCTTGAATGCGATCTTTGAGTTGGCGTAAACTACTCGACTCGATTCCGACATTTATCCACACATCTATTCGAAAATCAGAGCTGCGCTGCTCCCTTCATAAAACACGAGCCGCATCACAGGAAACTGCGAAGTCTGGTCGCGAAGAATCTGGTAGTAAAACACCGGGGATTCGCCCCATATTTATGCGCACCTGCAAAGCCTTGATCGCACAACGCGCGAAGGCGTCTTTGAGGATGATCCGCTTCTCCTAGTAGATCGACCCCTGAATCAACAGAGAACTCTATTTTTACATCTATGCTTCCAGTGAAGTGACTCTTGCCGTAGTGATTCCAATAAAGACCACGGCCAATATGCTCAAAGCATCGCTTCAGTCTCTCGCTATCAACTGTTAATGCAGCTGTGCCGACAATCAGCCGCTATCCCGATCAAAAAATAAGCGCCTTACAGGGTTATTGATGGCTACATGTCTAAAGCCCTCTGACCTCTGGAAAGCTCGAACGAGCTTTGTAGTAGCCTGCCTTTGCGCTACTTTATTG
>JBKDOV010000061.1:0-3901 GCA_046342815.1 Cyanobacteriota bacterium
GGTCGAGGCTGCCGCAGCGCCGGCGGCCGCGCCCGCCAAGCCGCGCGCGCGCAAGCGCACGCCCGCGGCCTGAACCCCGGCTGCCGTCCCGCGGGGACGGCGGACCACAGCAACGAACGCGAAAAGGACCAGCGTCATGGCCGAGATCACGGCGAGCCTCGTCAAGGAACTGCGCGACAAGACCGGCGCGGGCATGATGGACTGCAAGAAGGCCCTGGCCGAGTCCGGCGGCGACATGACCAAGGCCGCCGAGTGGCTGCGTCAGACGGGCATCGCCACGGCCGAGAAGAAGTCCGGTCGCACCGCTGCCGAGGGCGCGGTGGGCAGCTACATCCACACCGGTTCCCGGGTGGGCGTGCTGGTCGAGATCAACTGCGAGACCGATTTTGTCGCCCGCGGTGACCTCTTCCAGGAGCTGGTGCGCAACGTGGCCATGCAGGTGGCCGCCTGCCCGAACGTCGAATATGTGACCACTGACGAAATCCCCCAGGATGTGGTGGAGAGGGAGAAGGCGATCGAGATGGGCCGTGATGACCTGGCCGGCAAGCCCGACCAGATGAAGACCAAGATCGTGGAGGGCCGGATCGGCAAACGGCTCAAGGAGCTGGCTCTTCTCGAGCAACCCTTCATCCGCGACAACGCCGTGACCGTGGGCGAGATGGTGAAGCAGGCCGCCGGCAAGACCGGCGAGAACATCCAGGTGCGTCGCTTCACCCGCTACACCCTCGGTGAGGGCATCGAGGTGGAGCAGACCGATTTCGCTGCGGAAGTCGCTGCCATGGGCAAGGCCGCCTGAGGCGGCTCCCGTGACCCAGGGAAGCGGCCGCAACGACCTGCCGGCTCAGATCGAGGCCCTCGGCGTTGAGCTGGAGACCTCCACCGCCGAGCTTTACCGTCATCTGGCGCTGTACCTTCAGGTGCTGCGCCAGGTTCTGCCCCATCGGGTGGAACAGGCCTGCTTCCAGATCTCCACCCAGATCCATCCCCGCCGTTATGCGGAGCTCCCCCAGGCGGCACGCCTGGCGTTGCATCAACGGGTGCAGCAGCTCACCGAGCGCTGCTGCACCCTGCTGACCGTGGAGCAGCTGGCAGGTCTGGCTCACCAGATCGATGCGGAGCAGCAGCAGAGCCTCAGACAGGATCGCCGCCGGCTGCTCGAGCAGCTCAGCCGCGGCGAGTTGCCGGAAGACGCGGAGGAAGGGGAGGAGGCAGACGGCGAGGGAAGCACTCCTCCCGGTTCCGTCCGACTCGGCCTGGCCGTGCCGCTTTCCGCCCCCTTCCGGGACCTGATCCGTCCCACGGCGGCCTTTTTTCGCGAGCCCCAGGCGCCGGCAGCAGATCCCTTCGGCCAGCCGAGCTTCGGGGCAGACAGCTTCGGGGCAGACAACCTCGGGGCAGAAAGCTTCGAAGACACCGGCTTCGGCGAGGAAAGTTTCAGCGACGAAAGCTTCGGCGACGACAGCGTTGAGGAGGAATCCCGCCTGGACCGATCCTCCGGAAGCCTGGAGCAGGATGATCAGGACGAGGAGGAGACGGCGGCGGCGATGCTGCTGCTCCAATCCCTTGGCGAAGCCCTCTCCGCGGGCTTCCAGGGGCAGCAGAGCCAAGCGGATGAATCTCCCACCGAGACCTCTCCCTGGCAGGGTGGGCAGCTGCCCAGGGATCCCTTGCGGTTGCTGCGCTGGCTGGCGGGGATGGAGCAGGCCCTCAGCCGTCGTCTGCGCAACCTTTCCCATGCCCTCAACGGCGAATTGCTGAAGCTGGGCATCAACAACAACCTGTTGCCGATCCACCTGCTGGATGCGGTGCTCGCAGGGCGCATCGAAACCCATGGGGCTGCGGCCAATCTGCTGCGTTTTCCCATGCCCTTTCCCAGCGCGGCCAGCCAGGGTTCCCAGGATCAAGTGGTGGCGATCCTGCTGCGGGTCGTGGACCTGGAACATGAGGAGCCCCGGCTGCGCACCTGTCGCCGGCGCCTGCAGCAGCACCGGCAGCAGGTGCGCAGAATGGCCGCTCACTACCGTCGCCTCCAGCGGCGTCTTCAGGCGTACGAGGCCGAACAGCTGTGGCTCCAGGACATCCGCACGGCCCGCCCGACCGAGCCCTGAGGGCCGGGGGCGTGGGTGTGCCTCCCGAGCTCGAGGCCTGGTGCCGTCCGCTGCAGCAGGCCTGCCAGCTGGAGCTTGATCGCGGTTGCCCTGACATGAAGGGCCGCCAGGAGACTTACAGCGGCTTCGTGACCCGGATGCTCGCCGCTCCGCCGCCGCTCTGCGCCGCGGCGGAGCGCCAGACCCTGGAGGACCTTGGGCTCCGTTTCGCGGCCTATGGAACGCTGAGCGAAGCGGGAAGACGCCAGCTGGTGGCCCGGCTGCGGCGCGAGCTTCACCAGCTGCGCAGCGATCGCCAGCCTGCCTCTGTGATCGCACCTCCCCGCCTGCGCCTGCCGGAGCAGTCCGGCCAGGAGGCGCCGTCGCCAACGGCGGGAGCGGGGCGAGCGCTGCTCCGGGAGGATTCGCCCCTGGCGGAGGTGCGCGGCATCGGTCCCCGGATCGCCACCCGCCTGGCCGGCCTGGGGCTGCTGGTGGTCCGGGACCTGGTCCAGCACTACCCCCGCGACTACCTGGATTACGCCAACCTCGTGCGGATCGCCGGTCTGGTGACCGGTACCACCGCCACGATCGTGGCCACGGTGCGGCGCTGTCACGCCTTCAACAGCCCCCGTAATCCCAACCTCTCGATCCTGGAGCTGCATCTGCAGGACGCCACCGGTCGGCTGCGGGTTTCCCGCTTCTTCGCGGGCCGAAGGTTCGCCACACCCGCCTGGTTGAAGTCGCAGCAACGGCTCTATCCCCTCGGGGCCACGGTGGCCGTCAGTGGTCTGGTGAAGGAGAGTCCCTATGGGCCCTGTTTCGCCGATCCGTTGATCGAGGTGCTGGAAGGTCCTGGGGCGGTGGTGCGTTCGGAGCAGATCGGCCGGCTGGTGCCCGTGTATGCGCTCACCGAGGGGCTGACCGCCGATCAGGTGCGCAAGGCCATCGCCAGCCTGTTGCCCCAGCTGGCGCACTGGCCCGATCCGCTTCCCGCCCCCCTGCGTCAGCAAGGCCAGCTGTTGCCCCGCGGCGTGGCCCTGCAGCAGATCCACCAACCGGCCGACAACGAGCGGCTCCAGGCAGCCAGGCGCCGGCTGGTGTTCGATGAGTTTCTGCTGCTGCAGCTCTCGCTCGGCCAGCGGCGCCTGCGTTTCCGGCAGCGTCCCGCCCCGCCTCTGGTGTTGCCCCAGGGCGAAAGCGATCTGGTGGCAGAGTTCCTGGATCTGCTGCCCTTCGCCCTCACGGCAGCCCAGCAGCGGGTGCTGGCCGAGATCCGCCATGACCTGGCCAGGCCCCAGCCGATGGCGCGCCTGGTGCAGGGGGATGTGGGCAGCGGCAAGACCGTGGTGGCCCTGGCAGCCCTGCTGACGGCGATCGAGGCCGGCCACCAGGGGGCCCTGATGGCCCCCACCGAAGTGCTGGCTGAGCAGCATTTCCAGAAACTGGCCCACTGGCTTCCCCAGCTGCATGTGACCGTGGAGCTGCTCACCGGGTCCACGCCCGCCAGGCAACGGCGCCAGCTGCTGCAGGACCTGGTCAACGGCCAACTGAAGCTGCTGGTGGGCACCCACGCCCTGCTCGAGGATCCAGTGCAGTTCGATCGTCTCGGTCTGGTGGTGGTGGATGAGCAGCACCGCTTCGGGGTGCGCCAGCGCAACCGCCTGCTGGCCAAAGGGCTGCAGCCCCATCTGCTGACGATGACGGCGACGCCGATCCCCCGCACGCTGGCCCTGGCGGTGCATGGCGATCTCGACGTGAGCCAGATCGATGAACTGCCCCCCGGCCGTAGCCCCGTCCGCACCACCCTGCTG
>JBKDOV010000062.1:0-38026 GCA_046342815.1 Cyanobacteriota bacterium
GCCACCTCCATCATCTGCCAGCCGATGTCGGAGCCGAATTCCACGATGCCGCCCTTGAGAACGTGCACCCCTTCGGCGGCGGCCTTGCTGTCCAGATTCTTCGGATAACCGCCGTCGATCATCAGACAGGGTTTGCGGAGGGTTGCCACGTCGATCGTCAGGGTCTGGGGCAGGCTCGCCACCCAGACCACGATGTCGGCCTGGGGAAGCGCCTCCTCCAGGGGCAGGATCCTGCCTCCGCCCAGTTCGCTCTGCAGGTCGAGCAGGGGCTGCTGCTGTCGGGCCACGAGCAGCAGTTCCGCCACCCCGGTGCGCTGGCTCAACCAGCGGCAGACTGCACTGCCGATGTCACCGGTGGCGCCGACCACGGCCACCGAAGCCTTGTGGAGATCGATGCCGAGCAGGGGGGCATTGGTTTCCACCTGGCGGCAGATGACCCAGGCGGTGTGGGTGTTGCCTGTGGTGAACCGCTCCCACTCGAGCGTGGTGTTGCGGATGTGCTGCTGCTTGAGCAGGTTGAAATTCTCGAAGATGATCGAGGTGAAGCCACCAAGGGCGGTGATGTCGATGCCGTTCTTCTGGGCCAGTTCCATGGCGTTCAGCACCTTGCGCCGGGCCGTCTTGAAGCGGCTGAGCATCTCCGGCACGAACACCGAATCGATGTAGGCGCCTTCAATCACCTTGCCTGTGGGGCTGGTGACCTGCACCCGCTCCAGCAGTTGGGGAGGGGCACTGCACCACATGTCCAGGTCGCCTTCGGCGTACTCGTCATACCCGAGGCGCCGAGCCAGTTGGCGGGCCTCCTCGAAACTGGTGGAGTGACCGATCAGGCCGAACATGCAGGTGCTTGACGACGGGGGACGCCGGCATGGCCGGCGGCCCATCTTCCCATGCGCGGCTGACGCCTGGAATCAACCCACCAGTCAGCCCACCAGGGCGGCGGCGGCCAGACGGGCGATCTCCCTGGGCGCGAAGCCGATCTCGGTGAGGGCATCCTGATAGGCGATCAGGAAATCCTCGATCAGATCTTCCTTTTCCATCATCAGCACCTGGGCATCCCCCGCCACGCTCTCCAGCATGCGGCGCACGTGGGGAAGATTCTCGCGATTGGCCTGCTCAAGTTCTGCCCGGCTGGTCTCAAGATTGGCCTTGAGCCACTCCTGGCCATAGTTGAGATGGGTGTATTCGTCCTTGACGACGCCCTCGGTGATCTTGCGGGCGAAGGGATCGGCCACCGGGATGTAGATGTGGTAGGCAGCGATCGCGAAGGCTTCGATCAGGATGGCCTGGATGAGCAGGCAGGTCACCACCTTGCCTTCGGCCAGGGCCTTCTGAAAGTTGTTGCGCAGCGGGGCGAAGAATTCCCGGGCGAAGGGCATGTCGGCCTCGACGCCAAGATTCGCTGCACAAGCGGTGAATCCTTTCATGTGCTTGAGCTCCATCCGGGCCAGGCGGGAAAGTTCCTCGGCCTGCTCCGGAATCAGGGTGCCCAGGGAGATGTAGTTGTCATGGGCTTCCTGTTCGCCCTCGATCACGATGGCATTGATGCGGCTGTAGGCATCCTTGTAGGCCGCACTGCTGAAATCAGGCAGCTGACCGGCCTCGGGCGAGGGGCTGGATTCGCTGGTTTCGAGGGTCGGCATGGAAACCGCATCGGTGGTCATGGGGGCTGACTGTAATCACCCTGCGTCTTCTATTGGTGGCCAGTCGCTGTGCAGTAACGCCTCGAGTCGTTTCCGCCAACCCTCCACCAGCCTTTCGAACAGCTGCCGGCCCAGCTCCGCTGTTGCAGGGCGGGGATCCCCCACCACTCCACTGCTGCTGAGTTCCCTGGTCAGCCAGCTGCAGGGAGCCGCTCCCTCCAGGCTCCAGCCCGGGGGGGGCTGCCTGTCGCTTCCCGGCCCATCGGCCTGACGCTCCGTCCCGGTGAGTTCGGGGTGGAGATGGAGCATCAGGCTGGTTTCGGCCAGGCCGGCATGGAGCCCTTCGCTCCGCTCGGGCTCGGGCAGCAGTTCGGCAATGCCTTCAGGGCCCCGCCACAGAAAGCAGGGAAGCACCGCCATCAGGGGGCGCAGGGTCCGCAGCTGCCTTCCCGCCACCTCCAGCAGCCCGATCTGCCCCCCATGGGCATTGAGCAGCACCAGCCTGCGGAAGCCTGCATCGGCCAGGTCACAGCCGATGCTGGTGACCAGGCTGATCATCAGTTCCGCCGGCAGGCTCAGGGTGCCGGCGAACCCCCGATGTTCGGGCGAGAAGCCCACACTCTGCAGCGGCAATCGCCAGATCGGCAGGGCCGGATCAAGGGCCTCCAGCACCGCATCGCTCACCCGCTCGGCGAACAGGGCATCAGTGCCAAGCGGGAGGTGGGGGCCATGTTGCTCCACCGCTCCGATCGGCCACACCACCGTGCTCCCAGGCCGCTGCGCGAGGCGCTGCACCTCCTGCCAGCTGAGGTGATCCAGGCGGCGGGATGGCAGGGGAGGGGGCACGTTCATCTGCCGGGCATGGGGCACGCTTCGTACAGTGTGAGATCACGAGCTCTCCTGAGGACATGGCCGGAACCGGCAACCCTGCGCCGCGTCAGCCCCGGACTCCCGCCCAGCGCCCGGCGCCGGCTCCGCCGCTGCGCAAGCCGCCCCAGGTGTTGATGATCCGCAAGGAGGAAGCGCCTACCCCGGCCGCTCCGGCCGAGGCTGCCGCCGCTGCCCAGGCGACCCCCCCTGCCGTTCCCACTCCGCCGTTAGTGTCTGCCCCCGGCACCGGGTCCAGCGGACCTTCCAGCAGCCGCGTCGGCGAGGACGACCTCTTCGACATGGCCGGGATGGAGGGCATGACGATGGCCGATCTGCTCGGCCCCGAACCTTCCCGCCAGCGTCGCGCCACCCCTGGCTCCGGGGGGGGCACCGCCGGCGGTGGCGCCCCTACGCCGCAGCGCTCGGCCCCCGGTCGCACGGTCGACGATTTCGACTTCGATGAGGAAGCCTTCCTCGCCGCCCTCGACGAAAACGAACCGGTGGGCACCACCGGCGAGGTGGTGCGCGGGGTAGTGATCGGGATGGAGAGCGATGGGGTGTACGTGGATATCGGGGGCAAGGCTCCCGGCTTCATGCCCAAGAAGGAATGCGGGCTCGGTGTGATCACCAACCTCAAGGAGCGGTTTCCGAAGGGGGCCGAGGTGGAGGTGCTGGTCACCCGCGAGCAGAACGCCGATGGCATGGTCACGGTCAGCGCCCGTGCCCTGGCTCTGCGCCAGAGCTGGGAGAAGATCCGCCAGCTGGAGAAGGACGGCAAGGTCGTTCAGGTCAAGGTCAACGGCTTCAACCGTGGTGGGGTGACCTGCGATCTCGAGGGGCTGCGGGGCTTCATTCCGCGCTCCCAGCTCAACGAGGGCGAGAACCATGAGGCCCTGATGGGCAAGACCCTGGGCGTGGCCTTCCTGGAGGTCAATGCCGATACCCGCAAGCTGGTGCTCTCCGAGAAGAGGGCCGCCACGGCAGCGAAGTTCTCCGAACTCGAAGTGGGCCAGCTGGTGGAAGGCCAGGTGGTGGCGGTGAAGCCCTATGGATTCTTCGTGGACCTCGGCGGGGTGAGCGGACTCCTCCATCAATCGAGCATCACCGGCGCCGTGCTGCGCGACCTGCGCGAGGCCTTTCAGCAGGGAGATCGACTCAAGGCGATCGTCACCGACCTCGATCCCGGGCGGGGTCGCATTGCCCTCAACACCGCCCTGCTGGAGGGCCAGCCTGGTGAATTGCTGATCGCCCGGGAGACGGTGATGGCCGAAGCGGAGGATCGGGCCAACCGGGCCCGTTCCGTGCTTCGCCAGCAGGAGCAGGCCGCCGGATGAGCCCCACCCCCGTCTCCGCGGCGGTGCAGTCCGGTCCCGACTGGGAACTGGACTACTACTCCCGCCCGATCCTCGATGCCGAGGGCAAGAAACTGTGGGAACTGCTGATCTGCGCCAGCCCGGATCCGCAACGCACAACAGTGGCCGAGGGGGTGGATCCCCCATTCCGCTGGATGAGGATCTGTCCGGCTGGCAGTGTGAATTCCGTCTGGCTGCGGCAGGCCCTGGAAGCGGCCCTGCAGGAGGCCACAGAGGCGGGCCTGGCGCCGCCCCGACGGCTCCGCTGCTGGCGCGGCTCGATGCGCACGATGGTGCAGCGTGCCGCCGAGGGTCTGGGAATGGAACTGGTTCCCAGCCGGCGGTGCTACAGCCTGGTGGAGTGGTTGCAGCAGCGGGAAGCGGAGGTGTATCCCCAGCAACCCGGGTACATGGCCGGTCCCCTGGCCCCCCCTCCCCAGCTGATTCAGCCGGTGGCGGTGCCCTTGCCGGAAGCGGCCCGCGGCGACCGCTGGAGCTGGGCCACCCTGCCCGCTTCCGCCCTGGGGGAGGCGAATGGCTGGGAGATCGGGTTCGCTGGTCTGTTGCCGCTGCCGGCTGTGGATCCGGCGACGGCCATCCCTGGCATTCGCCTGTTCAGCCGCCAGAGGTCCCTGGCGATCGCCGGCTGGCTGGCTGGTCTGGAGCCCGTTCGGCTGGAGATCGACGGCGATCAGCTGGTGCTGGAAGCCGGCATGGAAGATCGCTGGTTGCTGGCCACCCTGCCAGCCGCCGAAGCGAAGGCGGCGGCCCAGGCCTTCGAGACCGCACGGGAGCAGGCGGCCGGATTGCAGTTTCTGGCCGTGCAGGGGGCCGAGGACCAGCCCCGCTTTGATGGGTTCTGGATGCTTCGCGCCCTTCCCGATGGCTGAGCAGATCGAGGCTCCCTTCAATCGCCCGGATGCGGGCTTCAACAACCTTCCCGGCTGGACCTGGATCGGCACCTACGGCGGTCATTACCTGCAGGCGGATCAGCTGGCCGGCTTTGAGCACGGCTTCTTCACCCGCCAGTGGCAGGGAAGGGATCCCCAGGTGCTGGCCGGATACCTGAGTGCCGGCGTGAGCGTGCACCGGCCGCAGCAGATCCACAGCCCCCTGGTCCTTCCAGCCAGCCGGGGTGTCGGTGCTCCCTGGCCTGAGGCGGATGGGATGGTGAGCGATGGCGGGGGCCAGAGCCTTTGGGTCTGTGGTGCCGATTGCACCCCTGTGCTGTTCGCCGATCCCCGCAGCGGCAGGGTGGCGGCCTGCCACGCCGGCTGGCGTGGGGTGGCCGGACGGATCCTGCCGGAGGCGATCGCCCTGCTGGAGGCCGGTGGAGCCAGGCGGGAGGACCTGATCGTGGCCCTCGGCCCTGCGGTCAGTGGAGCGAATTACCAGGTGGAGCGGAGCGTGAGTGAACAGGTGGCCCACAGCCTCAGGCCTGAGGGGCGGGATGGGCCCGAGGCCCTGGAGGAACTGACCCGTTGCGGAGCTCTGCTGCCCGATCCTGCCCCCGGCCGCGAGCGGCTCGATATCCGGGCCGCGGCCCGGACCCAGCTCCAGAACGAGGGGATCGCCCCGGAGCGAATCGCGGTCTGCCCCCTGTGCACGGTGGCGGATCCGGAGCTTTTCCATTCGTGGCGTCGTGATCAGGTGAAAGCGGTGCAGTGGAGCGGCATCGTTTCCCAGGCTTGATCCAGGTCTGATCCAGTCCTTACGATCGACTGTTTCGGTTGGACGTCTGCAACGGTTTTGCAGGTCCTCTCGAAGCAGATCGGCCACGAATCTGCTGGTTTCGTCAAGCGTGTGGGCCTGGCGGCGTAATCGTTCGGGAGAGATTGTTCCCACCTTTTCTGAGCGACCTGCTTGCCGAATGGCACGTTGGGAGTGAAAATGCATATGACGCAATTTTTTCAAGACATGCTCACCGGTGCCGACCTCCTGGCCAAGGTCAAGGAGCTGGGTGATGTCAGCAAATCCGACCTCGTCCGAGCGTGTGGTTACGTTTCCACCAAAAAAGACGGGACCGAGCGGCTCAACTTCACCGCCTTCTACGAAGCTCTCCTCAATGCCAAGGGAGTGGACTTCGGTGCGGTTCCCAAGGCTGGCAAGGCAGGTCGCAAGCTCAGTTTCAGCACTAAGATTCAGTTCAACGGCAACCTGATGGTGGGCAAGGCCTACACAGCCATGCTCGACCTCAAGCCCGGCGATGAATTTGAGATCAAGCTTGGTCGCAAGCAGATTCGCCTGGTGCCTCTGGGTGCCGAGGACGAGGAAGGCTGAGGGCCACCGCTTCGGCGACCTTGATTCCATCAATCGCAGCGGAGAGGATGCCGCCGGCATAGCCGGCCCCCTCTCCAGCGGGATACAGGCCTGGCGTATTGATGCTTTCCAATGTGTCTTCTTCCCTGTCGATGCGCACCGGTGAAGATGTGCGCGTTTCCACGCCAGTGAGCAGGGCTCCATTGGAGCAAAATCCTGGGATCTTTGCCTCAAACTTCGGCAGGGCTTCCCTGATCGCGTCCAGCACATAAGCCGGCAGGCATCCCTCCAGATTGCCGAGTCTCACCCCAGGCAGATAGGAGGCGTTGATCCCAGGTTCCTGTTTGGTCCTGCTGGGCCGCTGGGCCAGGAAATCTTCCAGCCACTGGGCCGGAGCTCGATAGTCGCCGCCGCCGCCGGCGAAGGCCTGGCGTTCCCAGTGGCGCTGGAAGCGAACGCCTGCCAGGGGATCGCCAGGTTCCTCGGCGTAGGGGGCCAGGTCTTCGGCTGTGATCGGCACCACCAGACCACTGTTGGCGTTGCGTTCGTTGCGGGAGTGCTGGCTCATGCCATTGGTCACCACGCAACCCGGCTCCGAGGTGGCACCCACCACCAGCCCCCCAGGACACATGCAGAAGCTGTATACCGCTCTGCCGTCCCTGGTGTGGTGAACCAGTTTGTATTCGGCCGACCCCAGCAGGGGATGGCCGGCCTGGGCACCCCAGCGGGCCTGGTCGATCAGGGCCTGGGGATGTTCCACCCGCAGTCCGACGGCGAACGGCTTGACCCGCATCGCCACTCCCCGGCGCTTCAGCATCGCGAAGCTGTCGCGGGCGCTGTGCCCCGGGGCGAAGACCACGGCCTGGGTGGAAAGGTGGGAGCCATCCGCCAGCTGAAGCCCCACCAGGCGGTGGCTGCCATCGGAGCTGAACTCCAGATCCTCCACGCGGCAGGAGAAGCGCACCTCTCCTCCCAGCGCTTCGATCCGGGCCCGCAGACCGCGCACCACCGTGGCCAGCTTGAAGGTGCCGATGTGGGGGCGATGTAGCTGCAGGATCTCGGGGTGGGCGCCGGCTGCTACCAGTTCCTCGAGCACCTTGCGCACGTAGTGGCCAGGTTCGCTCACCTGGCTGTAGAGCTTTCCATCGGAGAAGGTGCCGGCTCCTCCTTCCCCGAACTGGGCATTGGATTCCTCCTGGAAGGGAGTCTGGCCGCGCCAGAAGCCGAAGGTGTCGGCACTGCGCTGCTTCACGGGTTTCCCCCGCTCCAGCAGCAGGGGGCGCAGGCCCATCTGGGCCAGGAGCAGGGCCGCGAAGTATCCGCAGGGTCCCGCCCCCACCACCACCGGCCGCGGCCCCGCCAGGGGAGCAGGGCCGGGCTGGCGCACAAACCGGTAGGTCTCGTCCGGCGCCCTGCGCAGGTGGGGGTCGGCCGCGAAGCGCTTCAGCAGCCGTTCCAGGGCCGCCGGGGCGAGGGCCAGCTCCAGATCAAGGCTGTAGACCAGCTGGATCCGCTCCCGCCGCCGCGCATCCACACTGCGCTTCACCACCCGATGGCCGCGCAGCACGGCAGCCGGCTGGCGCAGCCGGCGCAGGATCGCGGCCTCGAGATCGGCGGGGCTGTGATCGAGGGGCAGCTTCAGTTCGCTGAGGCGCAGGGTTTCTGCCAAGACGCGGCGGGCTGGTGGGGTGGCTGGCCACTTCGGCCGCTCTCACCTGTATAGAGGATGGAGTCCTGCTGCGATCGCGCTTCCCTGAAGGAGAAAGCTCAAGCCGCTGGAATGGGTGCCATTCTGGAACCGATCGGCTGTCCGCCTTCGCCATGGGTCTCACCCACTGTCCGCTCTGCGTTGGTCTGGCGGTGCTCTGCGCCATGCGCTACAGCGTCCTTGCCGTACTCGTGTGGCGGATGCTTCCCGACTCCGCTGCAAAGTCCGGTCTGGATCCTTTCAGAACTTCGCTGTCAACCGGGCTATAACCGTACATTCAGTTCGGGCCATAGTCAGGAGCCAGCGGGAGCATGGGTTAACTTTGGTGGGCAAATTTTTTGAGCAGCTGTGTTGCTGCTCGCAGGCGAACGATGTCCACCAAATACGCTTGGCAGACCGTCTCCTACGAGGACTTCGAGAACGGCAGCGCTGGCGGCTGGAATGTGCAGACGGTTCTGCAACTGACCGGTCAAGGTAATTATCTTGCCGGGGTAGATGTTAATGCCCAGCCCTCCAGGCTTGTCAAATCGTTTGCCGGTCTCGATCCTTTGAAGCCGACCAGGATGTCTGCGGATTACATCCGCGATACTTCCGCCACCACCGACAAGGTGACATTCCTGGTCAACAACAGCACCTGGAAGGAATATTCAGGTTCCACCTGGACCTCTCTCAATAACCCGAGTCGTTACAGTCCGCTTCTTCCCATTGCAACCCCCGGTCTCGATAAAATCGATTTCGGCGCTTATTCCTCGATGTCCGCTCCAGGAACCTGGGGTCTGGATAACGTCAAAATCGAGCAACGCAAAGTCCCAAGGGTCCAGGATTTCATTGATCCGAGCTCGGCGTTGATCTATGGAGAGGCCGGCAAGGAATTGTTCATCGGTAGAAATTTTACCCTTGATCGCATCAAGGATTATGACGGATATATTGATGGTGGAGCGCCAGCTTCAGTCAAGAGTCAATACAAGTTTCAGGGAAATGTAGATGTTAACAGCGATGGTATTACCGAAATGATCTTTACGAATAAATCTTCTGGCCGTTTTGTGGTAGCCACTCCTCAGTTCATTGCGGATCAAGTGGTTGACCCCATCACGCGCAAGACGATGTTGCAGGTCAAGGTGGATTACGCGGACAACGGCAAAGATGGTGGTACGCGAGTTGCAGGCATTTATAACGACCCCTTGGTTGAAGAGGGCGAAAAATATGGCGGTTATTTGCTGAGCGGTCAACGGGCGCCCGTTCGTGGTGGCCCCTTTGACAGCCAGGCTCGCTTCCAGAATGATCTCAAGATTGACAATCTCAAGTTGAGGGCTGCTTTTGATTTTGATAAGGATGGCATCACGGAAGTGGTCTGGAAGACAGCAGACAACACTGCTTACCTGTTCTCATTGATGCATGACGATGGCAATATCCGTTATGCCAGATACAGGTCTCCTGAAGAAACCAGCAGCTACCTTTTTGCCAATGGTGTGCCCTCCTCTGACGTAGCTGCAATCATGGGTTGATCGAAGCTAATTCGATTTTTATCTTTTATCCCCTGTAGCCATTTGCGTTGCAGGGGATATTTTTTATGTCAGCAATTCCCTTTCGATCGCTGCGATCGCCATGCGGGTGTGCACTACCGCATCAGGATTGAGGCTGATCGAGTCGATCCCCTCCTCCACCAGAAAACGCGCGAATTCGGGATAATCGCTGGGTGCCTGGCCGCAGATGCCAATCTTGCGGCCGCAGCGCTTTGCTGTTCGGATCGCCAGGCTGATCATCCCTTTGACGGTGGGGTGGCGCTCATCGAACAGATCCGCCACCAGCGCTGAATCCCGATCCAGGCCCAGGGTGAGCTGGGTGAGGTCGTTGGATCCGATCGAAAAACCATAGAACAGCTCAGCGAATGCCTCCGCCCAGATCACATTGCTGGGCAGCTCACACATCACGTACACCTCCAGTCCGTTGGCTCCGCGCACCAGGCCATGCCGGGCCATTTCCGCCAGCACCCGATCCCCCTCCTCCGGGGTTCGGCAGAACGGCACCATCGGGCTCACGTTGGTGAGCCCCATCGTCTCCCGCACCTTGCCCAGCGCCTGGCATTCCAGACCAAACGCCTCCCGAAATGCCGATGAGTAGTAGCGCGACGCCCCGCGCCAGCCGATCATCGGATTTTCTTCCAGGGGTTCAAAGCCGCTGCCCCCCAGCAGCCGGGCGTACTCGTTGCTCTTGAAGTCGGAAAAGCGCAGGATCACCGGTCGTGGATGGAACGCGGCCGCGATCTTCGCCATCCCCTGGCTGAGCAGATCAACGTAGTAGTCGGCACCGCATCCATGGCCCCCGATCAGCTCCGCGATCGCCTCCTTCTCCGCCTCCTCCCGAATCCGATCCGGCTCCAGCAGCGCCAGCGGATGCACCTTGATGTGGTTGGCGATGATGAATTCCAGCCTCGCCAGGCCGACGCCATCGCAGGGGATGGCCGCCAGGTTGAACGCCTCTTCCGGGTTGCCCACATTGATCAGGATGCGGGTGCGGGTGGGGGGCAGATCCGCCACAGCCTGTTCTTCCATGCGGAAGGGCAGGGCTCCGGCATACACATGACCCACCTCCCCTTCGCAGCAGCTCACGGTCACCGGGGAGCCATCGGCAATACGGCGGGTGGCATCACCGCTGCCCACAATCGCCGTGATCCCCATCTCCCTGGCGATGATCGCGGCGTGGCAGGTGCGTCCGCCCTGGTCGGTCACCACCCCGCTCGCCTTTTTCAGGATCGGTTCCCAGTCTGGATCGGTGCGCACCGTCACCAGCACATCCCCCTGCTCGAACCGCCCGATCTCGGAGGGGTCCGAGATCAGCCGCGCCCTGCCGTGATTCACGCTGGCCCCGATCGCCTGGCCGCTGCAGAGCAGCGGGGCCCGGTGCGGTTCGAGGTGCCAGCTGCGCAGCACGGAGGTTCCCTGGCGAGACTGCACCGTTTCCGGTCGGGCCTGGAGGATGAACAGTTCACCGCTGCGGCCATCCTTGGCCCATTCGATATCCATCGGCGTGGCCGTGCCCCGCTGCTCGCTGTAATGCCTCTCGATCCGGCAGGCCCAGCGCGCCAGGGTGAGCACTTCGTCGTCGCGGAGACAGAAGCGCCGCTGTTCCCCCGCGGGGACGGCCTCGTTGCGCACCACCCTGCCCTGCTCGCGGGCCGGATCGGCGTAGACCATTCGGATCTCCTTGCTCCCCAGCCTTCGGCTCAGGATCGGGGCAAAGCCCTGCTCCAGGGTGGGCTTGAAGACCAGCCATTCATCAGGGTTCACGGCCCCCTGCACCACGTTCTCCCCCAGCCCATAGGCGCCCGTGAGCAGCACCGCCTCGCGGAAACCCGTTTCGGTATCGATGCTGAACATCACGCCCGAGCAGGCAAGATCGGAGCGCACCATGGCCTGCACCCCGATCGAGAGCGCCACCTCCAGATGATCGAAGCCGTTCAGCTGGCGGTAGGAGAGGGCCCGGTCGGTGAACAGGGAGGCAAAGCAGCGGCGGCAGGCCTCCAGCAGGGCCTTTGCGCCTTCGATGTGCAGGAAGGTTTCCTGCTGCCCCGCGAAGCTCGCATCCGGCAGGTCCTCGGCGGTGGCGCTGGAGCGCACCGCCACCGCCCCCTGGCCCATGGCGTCATAGGCCGAAACGATCGCTGCGGACAGATCTTCCGGCAGCTCCGCCGACAGCAGCAGCTCCCGCGCCTGGTGCCCCGCCTGCTGCAGGGCTGCCAGATCGCTCGCATCCAGCCCCTGCACCAATTCCGCAAGGGCAGGCTTCAGTCCGCGGGTCTCCAGGAAATGGCGATAGGCCGCCGCCGTTATGGCAAATCCCTCGGGCACGTTCACGCCTTCCGGGCCCAGCTGCTGGATCAGTTCGCCCAGGGAAGCGTTCTTTCCCCCCACCTCAGCGATCGCATCCAGACCCACCTGCTGCAGGGGCACCACAAGCCTGGGGGATTCGGGCATGGTCTTTCGCTCTCTCTCCAGTCTTCGGCGCTTTCCCTGGTGGTGGTCATCATTGTTACCGTCCTGAACCGCCGCCCAGTCGCAGTCCCCCTGCCTAGGCTCCTTCCTTTCCAAGAACCCTTCATGGCGCTGCGACGGGCATTGGCCCTTCTCGCCTCGATGGCGCTGGGCTGGGGCACAGTTCCTGCGGCCCAGGCGATTCCAGAGGCCGAGGCGCTGCGCAAGCTGCAGGTGGTGCCGGTGTTGCTGATCACCGATGAAAAGGGCATTCCCCTGCCCATTCCCCGCGGCAAGACCCTCGTGCTCCCCCTGTTTCTGGACTACGCCAGGGCGGAAGCGGAATGGAAGCGGTTTCGGCAGGCCAACCCAGGCATCCGTGCCCAGATCATTCCGGTGCCCCTCAACGTGGCCAATGAGCGGATCGCCCAGATGCGCCGCCAGATCAAGGATGGCTACACCCTGGTGAGTCCTCCGATCCCCCTGCCCAGGGACCTGGAGATCGCCACCAAGATGCTGCGTCAGCAGGGGGTGAGTGAGGAGAAGATCCGCAAGGGACTCACCGTGCCCGTGTTCTTCACCAAGCCCTTCCTGACCTTGCGCACCCCAGAGGGCGAACGGGGTGTGTTCTTCCTCAGTCATGCGGATATGCAGGCGGCCCTGGCGCGCTTTCCCGGTCGCGATGGCCTGAAACCCCAGGTGGCTGATCTCACGGCGGTGCTGAGGGAGATCGTGCGGGTGGAAAAAGACAACTACATCTTCTATCCCACCCAGGAATATTTCCGGCTCCAGCAGCTTCAGAAGACGGCAGCGGGTGGCGGTGCTGCCCCTGACTCCGGCCGCAAGCTTCCTGCAGCCAGGGTCAAGATGCAGGCTCCGCCGCCCCCCCCTCCTGCTCCCTGACCCCTACGCCAGAAACTCAGGGTTCCGGATCGGGGGAATCCCCTTTGGGGGTGGGTTCCGGCAACCACTGGGCCAGCAGTCCGGATCCGATCAGGATTCCGCCCAGTGCAAGTGCCAGGCCCCGGTTCTGGGCCGCCGGCCCCTCCAGCCAGGCCGCCGTGGCTAGGAAAGCGGCGCCCAGCAGCAACGTGGGAACCAGAACAATGCCCTTGGCCGTGCGGTTGAGGCTCATGCCGGGCAGGGCGAGGCCGTGGCCAGCTGGGCCTCGATCAGGCCACTGGCGAGGTCGGTGCTGTCAGGTGTGAGGGGCAGCACCCGGGCCTGAAGGATTCCGTTGTGGGCTCCCATCGGCCGGAGATTCACCCTGGTGCCCCGGGGCACCTGCTTGCGCAACCAGGCGGCCGCCGCTTCGGCGCGGGCCGGATCCACCTCCAGGCAAACCAGCTCCACCCCATAGCTGCGGTTGCCATCCCCGATCTGCAGCCGCCGGGCTGAAAGCACCTGGCGCAGTTCAGCCGCGGCGGCCACCCCGGGCCAGAGCAGCAGGATGGCCAGCAGCCCTGCGATCAGCAGCTGAGGCACTCGGCGGAGCAGGCTCAGAGCTTGGCTCCGCAGCTGGGGCAGAAAAGATGGGCGCTGGCGGGGGTGTCACCACAGGAGCCGCATTGCCGCTGGGTATCGATCGCCAGCTCGGGGTGGCTGGGAAGGCCCACCATCTGGGCATTGCTGGCCCCGGGGGGGACCATCGGGTAGCAGTTCTCGTTGCGGCGTACGGCCACATCGATGAAGGCCGGGCCGGGGTGGGCCAGGGCCTCGGCCAGCTGCTGGTGCAGGGTGGCCCTCTCGGTGATCCGCACCCCTCGCACGCCGAAGGCTTCGGCCAGCGCCCGGAAATCGGGCATGCCGCTGGTCATCTCGGAGTTGGAATAGCGCTCGTCATAGAAGCTTTCCTGCCACTGGCGCACCATCCCCTGCCAGCCGTTGTTGAGCACCACCACCTTCACCGGCAGGCCGTACTGGCTGAGGGTGCCGAGTTCCTGGATGTTCATCAGGATGCTGGCGTCTCCCGCCACACACACCACCTGGGCGTCGGGGAAGGCCATCTGCACCCCCATGGCGGCGGGCATGCCGAACCCCATGGTGCCCAGACCGGCGCTGCTGATCCAGCGCCTCGGACCGGCGTTCAGGAACTGGGCGGCCCACATCTGGTGCTGGCCCACATCCGTGGTGAAGTACGCCTCAGGGGCGAGTTCCCGCAGGGCGATCACCACCTCCTGCGGGGCGATCTCGCCCTGGGGGGTGGGCACCACCAGCGGGTAGTGCCGTTTCCATCCCTCGATCCGCTGCAGCCAGGCCTCAGTGCGGCCGCCTGACCCTTCGCCCGTGGAGGCCGCCAGCATGGCGTCGAGGGCGGCTTTCACATCGGCAACGATCGGCACTTCCGGGATGCGGTTCTTGCCCACCTCGGCGGCGTCGATGTCGATGTGGATCACCTGGGCCCGGGGGGCGAAGCTGTCGAGCCGGCCGGTGACCCGATCGACAAAACGGGCACCCACTGCGATCAGAAGATCGCATTCTGTGACGGCGAAATTGGCATAGGCCGTGCCATGCATGCCCAGCATGCCCAGGGCCAGCGGATGGGATTCATCAAAGGCACCCTTGCCCATCAAGGTGGTGGTCACCGGTAGCTGGAACCGTTCGGCCAGGGTGGCGACGGCCGCGTGGGCGCCACTGCTGATCGCGCCTCCACCCACGTAGAGGAGCGGCCGGCGGGCCTGGTGGATCAGGGCCAGAGCCGCGTCCACCGCTTCCGGTTTGGGTTGGGGAGGCAGTTGGAAGCCCGCCGGAATCGCCGTGCCGGGTTCCACCGGTACGTAGTCGAATTCCTCGATGCCCACATCCTTGGGCACATCGATCAGCACCGGGCCGGGCCGGCCGCTGGCGGCGATCAGGAATGCCTCGGCCACGATCCTGCCGATGTCGGCTGGATCGCGCACCACCCAGGAGTGCTTCACGATCGGCAGGGTGATGCCGAAAATATCGGTCTCCTGGAAGGCATCGGTGCCGATCGCTGCCCGCGGCACCTGGCCGGTGATCACCACCATTGGCACCGAATCCATCTGGGCGGTGGCGATGCCGGTGACCAGGTTGGTGGCGCCGGGGCCGGAAGTGCCGAAGCACACGCCCACCTGGCCGGTGGCCCTGGCATAGGCATCGGCGGCATGGGTGCCCCCCTGCTCATGGCGCACCAGCACATGGCGCAGCCAGCCGCGGGCCTCGGCCTTGTGGAGTTCGTCGTAGATGGGCAGGATCGCGCCGCCGGGGTAGCCGAAAATGTGGCGAACCCCATGGCGATGCAGGGCATCCATCAGGGCGTAGGCGCCACTGACGCGCTGGGAACCCTCTGCAGAAGCGGCAGGGATTCCATCATTGCCGGTCTTTCCGGAGGCCTCGGTTCCTGCAGCGACAGCCGCTGGATTCAGGGGGGTAAGCGTCACGGCAGCGGAAATGTCTGACGACGGGAGAACAGGACGGAGAGGACGGAGGCCGTACTCACCTCAGTTGCCCAACATTAGGCGCCCATTGCCTGGCTGGGGTGCGTTGTCGCCTGCTCTCCGCCATTGCCCGCAGAACCCTGGCCGGGTCAAGCCAGTTGCCCCGGTAGCGGAGCCCCCAGTGCAGGTGGGGCCCGGTGGTGCTGCCGGTGAGCCCCACATGGGCGATCACTTCACCGGTGCGCACCCGCTGGCCTGTCCGCAGCTGTACTCCGGCACTGCGATAGGTGTTGCCTTCCACCGCGCCCTGCAGGTGGCAGTAGATGTGTTCGTAGTCGCCAGAGCGGATCACTAGGCCATTGCCGCAGCCGCCATCGCGGATCACCTCGCTCACCCGCCCACTCCACCAGCTGCGCACGGGCGCCCCCAGTGGCGAGGCGATGTCGAGGCCGTAATGGGGCCTTAGATCGCCGCTCAGCGGATGGCTGCGCATGCCGAAGGGGCTCGTGTACCCCCCGAACCGGGATACCGGGAACGCTCCCCGCAGCCAGCCCTGGTTCTGGCTGGCATGGGCCGGGGTTCCCGGCGTTGCCTGCCCGCAGAGCAGCAGCAGGCCGAGCAGGATCCCCCGCCTCGATCGGGGCCGGCGCTGCCCCGGGGTGGCGGGATCAGAGCAGGCCGAGGGCATGGAGGGGGCCCCTTCCACTGATCAGCTCCAGCAGGAAGGCGGAGAAGCCCACCATCGCCAGCCGGCCGTTCCAGACCTCCGAGCTGTTGTTCCAGCCCCAGGCCCACTTGTCCTGGGGGTAGAGCTTCACCTTGGTGGGCAGCTCCGCCGCCTGGTCGAGGTTCACCTCCGGACCGGCCATCGCCTGTTGCACCAGATCCGCCAGGCCGTTGATGAAGGTGGGATCGGTGTCGAGCGCCGGCACCCTCAGAAAATTCTCCACCCCGGACTCGGTGGCGATCTCGCGGTACTCGATGTCGATTTCCTCGAGGGTTTCGATGTGCTCGCTCACGAAGCTGATCGGCACGACCACCAGATCGTGCACACCTTGTTCGCCGAGCTCGTGCAGGGCATCCTCGGTGTAGGGCTTGAGCCACTCCACCGGCCCCACCCGGCTCTGGTAGGCCAGGGTGAAGGGGTTGGTATGGCCCAGCTCCCGCTCCAGCCGCTGCATGATCAGCCCCACGCAGGCTTCGATTTCCTTCTGGTAGGGATCTCCCGCTTCCTCCACGTAGCTGCGGGGAACCCCGTGGGCACTGAAGAATACATGGGCGCCGGAAGGATCCCCGGCGGCGCGGATCTGGCGGGCGATCAAGCCGGCCATCGCATCGATGTAACCGGGATGGTCGTACCAGCTGCGGATGCAACGGATCGGCAGACGGCTGAAGGCCGGGTCTGCCTGCCTCAGGCGCTGCAGCTCGCGGAAGCTGGAGCCGCTGGTGCTGATCGAGAACTGGGGGTAGAGGGGCAGCACCACCACCTCGTCGATGCCGTCGGCCTTGATGTCCGCCACGGCGGATTCGGTGAAGGGATGCCAGTAGCGCATCGCCACATAACTGGTGGCATCCACGCCGCGCTGGCGCAGGGTGCTCTGCAGCTCCCGGGCTTGCTGCTCGGTGATGCGCCGCAGCGGCGAGCCGCCGCCGATCGAGCGATAGGCCTCCTGTGACTTGCCGCTGCGCAGACTGCTGATCATCCAGGCCAGGGGCTTCTGCAGGGCCGGAAACGGCAGACGGATGATCTCCGGGTCGGAGAACAGGTTGTACAGAAACGGGCCGACGTCCTGAATCCGCTCGGGACCGCCGAGGTTCAGCAGTAATACGCCGACCCTGGCCATGTCCGTCGGGAAAACAGGAAACGCAGAGCGTAATGCCGCCCTCCCCTGAGCTGTTGTGCCCGGATCCACCAGCCGGTGAGACGGTCCACCCCTGGCAGGCTGCCGGCGCCGCCGATAAGGTCCGTCCAACTTCCTTCCCCTGCCGTTCTCCTTGCCGTCCCCCCTTGCCGCCACCGGCTCCTTTGAGGCGGCGGTGCGTCATTGCAATGGGGAGCTGGCCCAGGCAGGCATTGCCCTGCGGCTCGAGGTTCGTGGCGGGAGATTGGCCCTGCGCGGACCCTTGCCCTGCAAACGGGGTGGTGCCGGCCGGCCGGTGCAGCGGATCAGCCTCGGGCTGGAGGCCACCAGGGCTGGCCTGATCGAGGCCCTGGAACGCCTGCGGATGGTGCAGCGGGAACTGGGGGAAAATCGATTCAGCTGGTCCCGCTGGCAACGGCGTTCCGATCGGGTCGCAGCGGATCCCGCGATCGATGCTGCGCTGGGGTCGGTGCCCCCCAGTGCCCAGCCCACTGCCCAGCTTTCTGCCCAGCCCACTGCCCAGGCCGAACCGGCTGGGGAATCGGCCCTGGACGCCAGCCTGGAGCAGTTCGAGACGGCCTTCTTCGGTGATCCCCGCCGCCGCCGTCGGTTGGCCGGCAGCCGCAGCACCTGGACCGCCGCCTATCGGCCCTACCTGCGGCGGCTGCGGGAGATCGCAGTTGCCGAGGGCTGCACCGCCCTGGATCTGGCGCTGCTGGAGCGGGTGCTCGAGAGCTACGAGCTGGCCAGCCGCAGCCGCCAGCAGTGCGGCATCGCCCTGGCTGCCCTGGCCCGCCACCACCTTCTGACGCTGCCGGAGGACTGGAGCGAGCGCAGCGGTGGCTACGGGCTCCATGCCGCCCGGTTTCGCCAGCTGCCCAGCGACGGCCAGATCCTGCAACTGTTGGAGCGGATTCCCAATCCCCGCTGGCGCCTGGCCTACGGCCTGATGGCCACCTACGGACTGCGCAACCATGAGGTGTTCTACGCCGATCTCTCGGCCCTGGCCCCGGGCGGCGACCGGGTGATCCGGGTACTGCCCACGAGCAAGACCGGCGAACACCAGGTGTGGCCGTTCCAGCCCCACTGGGTGGAGCACTTCCAACTGGAGCGCCTGGGGGTGGAGCCGCAGGCGCTGCCGCAGGTCGGCACCGATCTGCGGCGCACCACCCTCCAGCAGGTGGGCCGCAGGGTGGCGGAGCAGTTCCGCCGCTATGAGCTGCCGATCACTCCCTACGACCTGCGTCACGCCTGGGCCGTGCGCACGATCCACATCGGTCTGCCCGACACCGTGGCGGCCCGGATGATGGGGCACTCGGTGGGCATTCACACCCGCACGTATCACCACTGGATCACCCGGCGCGACCAGCAGCAGGCCGTGGATGCCGCCCTGGCCCGCTCCGGCCGTGCTTGAGCCGTCGCCTTCGTCGCCGGATCGCCAGAGTGGGCCTCAGTCGCTTCCGGTTCCTTTGTCCTCCACCGTTGACCCCCCCTCCCCGTCCCTCGACCCCGGGCAGGACAGTGCGGCCACGGTCCTTGATGCCGAGGCGGCCCACCTGGGGCCCGGTGGGGATCTGGCCCCGGAGAGCGATCCCGAGGCCTATCGCCGCCGCATGGAGCGCCGGCGGGAGGTGCAGCGCCAGCGGGTGGGGGAGCGAAGCCTGGAGAAGGGGCTGGTGCTTGTGTTCACCGGCGACGGCAAGGGCAAGACCACGGCGGCTCTGGGCCTGGTGCTGCGCACCCTCGGCCACGGGGAGCGGGTGGCCGTGGTGCAGTTCATCAAGGGGGGGTGGCAGCCTGGCGAGGCCCGGGCCCTGGAGCTCTTCGGCGAAGCCCTCCACTGGCATGCCCTCGGAGAGGGGTTCACCTGGGAGACCCAGGATCGCGACCGCGACCGTGCCCTCGTTCAGCAGGCCTGGCAGCGCTCCCTCGAGTACCTCGCCGGTGATCGCCGGCTGGTGGTGCTCGATGAGGTGAATGTGGCCCTCCGGCTCGGCTATCTCTCACCAGAGCAGGTGCTGGAGGGTCTCAACCAGCGCCCGCCACTCACCCATGTGGCCCTGACCGGGCGTGGTGCTCCCCCCGCCCTGCTGGAGCGGGCCGATCTGGTCACCGAGATGAAGCTGGTGCGCCATCCCTTCCGGGAGCAGGGAGTGCGGGCCCAGGCCGGAATCGAATACTGAGCAGCGTTCGTTTGAGCGGAGCGGGGATCACTCAAGGGGATCACTCAAATGGTGAGGATCGCTGGAGCCGAGCGCCGGGGGGTTGCTACTGTTCGCCGGATCGTGGAACTCGATGGCTTACCGGCGCGTCTTACTCAAGCTCAGCGGCGAAGCGCTGATGGGTGAGCAGGGCTACGGGATCGATCCCGCCATCGTGCAGTCGATTTCCCAGGACGTCGCCGCCGTCGTGGCCGATGGCACCCAGCTGGCGATCGTCGTCGGCGGCGGCAACATCTTCCGCGGACTGAAGGGTTCGGCCGCCGGTATGGATCGGGCCACCGCCGATTACGTGGGCATGCTGGCCACTGTGATGAATGCCATCACCCTCCAGGACGGCCTGGAGCGGGCCGGCATCCCCACCCGGGTGCAGAGCGCCATCTCGATGCAGGAAGTGGCTGAGCCTTACATCCGCCGCAAGGCCATCCGCCATATGGAAAAGGGCCGGGTGGTGATCTTCGCCGCCGGCACCGGCAACCCGTTCTTCACCACCGACACCACCGCTGCCCTGCGGGCCGCCGAGATCGGGGCGGATGTGGTCTTCAAGGCCACCAAGGTGGATGGGGTCTACGACCGCGACCCCGCCAAGCACCCCGACGCCAAGCGCTACGAGAGTCTCACCTTCCTCGATGTGCTGAGCGGAGAGCTGGAGGTGATGGATGGCACCGCCATCGCGCTCTGCAAGGACAATGCGATTCCGATCGTGGTCTTTGATCTGTTCGGCCCCGGCAATATCGGCAGGGCCGTGGCCGGCGAACCGATCGGCACCAGCATCGTGCCCGCCCGCTGACCTCACGCCCGCCCCTCGCCACCCTTCAAAGCCATGGAATTGGAAGCCAGCATGCGCAAGTCGGTGGAAGCCACGCAGCGCACCTTCAACACCATTCGTACGGGCCGGGCCAATCCCTCGCTGCTCGACAAGATCACCGTCGAGTACTACGGCGCGGAATCTTCTCTCCGCTCCCTCGCCACCGTCTCCACCCCTGATTCCCAGACCATCCAGATCCAGCCGTTCGATTCCTCCTCCATGGGGCTGATCGAGAAGGCCATCGCCATGAGCGACCTGGGGCTCACCCCCAACAACGACGGCAAGGTGATCCGGATCAACATCCCCCCCCTCACTGAAGATCGCCGCAAGGAGCTGTGCAAGCTCGCCGCCAAATACGCCGAAGAGGGAAAGGTGGCCCTGCGCAACATCCGGCGTGATGGGATCGACCGGATCAAGAAGCAGGAGAAGGACGGGGAGCTCTCGGAGGATCAGAGCCGCGACGAGCAGGAAAAGGTGCAGAAGCTCACCGATCGCTTCATCTCCGAGCTTGAGAAGCATCTGGCCGAGAAGGAAGCCGACATTCTCAAGGTCTGAGCGAGATCTTGGGCTCGATCGACACCGATGTGATCGTCGTCGGCGCCGGCCCTGCCGGTGCCACTGCCGCTTTCCAGCTGGCCCGCCGGGGTCGTCGGGTGGTGCTCCTCGAGCAGCAGTCCTCCGGCTGGGGTAAGCCCTGCGGTGGAGGCATGGCGGCTTCCGTGCAGCGCTGGTTTCCCTTCGATCTCGCCCCTGCCGTGGATCAGGTGATTCGCCAGGTGCGCTTCACCTGGTGCCTGGAAGATCCCGTCACGGCGGTGCTTCCGGGGGATGCCCCGTTCTGGATCGTGCGCCGTTCGGTGCTCGATCCCTTCCTGGCCGAGCAGGCCGCCGTCGCTGGAGCGGCCGTTGAATTCGACCGTTCGGTCGAGTCGATCGAGCGCCGGGATGGGGTCTGGGAGGTGCGACATGCCGGCGGTTCCCTCACGGCTTCGGCCGTGGTGATCGCCGATGGTTCCGCTTCCCGCTTCGCCACGGCCCTTGGCCTCGGACCGGCCAGACCCCGCTTTGCTTCCACCCTTTCGGTGGAGGTGGATGGGGCGCCCACCGAGCCGGATACGGCCCGCTTCGAATTCGGGCTGGTGCACCACGGCTTCTGCTGGTCATTTCCGCGGCACGGCGGTACCAGCATCGGGGTTGGTACCTTCATCGGTCGCCAGGAGGCCGATACGGAGGCCGTGCTGGCGGCCCTGCTGCCCAGCCTGGGGATTGATCCAGGCGCCGGCCGGCGCCGCCAGGCCCAGCTGCGGATCTGGGAAGGTCACCATCCGCTGCATGCCGATGGTCTGGTGGTGGTCGGGGATGCCGCTTCCCTGGCCGATCCCTTCCTGGCCGAGGGGCTGCGGCCGGCACTCATGAGCGGCACCCATGCCGGTGAGGCCCTGGATCGCTGGCTGGGGGGGGAGAGCCAGGCCCTGGCCCAGTACAGCCAGAGGATGCGGCAGGAATGGGGGGACTCGATGGCCTGGGGCAAGCGGATCGCCCAGGTCTTCTATCGGGTGCCGAAGGTGGGCTATCAGCTGGGGGTCAAGCGGCCCACGGCGCCGCAGCGCATCGCCCAGATTCTTTCCGGGGAAATGGGCTACGGCGATATCGCCCAGCGGGTGATCCGTCGGCTGCTGTTCCAGAGGGGCTGAGGAGCGGCGTCGCGCTGTTCAGGTCAGGGACGGGTGCAGTCCTTGAGGTGACGCAGGCGCTGGTCGATCGAACCGAGGAGCTCGATGGCGAACATCGGTGATTCCTGCACGGCAAACAGAAACTTCTCGCGGTTCATCACCAGCACCTTGCAGGGGGTCAGAGCCTTGGCATTGCCGTAGCGGCGGTGGTCGGGGGTGACCAGCGCTCCGGCGCCGAACACATCGCCGGCCTGGATCTGCTCATGGCCCAAATCACCGTTCCAGCTCAGCTCCACCGTGCCCTCCAGCAGGCCGAACATGCAGTCGCCTGCCTCTCCGGCTTTGAAGATCAGCGCACCGGGCTGGACATCGATCACTTCGCCCTTGCTGGCAAGGGCACGCATGGTGTCGAGGGCGTTCACGGGAAGGAAGGCAAGAAGGGGAGGGTTTCCGGAGAGAGCGACCCGGCAGGGCCAGCTGGGGCTTCAGCGGCTGAAGCTGATCGCCAGCGGAGCCCCCAGGCCACCGCGCACATCTTCGGGTACCAGACGTCCGTCCTTGTCGGTGTCGAGGGCATCGAACACCGCATCGCTGCCCAGCCATTCCTCCCGGGTGATGCAGCCATCACCATCGAGGTCGTTGAGCAGGAAGATCTCATGCACCGCATGGGTGAAGGCGGCTCCACCCTCCAGCTCGGCCAGCCGATGGGCCAGCTGGGCTTCGAGGGTTTCGATCGCCTTGCAGAAGCCGCGGATCCCCTCTTCCAGTTTTTCACTGGCCATCGCATCGGCGGCCATCATCGAGCCAAACAGCTCGCGGGTGACGTGGAGGCGCTCTTCCGTGGCACCAGGGTTGAAGGGATTGAGCTTGCGCTGCAGTTCTCCATCGCTGTTGCGCAGCTGCTCCATCAGGGTCGGGGAGATGGTGAGCAGGTCGCAACCGGCCAGTTCGATGATCTCTTCGATGTTGCGGAAGCTGGCACCCATCACCTCGGTCTTATAGCCGTAGGTTTTGAAGTAGTTGAAAATTTTGGTCACCGAGAGTACGCCGGGATCTTCGGGCCCCGGATAGTGATCGCGACCACTGTTTTTTTTGTGCCAGTCAAGGATCCTGCCCACAAATGGCGAGATCAGGGTCACCCCTGCTTCGGCGCAGGCGACCGCCTGGCTGAATCCGAACAGCAGGGTGAGGTTGCAGTGGATTCCTTCCTCCTCCAACCGCTCGGCGGCACGAATCCCTTCCCAGGTGGAAGCAATCTTGATCAGCACCCTTTCCTTGGGGATGCCAGCTTCGGCGTAGAGCCCGATCAGCTTGCGGGCCTTGGCGATGGTGGCTTCGGTGTCGAAGCTGAGCCTGGCATCCACTTCGGTGGACACCCTTCCCGGCACGATCTTCAGGATCTCCTTGCCGAAGGTCACACTGATTTCATCGAGTGCCTCGCTAACCACCTCATCGGCCCCTGCTTCGGCACCGATCAAGGTGCGGGATTCCCGGAGAGATCGATCGATCAGATCCTGATAGGTGGGAATCTGGGCGGCCGCCAGGATCAGGGAGGGATTGGTGGTGGCATCCCGGGGAGTGAACTGGCGGATGGCATCAATGTCGCCGGTGTCTGCCACCACCACGGTCATGGCGGCGAGTTGGTCGAGCAGATTGGCCATCGAACGGTTGCTCCTCCAGAGGGGGCCTCACTTCACCAAGCTAGCCAGCCTGGCTGGAGCAGAAAGGGCCTATCCCTTCGGTTGTGGGAATGAGCACCGGAGCAATCCGGTGCTGCCGCCTCAGCCCTTCGGCTCCTGCAGGCTGGTGGTGGGCACAGGGCTGCTGGGGGCAATCTTCTCGAGCACGATCAATCCCTCCACGATCTGCTTGGCCACCGGTACTGCCACCGTGGAGCCGTAGGCATTGCCGCCCTGCGGCTCATCCACCACCACGAGCACCACGAAGCGGGGGTTCTCCACGGGAAGAACGGCCACGAAACTGCAGATCCTGGCTCCGGGGATGTAGACGCCGTTCAGAGCCTTCTGGGCGGTACCGGTCTTGCCGCCGATGCGGTAGCCAGGGATTCGGAGATCTTTGCCGCTTCCCTTCTGCACCACGGTTTCCATCCAGTCGATCACCTGGCGGGTGACCCGCGGATCCAGCAGCTGAACGCCGGAAGCCTCGCTCCTCGACGATGCCATCGCGTCTCCTGAACGCAGGCCTCGGGTGATGTGCGGGCTCACCAGCTTGCCGCCGTTGGCGAGCATGGCGTGCAGCTGGATCAGTTTGAGCGGCGTCAGCGAAAATCCCTGGCCGAAGGCAGCAGTGGCGGGCTCGATCGGACTGCCCACGAATTCGCTTCGCTTCTTGAGCTGGCCGGCCACGGCACCGGGCAGATCCGTGTCGGGGATGTCATCGATGCCGAGGGTGTGGAGCCAGTTCCAGAAACGGGAAGGCTTCACGTTGCCCATTGCATCCACCATGCCCACATTGCTCGACACCTGCAGCACCGTGGGGAAATCGATCACGCCATTGGCGCGACGATCCGCATTGAAGATCGGCCAGCCCCCGATCGAAAGCTGACCGACATCGTTGACCACCCCATCGGCGCGGATCGCTTTTTCCTGCAGCGCCAGCGCCAGATTGATCGGTTTGAAGGTGGAGCCTGGTTCGTAGAGATCCTGCACGGACCATTCCCGGAACAGTCCCGGGTTGAAGTTCCAGAAACGGTTGGGGTCGTAGCTGGGGGTGGAGGCCAGGGCCAGCATCTCGCCCGTGCGCACATCCATCACCAGGGCGGCGCCCCGTTTGGCGTTCCACTGTTTGGTCTGGCGCGCCAGGGCCTGTTGGGCCACCTGCTGCAGGCGGGCATCCAGGGTCAGCTGCAGGCGCAGGTCGTCTCCGTAGAGCGCGCCAGACTGGATGCCGTCGGGCAGCGGGGTGCCATCTCCGCCGTGGCGCATGCTGAGCACCGATTCCTGGCGTCTGAGGTCGGAATCCCGGCTCTGTTCCAGACCGGCCTGGGGTTTCCGCTCCAGGTTGAGAAAGCCCACCACGTTGGCGAACAAGGAACCCTGGGGATAGACCCGCTGGGGGAAAGCCTCCAGATCAAGCCCGCTGATGCCAAGGTTGCGTACGCGGGAGGCTGTGTCGGGATCGAGATTGGTCGCCAGCTTGACCCCGGAATCACGGTTACCGAGCAGCCGCAGCAGATCATCGGCGGGAATTGCGAGGGCCTTCTCCAACCGGGCTGCCACATCGGCCGGCTTGCGGACGGCCTGGGGCTCGTCGCCGGGGAAGTTGAAATATCGGGGATGGGCCCAGAGGGTGAACCTCTGTTCATCGATCGCCACCAGTCGCCCCATGCGATCCACGATCGTGCGGCGCTGTCCCAGAGGTTTGGTCGAAGACGTCTGGAAGGACAGAGCCAGGGTCTTCAGCTCCTTGGATTGGAAGATCTGAAGCCAGGCCAGCCTGCCCCCCAGTCCCACAAGGGCGCTGCAGAGAATCAGATAGACCAGCAGCAGCCTGCGGTTGGAGGGGGGCTCCATCGGCACAGAACGGTGCCTTCCCGCCACAGGGGAAAGACGGGGTGCACTGGAGCGCCGATCGGAGCGTCCCGGACCCGCTGGGGTATGGGGGCGGGTGGGTGTTCGCCCCATCAGTAACCGGCGGGGATCTGGCGGGACCGAAGGACGGTGAGCAGGCCCGAAGACCTGGAATCAACTTTGGCCTTCGGTTCCGGCAGATGGATCAGCTTCTCGCTGCTGGTGGGCACCAGCTGGCCTGGCTGGCGGGAGGCCACCATGTGGTGCTGCTCCAGCAGTGCGGAGGATTCCTGCATTCGGTGCTCCAGGTCCTTGGAGGCCTGCAGTTCGGCGTAGCTTCGGGCCCACTCGTTCTGCCAGTAGAGGGTGAGGCCGCTCAGGCCCACCATCGCCAGGCTGATACCGGTGATCGCGCCGGTGGTGATGCGATGGAGGTTCGCCAGCCACGGGGCCTGGCGATCCACTTTCCGGGCAGAAAGGGAACCCTGAACCACCTGCAGGCGGTGCTGACTTCCGGCACGGCGGCCCATGGGGCGCTGTGAATGGCGCTCGGAAGCGGTGGTTGGGAGGGTGGCGACCAAGGAGGCCCGTCGATTCACTGCGCAAGTGAACCACCCATCGTGTCCCCGGGCAAGTAAGAACCCCACCCCTGGTGTCTGATCCAGGTCAATGGGACCGGATCAGTCGGCCAGCAGCAGCAGGTTGGCAAAGGTGAGCGCGTTCCAGAACGCATGCATCAGCACCGAGGGCGCCAGTCGACCACTGCGCCACCGCAGCCAGCCGAGGCCGCAGCCCAGCAGGAACAGGGGCACCAGTTCGCTGAGGCTGAGGTGGGCCAGGGCAAACACCGCCGCACTGATCACGACGCCCCACACGCTCCCGAAACGCCGGCCCAGCACCGGCAGAAGCACGCCTCGGAAGATCACCTCCTCGAACAGGGGCGCCAGAACGATGGCGGTGAGCGCAAACAGCGCTAAGGCCAGACCGTTGGAGCTGGTGAGCACCAGCTCGAGCAGGGGATTGCTGCCGCCGGGATTGGGCCAGATCAGATCGATCACCCAACCGGAAAGGGCCACCAGCGGCAACACCATCAGCAGGGTGGTGATCGCCTGGCGTACGGCGGAGCCAAGGGGCGGCCAGTGCCACTGCAGCCATCCGCCGAGCGGCGCATGGCCGGAGCGGCGCAACAGCCACTGCAGGATCAGCAGCGGGGCCAGCATCAGGGCGAGGTAGAGCGCCACCACCTCCAGCCCCTGCACCACGGTGGAGGGCACGCTCAGGCGTCCGAGGGAAGCCTGCAGAGGCACCTGCAGCAGCTGGGGGGTCACCACTTCGCCGAGCAGCACGAAGCCGCCGGCGATCAGCAGGGTCAGGTCCACGAGATTGAGGGGAGGGCCCTGCCAGGGAGGGGCGGGAATCGCCAGTCCCCGATTCAGCAGCCAGGCCTGCCGGGCCAGGAGCACCACGCCGACGATCAGCATCAGCACGGGTACCACGTTCACCCCGAACAGCTGCAGGAGCAGCCGCGACCGTTCCCGGCTGGCGGGGCAGGTTTTGTCGGGTCCGCCGAGCTGCTCACAGGCCAGCTGGCGCACCATCGTCGGTGCCTTCCAGGCACGCAGCAGCTCCTGCTGGCGCGAGGCATCCAGGGGTTTGCCGCTGATCAGGGCCTCGAGCAGCGGACGGCGGGGCTCATCCACCGACCGTGCCAGGTCCTTGAGCTGCACCCTGGCCAGGTCGGTCTCGCCGGCGGCCCGTTGCAGCAGGGCGAGTTCCAGGCGCTGCTCCGCCGTGGCCGGCGGGTTCGCGTCCTTGATGTCATTCTCCAGTTCCTCCGCCAGCGACTGGCGGGGATGCTCTCCGAACAGGGGAGCCCGCATGGGCAACGGCACGCCATCGGCCGCCATCGCCGCCAGTTCCAGCTGACGGATGTTGAGCGAGTGATTCACCGAGGGACGATCCACGCTCCCTACCAGGCCATCCAGCCACAGCAGCGCGCTCAGCAGCAGGCAGATCGCCGCCAGGGCCACCTTCCAGCCGGGCGAAGGCGGGGTGGCGGGCCCGGGAGGGAGCGGGGAGGTGGACGGTGAGGAAGGGTTCGGTGGGGTAGGAGGCGCGATCAAGCCTGGGAACCAACGGGAACTGCTCCAATTCTGCTGCGCCGATCCGGTGCCGTCCGCCGATTTCTGCGGGAGAGGGTGCTCCCATACGATGGACTCCCCTGCGGCGCAAGGCCTGTGCCCCTTCGCATCGTCCTGGTCCGCCACGGCCTGAGCAGCTTCAATCTCGAACACCGCATCCAGGGCCGGAACGATCTCTCCTCCCTGACGCCGGAGGGGAGCACCCAGGCCAGGCTCACGGGCGAGGCCCTCGGTGGGGTGGAGATCGCAGCGGCCTACAGCTCACCGCTCAGCCGCGCCCGAGACACGGCCCAGACCCTGCTGCAGGCCCAGGGCCAGGGGCTCCAGCCCCTGCTCGATCACGACCTGCTGGAGATTGATCTCGAGCCCTGGAGTGGCCTGCTCCGGCGGGAGCTCGCCAACCACGATCCCGAGGGCGAGCGTCGCTGGCGGGAATCTCCGGAGACGCTGGAGCTCAGGCGAACGGACGGCACCCCCTACCGGCCCCTGCCCGAGCTGATGGAGCAGGCGGATCGGTTCGTTCTGCGTTTGCTGGAGGCCCATGACTCCAGCCTGGCCCCGCCGGGCCCGAGCCAGGGGACCGAGACCGTGCTGGTGGTGGCCCACAACGCGATCCTGCGCTGTCTGCTGCTGCGGTTGCTGGGTCTGCCCGCCGATGGCTTCCGGAGGCTGCGCCTCGACAACGCTTCCGTCTCCGTGCTCAACCTGGTCCGGCCGGCCGCTGGCCCCCTGGAGGTGCAGATCGAATCGCTCAACGGCACCTCCCATCTCGGCACCCCCCTGCCACCCCGGGGCAAGGGCGCCCGCATGCTGCTGGTGCGCCATGGCGAAACCGACTGGAACCGTCAGGGGCGCTTCCAGGGCCAGATCGATATCCCCCTCAACGCCAATGGCAGGGCCCAGGCCGAGGCGGCCCGGACCTTCCTTTCCGAGGTGCCGTTCCAGCGGGCCTACACCAGTGCCATGGCCCGGCCCCGTCAGACGGCGGAGGCGATCCTGGCCGCCCATCCTGGGGTGCCGCTGGTGACCACCACCGGTCTGCTCGAGATCGGCCATGGGCTCTGGGAGGGAAGGCTGGAGAGCGAGATCGCCGAGGGCTGGCCCCAGTTGCTGGCCGACTGGAAGCGGACCCCGCACACGGTGCAGATGCCGGAGGGGGAGAACATTCAGCAGGTCTGGGACCGCTCCCTTGCCACCTGGCAGACCATCGCCCGCAGTCTCGAGCCTGATGAGACCGCCCTGGTGGTGGCCCACGATGCCGTCAACAAGACCATCCTCTGCGCGCTGCTCGGGCTCCTTCCCAAGGACATCTGGGCGGTGAAGCAGGGCAATGGTGGGGTCACGGCGATCGATTACCCCCACGGTGCCGATGGGGTCGCGGTGGTGGCCTGCATGAACCTCACGAGCCATCTTGGGGGCGTGCTCGATCGCACCGCCGCCGGGGCTCTCTGAGCCTTTCCCCAGCCCTGCAGGCTTCGGCCCGGAACCCCATGGCAACTCGTGTGCTGCTCCGCCAGGTCCAGCTGCTCGACCATCCGCAGCGCCCCCCCCGCTGCTGCGATGTCCTGGTGGGGGACGGGGTGATCCGCTGCCTGGGTGATGGGGCGGCCGGGCAGGATTGCCTGGAGATGGCGGCCGGCCATCTGTGGCTGGCCCCGGCCCTGGTGGATCCCCACAGCGTGCTGGAGGATCCGCTCCATGGCACCGCCGAAACCCTCGCTTCCCTCGCCGCGGCCGCGGCCCAGGGGGGCTACGGCACGGTGGCCCTGCTGCCGTGGGCCCGCAGTTGGCGGGATCGGCCCGAGCGCCTCCAGCTGCAGTGGCCGGTCCCCCTGCAGCTCCTGCTCTGGGGCAGCTTCTCGCTGGACGGGGAGGATCGGGATCTGGCTCCCCACGGCGACCAACTGACCAGTGGGGCGATCGGCCTGGCCTGCGGTGATGCCTTGCCACCGCTTGCCTTGCTGGAGCGGGGCCTGCGTCTGGCGGAAATGGACGATCGACCTGTGCTCGTTCCCCCCCGGGACGCCAGCCTCAGCCAGCAGGGGTTCGTACGGGAACGGGTAGAGGCTCTGCGGGCTGGTTGGCCGCCGGATCCGGCGGTCAGCGAAAGTGTGCCCCTGCAATCGCTCCTGGCCCTGGCCGCGGCCCTGCCCCAGGCGCCAGTGCGGCTGATGAATCTCTCCACCTCGGAGGCCGTGGCCCAGCTGCGCGGCGCCCCCTTCCCGCCGCCGGCCAGCGTCTGCTGGTGGCATCTGCTGGCCGACAGCGGCAGCCTCGATCCCCTGGCGGAGGGCTGGCGGGTGGTGCCTTCCCTGGGGGGGCCGCAGGATCGGGAAGACCTTCTCACCGCCCTGGAGGAGGGATTGATCGCCGCGGTGGCGGTGCATCACCTGCCCCTCGATCCAGAGGAGCAACTGTTGCCTCTCGATCAGCGCCGTGCCGGCCTGGCGGGCCATGGGCTGGTGCTCCCCCTGCTCTGGCAGGCCCTGGTGGGCGGCCGCGGCTGGAGTCCCCAGCTTCTCTGGCAACGGCTCTGCTGGGGACCGGCTCGGTTGCTCGGGATCCCGGAACCCACCCTGGAGCCGGGCTGCCGTCGCTGGATCCTGTTCGACCCCGACCATTCCTGGCAATGGGACGGCGCAAGCCGTCGCTCGCTCGCGGCCAACCAGCCCTATTCGAGCCTTCTGGTCAGGGGGGGAGTCGTGGCCAGCGGCCTCACCGATCCGAAGGAGTGGGCACTCCGATCGGCCCCATCGCATTGAGCGGAAAGAATCTCCAGAAGGCCCGGCCGATGATTTCGCGCTGCGGCAGGAAGGGGCCACTCGGCCAGAAGCGGCCGTCCCAGCTGTTGGCGCGGTTATCCCCCAGCACGAGCACGTGGCCGGGGGGGACCACCACGTTCAGGGGACGGCAGGGCCCGACCCCCTGGTCATCCACTGGGCAGGGGCTCTGCACATAGGGCTCGGCCAGGGGGCGGCCATCGATCTTCACCCTGCCGAGCGGATCCACACTCACCCGATCGCCCGGAATGCCGATCACTCTTTTGATGTAGGCATCACAGGCGGGATGCTGGATTCCCGGCAGGGCTCCGATCAGGGGCAGGTTGACCAGCAGACAGCGGATCGGTCCGGGTTCCCCCTGACTCACCAGGGCCGGATCGAAATGATGGGGGGAGTGGAACACCACGATCTCGCCACGCCGGGGCGGACGGTTGCGATAGCTGAGTTTCTCCACCAGGAGCCGGTCCTGGATCTGCAGGCCGGGCAGCATCGAACCCGAAGGGATGTAGCGGGCCTCAAGCAGGTACTGGCGGATGGCGAGGGCAACGGCCAGGGTGACCAACACGCTTCGCCAGAAGGCCCAGGGGCTCTCCGCTTCGACGTCTGCCCGATGGCTCCGGTGGTTGGCGGAACGCTCAACGGCACCATCGCTGGGGCGGTTGTCGACATGGGGATCCGATGGACTCAAGGCGTTTGTGCGACAGGGGGCATCGATGGGAGGCAGATTAGGCAGGCACCTTCCGTGGTTCCAGCATGGCGCGTCCCCGCTGGCACGAGAGACCGACCGCAACGGGGAGTAGGGCGGGTCGGCGCTGGGATCGCTTTGTGGCGTTCTGGGCGGCATTCAACCTGGTCTGGGTCGGCTTCGATCTGACCTACGTCCCCCTCCGCACCTTCTGGCTGCAACGACGGCTCCATCCGATCCCTTCGGTGCCCCTGGCGGTGCCGTTGACCTTCCTCCCGGACATCACCCCCTGGGTCGATCCGATCAAGGGGATCGAACCCCATCGCGAAACCAGTGCCTACTTACGCTCCTTCCAGCGCCTTGACCAGGCGCTGCTGGCTGGTTCCGGCGGCTCCGGGCTGAGCGCCGATCAACGTCGCCTGCTGGCTCTGCAGTCGGAAGACACCCTGCGGCTGTTCGACAGCAATCCATTTGTGGCTGCCAATGCCCCCGGCACCATGGAGCGGATCAAGGGCCGCCTGCGCCAGCGGGCCGATCGGGATTCGGCCCGCGATGCTGCCCAGCTGCTGCTCAGTCCCCAGTGGCTGGCCACCCATCCGTGGGGTCAGGAACGCCAGTTCTGGAACGCTCAGGTGCTGCCGCTGGTCTCCACCAGCTACTACCGAACGATCGATGGAAATGGTCGGCCCACCGACCATTTCTGGCGCTACGACCTGCTGCTGTTCCAGAGCGTCTTCTGCTTCGACATCCTGCTGCGGGCCTACCGGCTGCGGCGGCGCCTGCCGGGGATGCGCTGGCGGGATGCCCTGCTGCGTCGCTGGATCGATCTGCCGCTGCTCCTGCCCTTCTGGCGTTGGCTGCGGGTGGTTCCCGTTTTGGAGCGGCTCCAGGCCAGCCGCCTGATCAACATCGAGCCCCTGCGGGCCGTGGTCAGTCGGGCGGTGGTGGCGCTGCTGGCGGTGGAGCTGTTCGAGGTGCTCGCCCTGCAGCTGATCGACGGCTTGCAGCAGTTGATCCGTTCCCGGCGCTGGCCAGCCCGCATCCGTTCGCTGCGCAGTCACCAGATGGTGATCCACGACGACGAGCGGGAACTGGTGCAGCTGCTGAGGATCTGGGCCCCGTTATTGCTGGCCCGGGTGGTCCCCCGGCTGGCGCCGGAATTGCAGGGCGTGCTCGGCCATGCCCTGCAGCAGAGTCTCCAGAGCACCATGGTGCCGCCCCCTCTGCGTCGGCTGCAGCCGCTGCTGCAGGTGGAGAAGGATCTGAGTCGCCAGCTGGCCGTGGGGGTGGTGGAGAGCCTGCTCGATCTCACCCGCAGCACCGGAGAGCGGCTGGGGCGCCGGGATGATCAACAGATGGAGCTGTTGCAGCGCTTCGTGGATCGCTTCTGGGAGGAGCTTGCGAGCGCCCTGGAACAGGGGCCGGTGCTCGAACGCTCCCAGGCTCTCCTGTGTGCGTTTCTCGAGGAGTTCAAGGCCAATTACGTCAGCCAGATCAGCCGTGCCGGCATCGAGGGGCTGATCGACGAACTGGATCAGTTGATGGCCAAGGGGGTCAGGCCAGAAGGCTCTGCCACTCCTCCGGCTTGAAGCCGGTGGTGATCTCCCCCGACGCTGTGACCAGAAAGGGTCGCTTGATCAGCTTGCCATCGGCGGCGAGTGCCGCCAGGGCCTGCTCGTCGGACATCGCCTTGACGGTGCCCGAACCCAGGGCCCGGTAGCTCTGGCCACTGGTATTGAACAGGCGGGAACGCCCGGGCTGCTCGAGTGCCTGCCGCAGTTCGTCATGGGAGGGAGGTTGGAGGGTGATGTCCACCACTTCCACCTCGATCTCCCTTTCCTTCAACCACTGAAGAGCCTTCCGGCAGGTGCTACAGGTTGGGTAGCTGTAGACCCGGGGCAGGGAACCCGCCATCGGGCTCAGCTGCGGCCGATCAGGGACTTGAGCGCGCCCACCAGGCTGTTGGAGCCCTTGCCCACGCCGCCATCGGGGCGGGTGCGGATGGTCACGTCGCCGTTGACGCTGGTGCGGCAGCTGAGTCGATAGTTGGCGGGACGGTCGGCCAGATAGACCTCCTCGACGTCACTGCGGGGTGAGAGGTTCCGGGCACCTTCGAGAACTTCCACCACGCAGGTGCCGCACTGGCCTACGCCCCCGCAGTTGTTGAGGTTGTTCAGGCCTTTGTAGGGGTTGATGCCCGCATCGAGAGCTGCCTTGCGGAGGTTGGCCCCTTCGATGCAGCCCACCTGCTGGCCTTCCTGTTCGAAACGAATGGTGGGCACGGTCGATTCGGGGGTGTCGGCGCCGCCCAACTTAGGGCACGTGCCGCTCCTTTCCGCGATCTCCGTGCCGGATGCAATGGAGTTTCTGACTCCTACCGTGACTTCAGACGACGGACCCCCCTGTGATCGACGCTGGCGGCGGAATGCCGGAGCTCTCTCCGGAACCCTCCTACGACCTGGTCATTCAGCAGCTTCTTCCCGGCTATGCCAGCCTGGCGCGGCTGGCGGTGGCCCTGTTGGCCGCCTCCCCCCAGGCTTCCCCGCCCGGCAGTGCCGTGCTGGTGGCCGGTTGTGGCACCGGGGCCGAATTGCTGGAGGCCAGGGCCCAGCGCTCCGACTGGCAGCTCACCGCCATCGATCCCTCCGCCGCCATGCTCGCCGAGGCCCGTGCCCGCTTGGAGCAGCGGCAGCCGGGGGGGCAGCCCGTGGACTGGCGCCAATCCACCGCCGAGGATCTCGGGGCCGAGGCGGAGTTTGATGGGGCGCTTTCGGTACTGGTGCTTCAGTCCCTCCCGGATGACGGCACCAAGCTGGCCTTTCTCTCCGCCCTGGCCCGCAGCCTGCGGCCCGGCGGCCAGCTGGTGCTGGTGGACCTGATGCGACCGGAACGATCGGCCCTGCAGACCCAGATCGATGCGGCCTGGCTCGGTTTTCAACGGGCCAGTGGTCTGAAGGCCGCGCCGGAGCAGCTCGGTGCCCTCGGCCAGGCCCTGCATCCGATTGGCACAGCCAGGCTCGGGGCTCTTGTCAATGCCGCAGGCTTCGGGGATCCTGCCCCGGTGTTCAAGGCCCTGGATTTCGAGGGATTTCTGCTGCAGCGGCTGGCCTAGGGGATTGGGCCAGCGTTGTTCGCGGCGGCCACGCAGCGCGCGAGCAGGGCGGGTACCGCCTCCGTATCCAGCCAGCCGTGGATGGTGGTCACCCTGCCTTCCCGGCTTTTGTAGGTGCGGAAGAATTCGGCCACGTCCTCGAGCTGGTTGGGGGCGATCTGCCGGATGCTGAGGATTTCCTGCTTGCGCGGATCGGCGACCGGTACACAGAGCAGCTTGCCGTCATGGGCACCGCTGTCTTCCATGTCCAGGATGCCGATCGGTCGGGCGGTGAGCAGGCAACCCGCGAAGGTGGGTTCCTCCATGATCACCATGGCGTCGAGGGGTGCACCATCCTCGGCCAGGGTGTTGGGGATGAAGCCGTAATCGAAGGGGTAGCGGACCGAGGAGGGCAGCACCCTGTCCAGCCGCATGAATCCTGCCTGGGAGCAGTACTCGTACTTATTGCTGCTGCCTGCCGGGATTTCCACCACGAGATTCACCAGTCCAGGGGAGGGCGAGGGCGGCAGGCGACTGAGATCCATCGGGCTTGAGGGTGCTCAGCGAGGGGGAAACCGCCGGCGGTGGCCCGATGACCATGCGATCGGTCATCACGCTCAACAACGGCACCAGCAGGGAGAGCAGGCCGATGGCGGCACCACCCAACATGCCAAGGGGCTGATCCAGACCCAGTGACTCTCCGGCTTCAGAAGAGCCGGGAGGCAGGGAGACACCTGTGCCCGGACTGTAGGGATCCTCGCCGGGGTCACCGGGTGGATCGTCGGTGGCGGACTGCTCCTGCCACGCGCCAGCGGCGAAGGGAGCAGAACGGGTGGTCAAGGCCTGGTCCATGCAGAAGTGACCCGGGAGTTCCGGATCACAGGATCGAACCGGATCGCTGAGTGCGGATCCGCAACGGTGATACCTTTTATTTTGACACTTTTTTCTGGCTCCGGCAGGTGCGGTTTCCCGGAGCCGCTGCTCAGGCCGCGGATCAGGCGGCCGGTCTGGATTGGGCGTGGTTCTTGCGATGGGCGTTGAGATCGGCGGGCACACCGTCCAGGTTGTCCAGTCTCTGGCGGATTCCCCGCAGTTCCTCGAGGATCGAGCTGAGCAGCTGCTGGGTGGCTGTGGACGGCGAATTCAGCACCTCCACCGTGACCTCCTTGATCCGCAACACATCCCTGGCGAAGCGAGCCACTTCGTTGGGATGGAACAGCAGCGGCTCCTTCTGGTCGCTGCGGTATTCCGGGTTGAGTTTGCGGGGATTGAAGGGGGGGTTGAGATTTCTGGGGTCGGTGTTGGTGTAGCGATACACCGAAGCCCTGGATCGATTCAGGGCCTTCTGAACGTCCTCGATGCTGATCAGGGTCTCGTCCGCCCCTGCGCCGGATTCGGCCGAACCGCCCTCCCCGCCTGTCTGGCCGATCGGACCCTGGATCGGACCTGGGAGAGCAACCATGAGACGACCGTTGGACAGGTTGGAAGTGGCCCCGGACGTTAGCAGAAGTTTTCAGAGGCCGCAGATCGCTGCCTGGCAGGGGCTGTCAAGCGTGGGTGATAGCGTCCAGCCCCCTTGCCCTCGCTGCGCCATGCGCGTCTCCCGCCTGATGCTGGTGACGCTGCGGGACGACCCGGCCGAAGCGGAGATTCCCTCCCACAAGCTGCTGCTTCGGGCCGGTTACATCCGCAGGATCTCCTCCGGCATCTACGCCTACCTGCCGTTGTTGTGGCGCGTTCTGCAGAAGATCTCCGCGATCGTGCGCGAGGAGATGAACGCCGTGGGCTCCCTGGAGACCCTGCTGCCCCAGCTGCAGCCCGCCGATCTCTGGGAACGCAGTGGCCGTTGGGCCGGCTACACCGCCGGCGAGGGGATCATGTTCCATCTGGTGGATCGCCAGGGGCGATCCATGGGCCTGGGGCCCACCCATGAGGAGGTGATCACGGCCCTGGCCGCCGATCTGCTGCGTTCCTATCGCCAGTTGCCCGTCTGTCTCTATCAGATCCAGACGAAATTCCGAGATGAGATCCGCCCCCGTTTCGGCCTGATGCGGGGCAGGGAATTCATCATGAAGGATGCCTACTCCTTCCATGCCGACGAAGACTCCCTCCGCGCCACCTATGCGGCGATGGATGGGGCCTACCGCCGCATCTTCGAGCGCTGCGGGCTGAGGGCGGTGGCCGTGGAGGCCGACAGCGGTGCGATCGGCGGTTCCGCCAGCCAGGAATTCATGGTCACCGCCGAAGCCGGGGAGGACCTGATCCTGGCCAGCGCCGATGGGCGTTATGCCGCCAACCAGGAGCGGGCGGTCTCGCTGGCGGCCCCGGCCGTGCCTCTGGAGGTGTCGGTCCAGGCCGAGCTGGCCACCCCCGGTCTCACCGGGATCGAAGAACTCTGTGGCGCCCATGGCTTCCACCCCAGCCAGACCGTGAAGGTGCTGTTGTTGCTGGCACGGTTCGCTGTGGGGCTTCCCCAGCCGCTGCTCGTCTGCCTGCGCGGAGACCAGCAGCTCAACGACGTCAAGCTGGCCAATGCGGTGTCGGCCCGCTGCGGCGAGGCAGGAGCTCTGCTGGAGCTGTCTCCCCTGCGGCCGGAACAACTAGAGGCGGAAGGTCTCGACCCTCTGCCGTTCGGTTATGTGGGTCCCCATCTGGAGGATCGGGTGCTGAGCGGTGCCCGCAGCTGGACCCCCCGCTTCCTGCGGCTGGCCGATGCCACCGCGGTTGATCTGGACGGCTTCGTGTGTGGGGCCAACCGGGTCGATCACCATCTGGTGGGGGCCCGCTGGGATGGGCTCTGTGCCGTGCCGGAAGCGGTGGATCTGCGGGCCGCCCAGCCCGGCGACCGCTGCCTCCATGACCCTGAGCAGCAGCTGGAGGCCGCCCGGGGAATCGAGGTGGGCCACATCTTCCAGCTTGGGCGCAAGTATTCGGAAGCTCTCGAGGCCCGCTTCACCAATGTCGATGGGGTGGAGGAAGCTCTGTGGATGGGCTGTTACGGCATCGGGGTCTCCCGGCTTGCCCAGGCCGCCGTTGAGCAGCACCACGATGGCAACGGGATCTGCTGGCCCCTGCCGATCGCTCCGTTCGAGGTGATCTTGGTGGCCGCCAACGTGCAGGAGCCGGACCAGCTCGCCCTGGCTGAAAAGCTCTACGACCGTCTGGAGAAGGCAGGCATCGAGGTGCTGTTCGATGACCGGGCCGAGCGGGCGGGTGTGAAGTTCAAGGATGCTGACCTGATCGGAATCCCCTGGCGGATCGTGGTGGGCCGCGGCGCCGCCGAGGGCCGGGTGGAGCTGGTGGAACGGCGTGGTGGCGGCAAGCAGGACCTGGGCTGGGAGGAGGCTCTCGAGCGGCTCGAAGCAACGATTCCCGTTCAGCGCCATGGTTCTGGAGAGACATTCCTGGGCCCCACCTAGGATCACCGAACCTGCGATCTGTGTCATGGCCGCCCTTCTGCGTCGGATCTCCGCCTGGGCGGATCACTGGCTGAGGCCGCGCCTGGCCACTTCCGCCGTGGCGCTCGGCCTCTGTCTCGTGCTGGTCCTGGGCGGCTGCAGCGGTTCCGCCAACGGCCTCACCGGCAATTACGTGGATGACACGGTGAATGTGGCTCAGCGGCTGCTGGAGACCATCGCGCTGGCCCAGGAAGATCCGGCCCGCCCCCAGGCCGAGACCGATGCCCGGGCCCTGATCAACGACTACGTCTCCCGCTATCGCCCCCGCAACGACGTGAACGGCCTGGGCTCGTTCACCACCATGCAGACCGCCCTCAATTCCCTGGCGGGGCACTACGCCGGTTATGCCAACCGCCCCCTCCCCGAGGCGTTGCGCAACAGGCTGGAGAAGGAGCTCAAGAAGGCTGAGACCAACGTGGTGCGGGGCGCCTGAGCCGCCGTCCCCCGGCAGACGAAGGGTGAGTTCTTTGACGAACCGACCCTTCGTCTGAGAGGCTCTCTGATTGTGCTTTGTAGCGGCTCCGGGCCGCCGTGTCCTTGGCCAACGTTGTCGTCATCGGTGCACAGTGGGGCGACGA
>JBKDOV010000063.1:0-4692 GCA_046342815.1 Cyanobacteriota bacterium
GGTGACGGTGGGGATGTATCTGGAGAACGCCTACAACCTTTCGGTGGCGGATCAGACCTTCATGGCCAACGGCTGGTACTGGCTCGATTGGCCGGCGGAGGTGCAGAAACTGCTGGAGGAGAACAAAGTCAAAGCCGACGAGCTGGTGCAGGTGGTGAACAACATCGTGGGCTACGACTTCGAGATAGAGACGGAGTCCGAGGAACCCGAGCTCAAGCCGAATGGCTGGCGGCATCAGCGCTTCCAGTTCTCGGGCCACTTCTACATCGACGAACTGGACCTGCACGAATCGCCCTTCAGCCTGCTGAGCCTGCCGCTGATGCTGGAGGTGCGACCCGCGGAATTTGCTCTCAACGGCGATGAGCCGCTGGTGCTGGTGCCGGAAAAAGACCATTCCGGACTGGTGGGGGGGTTCGCCTCGATCCGCGGTTTCAATCCGGTGGGGGTGAGCTTCGGCGCGCTGCAGCACACCTATGCCACTGCCTTCGGCGAGGACAGTGGTCCGCTGCGGCAATCGCAGGTAACGCTGCGGGTCTTCTATCAGACGCCGGTGTTCAGCGCCTTCCTGCAGTGGATCCTGCCGCTGCTGTTCGTGATGGCGGTGGTGTTCGTGGCCGCCAGCCTGGAGGGTTCGCTGGGAGACCTGCGGATCGCGATTCCCTCCACCGCCCTGCTCACCCTGGTGGTGATGCAGCAGACCTACCAGGCGGAACTGCCCCCTCTTTCCTATCTCACCTTTCTCGACAAGCTCTACCTGTACAGCTACCTCGTGTCGATCGGACTGTTTGTGCTGTTCGTGTGGGGATCGAATGTCTATGCCACCGCCCAGGATGACCAGCGGGATCAGGCCGTCGCCAAGGTGGAACGGGCAGACAGTTGGTTCCAGGTGATTTCGCTGGGGGGCCTGCTGGTGGTGGCCTGGCTGTCCTGGACGCTGGCCCGATGAGTTCCTCCGCGGCGCAGGTGCTGCGGGAGGTGTTCGGCTACGCCGACTTCCGGGGCCCCCAGGCCGCGATCGTGGAGCACGTGATCGGGGGAGGCTCGGCGCTGGTGCTGATGCCCACCGGGGGCGGCAAATCCCTCTGCTATCAGGTGCCGGCGCTCTGCCGGCAGGGCACGGCGGTGGTGGTCTCGCCGCTGATCGCCCTGATGCAGGACCAGGTGGAGGGCCTGCGCCAGTACGGCGTGCGGGCCGCCGCCCTCAACTCGGCCCAGAGCCCTGAGTCCACGCAGGAAACCTGGAGGGCGCTGCGGGACGGCCAGCTCGACCTGCTCTACGTCTCGCCCGAACGGCTGATCAGCGGCGATCTGCTGGAGCGGCTGGCGGAGGGGCCGATCGCCCTGTTCGCCATCGACGAAGCCCACTGCGTATCGCAATGGGGCCACGACTTCCGGCCGGAATATCTGCAGCTGGGAAGGCTGGGGGAGCGGTTTCCCCAGGTGCCGCGGTTGGCGCTCACCGCCACGGCGGACCCCCGCACCCGCGAGGAGATCCTCGACCGCCTCGACCTGCGCGGCGGTGAGGTGTTCACCGCCAGCTTCGATCGACCCAACATCCGCTATCTGCTGCGCGAAAAGGGGGAGGCGAAGCAGCAGCTGCTGGAGTTTCTGGCCGATCACCGCGGCGAGGCCGGCATCGTCTACGCCCGCTCCCGCAGCCGGGTGGAGAGCTTCGCGCGCGAGCTGATCGCCGCCGGGTTCGATGCGATGCCGTATCACGCCGGCATGGAGGCGGAGCAACGCAGCCGCGCGCTGGATCGCTTCCGCAGGGAGAGCGGGGTAATCGTGGTGGCCACGATCGCCTTCGGCATGGGCATCGACAAACCCGACGTGCGCTTCGTGGCCCACGTGGATCTGCCCAAGAGCCTGGAGGCCTACTACCAGGAGACCGGCCGCGCCGGCCGCGATGGCCTGCCGGCGGTGGCCTGGATGGTGCATGGTCCGGGAGACATCCCCCAGCTGCGCCGTTTCATCGACGACTCCGGCGCCGAGGAGGAGCAGAAGCGGATCGAGCACGGCAAGCTCGAGGCCCTGATCGGATTCAGTGAAGCCGCGGGCTGCCGCCGCCAGGTGCTGCTGCGCCACTTCGGCGAGGAGCTGGGCGAACCCTGCGGCAACTGCGATGGCTGCCTGGAGCCGCGCGCACTGGTGGACCTGAGCGTGCCGGCCCAACAGCTCCTCTCGGCAGTGTCCCGCACCGGCCAACGCTTCGGCGCCGCCCACGTGGTGGATGTGCTGCTGGGGGGAAGCACCGAAAGGATCCGCCAGCTGGGTCACGACCAGCTGAGCGTGCATGGCATCGGCCGGGAATTCGACCGGGGCCAGTGGCGCAGCCTGATTCGCCAGCTCACGGCCCGGGGCTATCTGGTGCCGGTGCCCGGCGGCAAGGGCGGGCTGCAGTTCGGCGAAGCGGCCCTGGTGCGACCGCTGCTACGCGGCGAGAACAGCCTGGAGCTGGCGCTGCCGCCGCCGGCGAAGGAGCGTCGCCGGTCTGGAGAGGCAGCCGGAGCTGGCGGCCGAGGCACGGATCCACGCCAGGCCTTCAGCGACGTCGACCTCGACGAGACGTTGGTGGCGGCCCTGAGGAACTGGCGGCGGGAGCAGGCGCGCCAGCAGGGGGTGCCGCCCTACGTGGTGTTCCACGACCGCACCCTGCTGGAGCTGGCCGCCCGCCGACCGGTGACCCTCGACGAGCTGGCAGGGATCGGCGGCATCGGTGCCGCGAAGCTGGAGCGTTACGGCGAAGCGTTGCTGGCGGTGCTGCTCAATCCTCAGGCTTGAGGAAACGGCCCGAAAGGCGCACGGCCAGCACCAGCGCCGCAATGCCATAGGAAAGGAAGGTGATTCCCTGGCCCGGAGTACCGGCGGCATAGGCCCCACGCTCCAGCAGCACGTAATCGGCGAGGGAGGCGGCCGTGCCCCAGAGCAGCACCCACACACTCACGTAGGCGATCCCGCGGAGGGTGGGATTCATGACACCTGGTTCAGAGGCCTGACCTTAGGCGCGAACGTCGTCAGGATGGAGGCATCCGCCGGGCCGAGGGGCGCAGCATGGGCTCCTTTCTGCAGATCCGGGCCCTGGAAAGGCGCGACATCCCTTTCGTGACCGAATGGGCGCGGCGCGAGGGCTGTGCTCCTGGCCTGGGGGATGTGGCCATCTATCACCACACCGACCGGCAGGGCCTGTGGATGGGCTGGCTGGGGCAGGAGCCGGTGGGCTGCATTGCAGGGGTGCGGTACAACGCCGCCTACGGCTTTGTGGGGATGTTCCTGGTGGTGCCGGAGCATCGGGGAAACGGCCATGGGGTGGCGTTGTGGCGCCATGCCCTCGAACACCTGGAAGATCTGCCCTGCGTCGGCCTGGAGGCAGCGCCGGAGCGGGTGGACGACTACGCCGGCTGGGGTTTCGCACCCGCCTCGCCGACCAGCCGCTGGCAGCGGATCAGCGGCGGCGATGAAGGGGCAGACGCGGACGCGAGCCAGGGGGAGTCGCTGGCGCTGCTGGAAGGTGAGGCGATCCCTGAGCGGGCGGTGCAGTGGTTCGACGCCCAGCGGGAGGCGACGCCCAGGCCCCACTTCCTGGGGCCATGGCTGCAGCATCCGGCGGGCACGGTGCTGGCCCTGGTGGATGGGCAAGGGGCCTGCCACGGCTTCGGCAGGATCCGCCCCTGCCTGCTGCAGCGGGGGGAGGGCTGGCGGATCGGGCCGCTGCTGGCCGACACTCCCAGCGGTGCCCAACGGCTGCTGGAGGGTCTGCTGCGGCGCCACCCCGGCGTGGTGCTGATCGACGCACCGGGGGCCAACCCAGCCGCAGCCACCCTGCTGGCCGGCCTCGGCTTCCGACCGATCTCCAGCACCCTGCGGATGTACCGGGGCGCGCCACCGCAGGTGCCGCTCAACGACGTCTACGGCCTGGCCTGCCTTGAACTGGGGTGAACGCCCTGGTCCTGGACATAGGGATGCCCGCACCAATCAGTGCCGATAAGCTGTGCTTTCGTCCATCACGAAGGAAGACTGGGCAGAGATGGGATGAGCGCCAACTTCGCCCAGCTAAGGCCCTACGACGAACAGCTGTTCCGCTTGGGATCGCTTGCGGAGCGCTATTTCCCGGAGGATCCCAATACCTCCCTGCTGAAGCTGCGGCAGCTGGGGGAGCTGCTGGCCCAGCAGGTGGCGTCACGCTTCGGGCTGGAGCCGGGAATCGAGGAGACCCAGCAGCTGTTGCTGCGGCGCCTGGAGGCGGAGGGCTTTCTGGATCGGGAGATGGCGGAGCTGTTCCATGTGCTGCGGCGCAAGGGCAACCTCGCCAACCATGAGTTGCAGGGCGATCACGCCACGGCCCTGAGAACGCTGCGGATCGCCTGGCAGCTGGGGGTGTGGTTTCACCGCACCTTCGCCGATCCCGACTACCGCAGCGGCCCGTTTCAGCCGCCGCAACCGCCGGATGCCGGCGATCAGGCGCTGCAGAGCGAGCTGGCCGAGTTGCGCCAGGCGCTGGCGGCCTATCAGAGCTCGCAGGGGCTGGCCAGCGAGCAGCTGGCGCTCACGGAAGCCCAGCTGCGTCAGGCGTTGCAGGAGCAGCAGGAATGGGAACAACTGGCCGCGGCGGTGGAGGCCGCCAAGGCCGCGCTGGCGGCAAGGCGGGCGGAACGGCAGGTGAACGCCAGCCGCCAGGGGAGCGCTGCCCTGAAC
>JBKDOV010000064.1:0-34444 GCA_046342815.1 Cyanobacteriota bacterium
GTGGCCACCACCCGCCCGGAAACCCTGCTGGGCGACACGGCCGTGGCCGTGAACCCCAAGGATCCCCGCTACGCCGAGCTGGTGGGGCAGACCCTCACCCTGCCGTTGGTGGGCCGCACGATCCCGATCGTGGCCGACGACCACGTGGATGCGGAGTTCGGTACCGGCTGCGTGACGGTGACCCCCGCCCACGACCCCAACGATTTCGCCATCGGTGCCCGCCACGGCCTGGCCCAGATCACGGTGATGGCCAAGGACGGCACGATGAACGAGGCCGCCGGCCGCTTCGCCGGGCTGGATCGCTTCGAGGCCCGCAAGGCGGTGGTGGCGGCGATGGAGGCGGAAGGGTGCCTGGTGAAGGTGGAGCCCCACCGCCACAGCGTGCCCTTCTCGGATCGCGGCAAGGTGCCGGTGGAGCCGCTGCTCTCCACCCAGTGGTTCGTGCGCACCGAGCCCCTGGCCGCCCGCTGCCGCACTGCCCTCGACAAAGCTGCCCTCGAAAACGCAGCCCCCGCCGGCCCCGAGCCCCGCTTCGTGCCGGAACGCTGGAGCAAGGTCTACCGCGACTGGCTCACCGATATCCGCGACTGGTGCATCAGCCGCCAGCTGTGGTGGGGCCACCGCATCCCCGCCTGGTTCGTGGTGAGCGAGACCGGCGGCGTGATCACCGAGGCCACCCCCTATGTGGTGGCCCGCACGGAGACGGAGGCGCGCCAGCAGGCGGAGGCGCAGTTCGGCGCGGCGTCGCAGTTCGGCGGGGCGGCGGGGGGCCGGGCGCTGCAGCTGGAGCAGGACCCCGACGTGCTCGACACCTGGTTCTCCAGTGGTCTGTGGCCCTTCTCCACCCTGGGCTGGCCCGGCGAGGCGGGGGAGGGGGAACCTGCCGATCTGGCCCGTTGGTATCCCACCAGCGTGCTGGTGACCGGCTTCGACATCATCTTCTTCTGGGTGGCCCGGATGACGATGCTGGCCGGCGCCTTCCTGCAGGAGGGCGAGACCCCGGTGGGCGGCCGCGACACCTGGATCCCGTTCCGTGATGTCTACATCCACGGCCTGGTGCGCGATGAGAACAACCGCAAGATGAGCAAATCGGCTGGCAACGGCATCGATCCGCTGCTGCTGATCGAGCGCTACGGCGCCGATGCCCTGCGCTTCGCCCTGGTGCGTGAGGTGGCCGGTGCCGGCCAGGACATCCGCCTCGACTACGACCGCAGATCCGACAGCTCCGCCACGGTGGAGTCGGCCCGCAATTTCGCCAACAAGCTCTGGAACGTCACCCGCTTTGCGTTGATGAACCTGGAGGGCGAGACGCCGGCGAGCCTGGGGCATCCGGACGCTGCGCTGCTCGAGCAGGAAGGGCGGCCGTTGCAGCTGGCTGATCGCTGGATCCTGTCGCGCCTGGCGCGCGTCAACCGGGAGACCGCCGAGCGCTACGGCAGCTATGGCCTCGGTGAGGCCGCCAAGGGGCTGTACGAGTTCGCCTGGAATGAGGTGTGCGACTGGTACGTGGAGCTGATCAAGCGGCGCCTGCAGGTGCCGGCGGAGCTGGAGGGGGAGGCCCGCGCTGAGGCCCTGGCCGATCAACGCACGGCGCGGCAGGTGCTGGCCAAAGTGCTCAGCGAGCTGCTGGTGATGTTGCATCCGTTGATGCCCCATCTCACCGAGGAGTTGTGGCATGGGCTCACCGGGGCCTCGCCGGAGGCCTTCCTCGCGCTGCAGCCCTGGCCGGAGGTAGACGATGCGGTTCTTGATGGCTCGCTGGAGGAGTCGTTCGCCGAGCTGATCGAGGCGATCCGGGTGGTGCGCAACCTGCGGGCGGTGGCGGGCCTCAAGCCGGCCCAGCCGGCGCCGGTGCAGTTCATCAGTGGCAGGGGCGAGCTGGCGGCGTTGCTGCGCCAGGCCACGCCCGACATCACCGCCCTCTGCCGCGCGGCCAGCGTTGCGGTGCTCAGCCCGGAAGAAGCGGAGGCCGCCCGCGGCGCCGCCGCTCCCCAGCGCGCCCTGGCCGGCGTGAGCGGCGAGCTGCAGGTGCTGCTGCCGATCGAGGGCCTGGTGGACCTGGAGGCCCTGCGCGCTCGCCTGGAGAAGGACATCGCCAAGGCGGAGAAGGAGATCCAGGGGCTTTCCGGCCGTCTCGCCAACCCCAACTTCGCCGATAAGGCTCCGCCGGAGGTGGTGGCCGAATGCAAGGCCAACCTGGCGGAGGCCGAGGCCCAGGCGGAGCTGGCCCGCAGGCGCCTGGCGGAGCTGGGCTGAGGGGAAACGTGTCTTGCAACACAGAGCCCTGGTCAAGCCCTTTACAAGAACCGGCTGTCCTTAGAGCGCCCTTAACCAAAGGGCGGCATCTCGCTGAAAAGGTGTAGAAACCACCCAGGACTCAGCAGCGTGACCCTCGTCTTCGCCCTGGTCGATCCCGCCCAGAAAGCGACCAACGGCGTCCTCGACGCCGCGGCACTCGGAGCCAACGCGGAGATCTCGGCCTACAACGCCTTGAGTGGCTATCTCTACACGGTTGGAGGAGGATCGGGCGCCATTCTGGTCAGCGATCTGCGTGATCCTTCCCAGCCGAGCATTGTCGCCAAAGCCACCCCTTCCGACAACACCCAGACGCTTCAGAGCGTGGCCGTCTTCGGCAAGTTGCTGGCGGTTGCCGTTCAGAACACTATCAAGACGCAGCCAGGTTTTGTTCAATTTTTCGACCTGAGCAACCCTGTTCTTCCTGCCTTCCTGAGCTCAGTCATCGTCGGCGCCCTGCCCGACGCCGTCAAGTTCAGTGTCGATGGCAGCAAGTTGCTGGTGACGAACGAGGGAGAGCCCAATCCCCTTTACACCATTGATCCCGAAGGCTCGATCTCGGTGATCAACACCAGCGGTTACCTTGCGGCCACGCCACTGGCGCCTACACAGGCCGACGTACAGACCATCGGATTTGGTGCCTGGGAAAACCGACGCGCGGAACTGATCAACCGCGGCATCCGACTCGGCAGCCGTCTGGGTGTGACCACGACCCTGGCACAGGAAATCGAACCTGAAGCTATCGCCATCAGCTCTGATGGCAGGTCGGCCTGGTTCTCCCTGCAGGAGAACAACGCCATAGCCGTAGTCGATATCAGCGGCAGTGAGCCCGTGATCAGGGAGATTTTCTCCGCAGGCATCAAAGACTGGAGCCGTGGTGTCGCCAGTGCGGAAAACCTTGACTTCAAACTCGAGTATGCGGCCGGTGCCGCCAATCTGCCAGTAGGCGTTCTCGCTGGCGGCCTCTCTGGTCTCACCTTCGCGGGCAAGGAAACCGTCAGTGGCACGGTGCTCGACGTTTACTACTCGATCACCGACCGGGGGCCCAATGGCGCCCTGACCGATGGCAAGCGTCAGTTTCTCGATCCCGACTTCCATCCGAGCATCTACAAGCTGGGGATGAATCGTGCGACGGGCGCAATCAACGAGTTGGGCCGGATCGTGCTGAAACGGCCCAACGGCACGCCACTCACCGGCCTGCCCCAGCTGGCGGGCAGGGATGAGATCCCGGTGGATTCCTCCAACAATCCTCTTCCCTACGACCCGTTCGGCCTCGACTCGGAAACGGTGTCCGTTTTCAGCGTCACCATTGGTGGCAGCAGCCGCAAGGTGTTCGCCGTGGGCGATGAATACCGCGGTCAGATCGCTCTGTTCGATTTCAACACCGGCAACCTGATCCAGCGCTATATCCCCGCCGGTCAGAAAGCACTGCTCCAGGCTCAGCATGGCGCTGCCATCGGCGCCGAAACGATCGACAGCCTGCCCGCCGTCTACGGCAACCGCTGGTCCAATCGTGGCATTGAGGGCATGGCCTTCAACCCCACCGATGGTCTGCTTTACGCCTTCATGCAAAGCCCACTGGATGTGGATGCCAACGGTGATGGCGTGGTGGCCGAACGCAGCCGCTCCGAACTCACTCGCATCCTTGCGATCGATCCTGCCAGCGGCGTGGCGGTGAAGGAGCACCTCTATCTGCTCAGCGGCCGCACCGGCCAGGACAAGATCGGCGACGTGGCCTTCGATGCTGAGCGGGGTGTATTCCTGGTGATGGAGCGTGACAGCACGCGCAGCCTCACCGGTTTTAAGCACATCTATGAGGTGGATCTGGGGGGGGCAAGCAACACGCTGCCGATCACCACGGCCGTCAATCAGGTTGTGGATGGCTGGTTGAACAAGATCGGTGTCGCAAGTCCGGAATTGCTCGACAACCGCCGCCTGTTGATCGACCAGGACAACAACCCGGCCACCCCGCCCATCTTCAGCACCGCCAGCGCTGATGTGCTGGCGGCCGCGGGGATCCGTCTGGCCAACAAGATCGAGCTGTTCAACCTGCCCTCGATCGGCGGCACCACCGCCTACGACAAACCAGAAGGCCTCACCATCCGTGAAGATGGCGCGCTGGTGATCAACTACGACAACGATTTCGGCACTGAAGGCGCCAAGGGCAATTCCTTCACCTTGGTCCGATTCGACGGCACCGGTTTCGACAGCTCTGACCGCGATGTGGACGGCAGCAGCGGTGGCGGCAACCGCTACCTGCCGCTCAGTGGTCTGCCTCTCTACGGCCTCACCATGCCTGACGGCCTCTCCGCCTACAGCGATCCCCAGGGGCGCCGTTTCCTGCTGGCGGTGGGTGAGGGCGACTCACGCGAATACGAACCCGACAAGGGAAATGTGTTCTTCGACCTCACCCGGGCCGATGCCAGCACGGTGATCAACGGCACACCATTCCGCAACCACCCTGGTGTCGCATCCCTGAATGCGTCCTACAAGAAGGCAACCGGCATCGACCGCACACGCCTGAATCTGCTCAACGATTACGGCGACATCAGTGGTGATGGACTGATCGACAAGCCCTTCAGCATCGGCTCCCGCTCCCTGCGGATCTACGACGACAAAGGCAACGTCGTATTCGACTCCGGCTCAGCCCTGGAGGATCTGGCCAACAGGCTCGGGTACTTCACCAGCGGCTACAACCGCGACGATGACAAGGGGACCGAGCCAGAGATGGTGGAGATCGCCACCGTGGGGGGCCGCACCTACGCCTTTGCATCCCTGGAGCGCACTCCCACCAGTGTGGCGGCGGTCTTCGATATGACCGACCCCTACAACGTGGCCGCCGTGGACCCGGTGGTGTTCCCCGGTGCCCAGCGGATTGAAGGCATCACTTTCCTGCGCAGCGCTGCCGGCGAACCCGCCGGCGTGAGCGCCAGCAGCGAGGGCAACGACAAGGTGAGTGTCACCTCTGCGGCAGCGCTGGCCGCCGGCAGCGCCTTCAAATTGCAGCTGTTCCATCTGGCCGATCAGGAAGGGAACCTCGCCTCGCTGGAGAACGCCCCGGCGCTCTCGGGTGTGCTCAATGCTCTGCGGGGCCAGGACATCGATCGTGACGGCATACCCGGCTTCGTCAACACCCTCACCCTTTCCAGCGGTGATGCCTGGATCCCTGGGCTGTTCTATGGGGCCTCCGCTCAGGCTTATGGCGGCGTGGGTCGTGGCGATGTGCTGATCCAGAACGCTCTGGGCGTTCAGGCCATCGCCTTCGGAAACCATGAGTTCGACCAGGGCACCGCGATCATCAAGGATCTGATCGGCGGAGCCAGTGGCTTCAGCGGAACATCCTTCCCCTATCTGAGCGGCAATCTGACGTTCAGCGGCGATGCCAACCTAAGCAGCCTTGTGGTGCCGGACGGCCAGGCTCCGAAGCCCAACAGCGTCACCGGCAGCGTGGTGTTCAATGTCAACGGCGAGAAGGTGGGAGTGGTGGGCGCCACCACTCCCACGCTGCGCACCATCTCCAGCCCCGGCAACGGCGTCGGCATCACCCCATCCCCGTTCGGCCCTACTCCCTCTGCTGCTGAACTCGATGCTCTGGCAGCGGAGATCCAGGCGGATGTGAATGCCTTGATCGCCGCCAACCCGGGGATGAACAAGGTGATCCTGCTGGCTCACATGCAGCTGATCGGCATTGAGCAGGCCCTGGCCGAGCGTCTGCGCCATGTCGACATCATCGTGGCTGGTGGCTCCAACACCCGCCTGTTCGACGTCGATGATCAGGCCCGTGCCGGCGACAGCAAGCAGGGCCCCTATCCGATCCTCAAGAGCGATGCGGAAGGCAAGCCCGTGGCGGTGGTGAACACCGATGGCAATTACAAGTATCTGGGCCGGTTGGTGCTGGACTTTGACGCAGCCGGTTCGCTCCTGCCGGCCAGTTACGACCCGACCATCAGTGGGGCCTACCGAACGGATTCCGCCGGTGTCGCTGCCTTGAAGGCGGAAGCCTTCATCGACGCCCGTGTTCAGCAGGTTGTCGACAACCTGCGCGATCTGATCGTCGCCCAGGAATCGGATTGGTTCGGCGTGAGCTCCGTCTTCCTCAATGGCAACCGCAACCCAGGCGTGCGCAGCGAAGAATCGAATCTGGGCGATCTCACGGCAGACGCCAATCTGGCCTATGCGCGCCAGGTCGACCCGAGCGTGGTGATCTCGCTCAAGAATGGAGGTGGCATCCGCAATTCCGTCGGCCAGTTGGTGGTGCCGACAGGATCAGTCGATGGCAAGCCTGATCGATTGCCGACCGCCGCGGTGTTCGATGCCCAAGGCAATGTCGTGAAACCGGAGGGTGGTATCTCCCGCAATGACATCGCTAATGCCCTCAGCTTCAACAATGGGCTCTCGCTGGTGACCGTCACCGCCAGTGAGCTGAAAGCACTGCTGGAATACAGCATCGCTGCCGGTGTCAACCAGGGCCGTTTCCCGCAGGTCAGCGGCCTGGCCTTCAGTTACGACCTCAGCCGTGCGGCCGGGTCCAGGATTCTCTCCCTGGCCATTGAGGACGAAACCGGCAAAGACCTCGATCTGGTGGTGCGCAATGGTGCGATCGTCGGCGATGGCAACCGCCCGTTCCGCATGGTGACGCTCGATTTCCTTGCCAGTGGCGGCGATGGCTATCCGTTCGGCAGCCTCAGCAATCCGCAGCGCCTCAATCTCACCGCCGCTGCTGATGCGCCCCGCACAGGCGTGGCCACCTTCTCCCCAGATGGCTCTGAGCAGGACGTGTTGGCCGAGTACCTGTCTTCCCGCTTCCTGAATCAGCAAAAGACGTTCTCGGATGCCGACACCCCTGCCGCCCTGGATCGCAGGCTGCAGAACATCGCTTCTCGCGCAGAGCGCGTTGAAGATCTCAATGCGGTCTTCAGCCTGGCAAACAGGGCGGACACAGTCACGGTTGCTGATCCCAGCAAGCCCCAGTCCACCAGCAGCCAGCTGCTGAGAGCATCGTTGAGCGGGCGTCCATCCACAGTCAATCAGATCGGCTATGTGGTTCTGGAGGCTGCTGAGCTCGCCACGGCGGATGCCCTCCTGGCTGATCTTGGGACCCTGCGCGCCCGCGCCCGCACCCTGTTCACCACATTGGAGAACAGGGATGTCACCCTGCCTCAGGCAACCACGTTCAGCAGTGATATCCAACTGACCAATGGTCAGTCGGTGCGTTTCTTCGAAGTGGACGATGCCACCCTCGCGGATCTCACCAGCACCAGCGATGCCCGACTGCGGTTCCTTTCCGCCGGAGCCTTCAGCAATGCCAACCGCTCCCTGGCCTTTGCTTCCAACAGTGGTGCCCGCTTCGGATTGAATCTGCTCGATGGTGATCAGGATCTCAATGCCCTGATCGGCCGCAGCCAAGGCCTGGGGGCGGTACTTGACCTGACGGCCTTCAGCGGTGTCGAAACGGTTCGCGGCAGCCTGCAGATCAGTCGCGAAGCGGACTTCGATGCTGTCACAGGTTTCTACCGAACGCTCAATCCCGCGGGAGACGTGCGTGCCGCCAATGGCAGCGTTCTGCGTCCGGGGGAGCAGGGGTACGCTGCTGCCGCACTGCGCGATGGCAACCGGGTGGACGCCATCTCCGGTCTGAGCGTGGCCGACGACCAGACCAGTACGCGGACGTTTGAACTACGCGAATCCACCTGTCTTGCCCCTTTCGCCCAGGTGAATGGCAACACGTTCTTTGCCTTCCCGGCGGCGAACACCGATGGCATCGCACACTTCCGGGCACTCTCCAACAACAGCTTCGGCCTGGAGGACACGCTGGGTGGTGGTGATCGCGATCACGACGACCATGTGCTGAAGTTCATGTTCTCCGAGCTGCTCTGAGCGCAGCGGCCTCAGCTCTGGGTCACCAGGCGGCCGCCTTCGAGGTTGATGATGTGGTCGGCGATGTCGAGGATCTTGTTGTCGTGGGTGACCATCACGATCGCTGAGCCGTTGTCGTCGGCAAGGGAACGGAACAGGGCCACCGCATCCCTGCCCGATTCCTTGTCGAGGGCGGCGGTGGGTTCATCAGCCAGCAGCAGCCGGGGGCGGGCGGCCAGGGCGCGGGCGATCGCCACCCGTTGTTTCTGGCCGCCGGAGAGTTTCTCCGGGTAGTAGTGAACCCGTTCGGCCAGGCCCAGTTTCCCCAGCATCTCGGCTGCGCAGGCATCCATCGCTGCCCGGCCCCGCTCGAGCCAGGCCTCCTGCACCTCCAGTCCGGTGCGCACGTTCTCCAGCGCATTGAGATAGGGGAGCAGATTGTGGGCCTGGAAGATGAACCCCACCTGGCGCCGCAGCCGGGTGAGGGTGGGGCGATCGGCATCGAGCAGTTCGGCCCCCAGGATGTGCAGCCGGCCGCTCTGGGCCGCCCGCAGCCCCCCCAGCATCGTCAGCAGGGTGGTCTTGCCCGAGCCCGAGGGGCCGGTGAGGATCACGATCTCCCCCGCCCGCACCTGCAGGCTGATGTCGCTCAGCACCTTCTTGCTGCTGCCGCCCTCGTGGAACGAGTGGTCGAGGTGCTCCACCTCGATCAGGGTCTCGCGCTCCGCCATCAGAAGATTTCGGCTGGATCCAGCCGGCGCAGCTTGTCGGTGGCGAGCCAGCCCGAGGCGCCGCACATCAGCAGGGTGAACAGAAAGACAAGCACCGCCCGCTGGGTGGTCATCACCACCATCAGGGAGGTGGCCCGGGCCAGAAAGCCGTAGAGCCCCAGAGCCAGGAGCAGGCTGGGGCCGAAGGCCAGCAGCGCCAGGATCAACGACTCCTGCAGGATGATCGCCACCACGAAGCCATCGTCGTAGCCCATCGCCTTGAGCGTGGCGTATTCACTGAGGTGATCGCTCACATCGGAGTAGAGGATCTGGTAGACGATGATGCCGCCCACCACCAGGCCCACCAGCACACCCAGGCCGAAGATCACCCCGAAGGAGGTGTTGCGGCGCCAGTAGTTCACCTCGGCCTTCTCCAGTTCGTCGATCGTGAGCACCTTCACCGAGGGGTCCAGAAAGCTGGCCAGGGTGGCCTTCACCTGCTGGGGATTCACCCCGGGCTCCAGCTGAATCACGCCCATCTGGATGTCATCGGCGGTCTGCTTGGAGAAGTAGTTCTTGAAGTTGGTGTCCGAGGTGAGCAGGTTGATGTCGGCGGCGAAGGTCACCCCCATGGTGAACAGACCCGTCACCACCGCCCGTGTGCCCCCGAGTTCGGTGTCATAGATGCTGCCGGCGCCCACCACCTGGCTCACCGGTCCTGCCACCTTCTTGGAGCGGGTGTCGAACAGCACGGCATCGGAACGCTGCAGCAGCAGCGGGTTGCGTTCGAGTTCGGGGATGCGCAGGGCGGGATTCGAGGGTGTCAGTCCGAACAGCAGCGCCTGTTTCTGCCGACGGGTATCGCGGTTGATCCATTCCGTCAGGCCGATGTAGAGCGGCGTCACCGCCTTCACCCCCTGCACGCCCAGGGCCTGCTGCAGGCGCGAGCGGGGGAAGTTGACCGGCTCGCCCAGGTAGAGGTAGCGGCCGCTCACCATCACCAGATCGCCGTTGATGCGCTGGATCGGCCGCTTCTGGCTGTCGTACAGACCTCCGGAGAGGCCCATCTGGAAGAACACCAGCACATTGGCGAAACTGACACCGGCCAGGGCGGCCGCCAGACGCATCGGCCGGTGGATCACCTGTCGCCAGGCCAAGGGGGTGCGCCGCAGGACGTGAAGAAGGCTCATGGCGCGGTGGCGCCCTGCCTGCCTTCCACCAGCTCCCGTTGCCGCCGCAGTTGTTCCTGTTTCTGCTCCTCGGTGAGCGGATCGAACAGCACGTTTACCTGCAGGTAGTTGATGTAGCTGGCCATCGCCGTGGCCTTCGGGCCGAGGCCGATCTTGACTTCGATCACGCGGCGGTCGAGGTTTTCGCCCGCTTCGCCGGTGAACACGGTCTGGCGGCTCACCTGACGGGCGATCTCCACCACCTGGCCATCCATCTGCTTGCCGGGGAAGCCTTCGGCCGAGATCACGGCCCGCTGGCCGATGCCGATGCCGGGTCTGTCGGTCTGGTAGACCTCGGCGATCACCCCCATGCGGCTGCTGTCGCCGATGTCGAGGATGCCGTCGTCCCCCACCTTGTCGCCGGGGTGGGCGTAGATCTTGAAGACGGTGCCGCTGAACGGGGCCAGGATCGTGGCCTTCGCCAGCTCCGCCTGGTTCTTCGCCAGTTCGGCGCGTTTTTCCCCCAGCTCCGCCGCCAGGGTGCCGCGGTCGGCGATCGCCTCGTCGAGGTTGGCCTTGGCGGTGCTCTGCACGGTGCTGCGCTTGTCCACCTCCTCGGCGCTGCTGGCCCCGCTCCTGAACAGCTGGGTGTAGCGCCGCAGTTCCACATCGGCCTGCTGCAGCTGGGCCCGGTATTTCTCGATCACCGCGTCCTGGCTCACCAGCTTGCGTTCGGCGGTAGCGATCGCCGCCTGGGTCTGCCGCACTGTCTCCCCCAGACTTTCGGCGTTGGCCAGGATCGCCACCTTCTGGCCCTTGGTCACCTGGTCGCCATCCTTCACCAGGATCTCGCGCACCGGATCGTTGGCCAGCGAGCTCGGCACCGAGAGCTTCACCACTCCATCAAGGGGCTCCACCCGGCCGAGGGCCGAGATGCGTCGCGGCAGCAGCACCTGGGGTTCGGCAGCCTTCTGTTGGTGTTGTTTCCGCTGTTGCCACCACCAGGCCCCGCCACCGGCCGCCACGGCCAGGGCCAGCAGGGAGCTGAGCACCACCTTGCTGCTCAAACCTCTGCTGGGAACGCTCCTGGCTTCGGGGCCGGGTGGGGCGCTGGGTTCGGAGCTCGGTTCCGGGGACGCTGCAGCCATGGCGGTGACCGGACCTGAGCTCAGGTTACCTAGGCTCAGCCTGAAAGCGACCGCCCTGTTTCTGGATCCTGCCGCGTTGGACTCCGTTTCCCCATGGGCTGCCGCGCTGGAGCAGCTGCTGCCCCTGCTGCGCTCCCCCGCCGGTGCCGTGGCCTTCGTGCCCCTCTACGCCCTCTGGGTGACGCTGTTGCTGCCCGGGGTGTGGGCCTCAATGCTGGCCGGAGCCCTCTACGGCACCTGGTGGGGAAGCCTGGTGGTGTTCGTGGGCGCCTGTCTTGGGGCGGAGATCGTCTTCCTGCTCGGACGGAGCTGGCTGCGTCAGTGGGCTCGGCGCCGCCTGGAGCGCCTGCCCCAGCTGCAGGCGGTGGAGCAGGCGGTGAGTCGGGAGGGGCTCCGGTTGGTGATGCTCACCCGCCTTTCGCCGGCCTTTCCCTTCAGCCTGCTCAACCTCGCCTATGGGCTCAGTGAGGTGAGCCTGCGGGATTACACGATCGGCTTGCTCGGCATCCTGCCCGGCACGATTCTGTTCTGCGGGCTGGGCGCCCTCGCCGGCGATGTGGCCCGGTTCGGGGAGGTGCTTTCCGGTCAGGCGGATGCCGGCACCTGGGGGCTGCGGATCCTTGGCCTGCTGGCCACCGTGGCCAGCGTGGCTCTGGTGGGCCGTGCGGCCCGGCGGGCGCTGCGGGAGGATCTGCCCTCCTGACTCAGCGGGCTCAGCCGGGCTCAGCCGGGCTCAGCCGGAAGCCGCCAGTCCCGCAGGGCCGCGATCAGCACGAACCAGGCCAGTCGGATCCGGGCCGCAGGACCCGAGCGACTCGCCAGCATCAGGTACTTCGCCCGGCCGCATTCGGTCTTGATCCAGCGGGCGATCGGCGCCGGCAGCTCAGGAGTCTCCGGGTTCGCTGCAGATGGGGGGCTGGGGTGAGGTTCCATCGCTTGCCGCCTAGATCCTGCGCAGCGAATCGGCCTTGTCCTTGAAGTCGCTGAGCAGAAGCTGCAGGTAGGTGACCTTGCGCAGCTTGATGTTGGAGCTCAGCGACATCCCCACCTGCAGCGGCAGCACATTGCCGCCCTTGAGCTTGAGCTGCTGGCTGTCGAGCTGGATGTTCACCGGGAAGCGGTAGAAGTTATTCATCTGGTCCGGCGGCAGGGCATCGGAGCCGATGGTGCGCACCTTGCCCTGCAGTACGCCGAAGTCGGTGGCGGGGAAGGAATCGATGCTGACGTCGGCATGGCGACCCACCTGCACGAAGCCGATCTTTTCGCTCGGCACTTCCACCCTCGCCTCGAGCTTGTCGAACGGCACCACCTTCATCACCGGCTCGCTGGTCTGGGCCACGAAACCGCGGGATTTGGGCTTGAGGTCGAACACCACGCCAGGCTCTTCGGCCCGGATCGCCTGATAGCGGATGTTGACGTTGAGCTCGATCAGTTTGCTGCGCAGGTCGGCAAGTTCGCTCTGGAGCTGGCGCACCCCCTGCTCAAGAATCGCCTGCTGGCGCAGTCTGTCCACCTGGGTCTGGTCGAGCCGGCCGCTCACCTCCTGCACCTTGTTGCGCTGCGAGAGGTACTGCAGTTCCTGCACGGCTCCGGCGCGGTTGAGCACCTCGAGACGCTTGAGCACTTCGGTTTCCAGGGCCAGGCTCCGTTTCAGAACCTGCTGCTCGGTGTTGTTGACATCGAGGTAGCGCCGCAGTTCCTCATCCTTGAGCCGCAGCTGCTGCTCCTTGAAGGCGATCGTCTTCTCGACGCTGGCCTGGCGATCCTTGGTGGCTTCGGTGTCGAGGCGCAGCAGCACCTGGCCCTTCTTCACCCGTTGTCCCTCCTTCACCATCACCTGCTCCACCACACCTCCCACCGGCACCTGCACATCCTTGACGGTGCCGATCGGCTGGAGCTTGCCCGGGGCCATCACGATCTCTTCGGTCTTGGCCAGGGCCAGCCAGCCGAGGGCGAAGGCGGTCACGCCCATCAGGGTCCAGGTGATGCTGCGGGCCCAGACGCGCGACTGCTGCAGCACCACGTCGTCGTTGTCCGACTGAATCGAGCGCTCGAGACCATCCTGGGCCCTGCGGAACAGGTCAGTCGGCGAGGGAACGGACGGGCGTCCCATGTCAGCTGGCCTCCTGTTGGCGATAAAGGGCGTAATAACGACCCTTGAGAGCAATCAGCTCCTCATGGGTTCCGGTTTCGACGATGGCGCCCTGATGCATCATCACGATCATGTCGGCCCGCCGGATCGTGGTGAGCCGGTGGGTGATGAAGAAAACCGTGGATTCATGGAGCGATTCCCGCAGGTTGTCGCACACCTGGCGCTCGGTGTCGTAATCCAGGGCGCTGGTGGCTTCGTCCATCACCAGCAGCCTGGGGTTGGCCAGCAGCGTGCGGGCGATGGCGATCCGCTGGCGCTGGCCTCCGGAAAGGGAGGCTCCCCGCTCGCCCACCGGGGTGCTGTAACCCGAGGGGAGGGACATGATGAAATCGTGGGCGCTGGCGATCCGGGCCGCCTCCACGATCGCGTCGCTCGGGGCTTCGGGATTGGTGAGGGCGATGTTCTCGCTCACCGTGCCCGAGAACAGCAGCGGATCCTGCGGCACGATGCCGATCTGGCGACGCAGGGAGTACAGCTCCACCTTGTCGATGTCGTAGCCGTCGACGAGGATGCGCCCCCGATCCGGCGAATAGAGCCGGGGCAGCAGTTTCATCAGCGTGCTCTTGCCGCTGCCGCTCTGGCCCACGATCCCCACGAAGGTGCCGGTGGGGATGTGGAGGTTGATGTTGCTGAGCACCTCGGGAGAGCCGGGCGCAAAGCTGAAGCTCACGTTTTCGAAGGTCACATCTCCCTTCACCGGCGGCAGGGGGATGTTGGCCTTGTCGGCGGCGCTCGATTCCTCGGGGGTGTCGACGACGTCGGCGAGACGCTCGAACGAGACGCGCAGTTCCTGGATGTTCTGCCAGATGCTGGAAAGGCGAAGCAGCGGCTGGGTGACGTAACCGCTGATGATCCGGAAGGCGATCAGCTGGCCGAGGGTGAGTTCGCCCTTCAGCACCAGGGAGGCACCCACCCACAGCACCAGCAGCTGGGAGAGTTTCTGGAGGACCTGGCTGCTTTCGTTGAGGAAGGTGCCGGTGATCGTCTTCTCAAATGTGCGCGAGATGTAGCGGGAGTAAAAGTCCTGCCATTTCCAGCGGCTCACCATCTCCACGTTCTGGGCCTTCACCGTCTGGATGCCGGTGAGCACTTCCACCAGGTGGCTCTGGGTGCGGGCGTTCTCCTCGGCTGATTGGCGGTACTGGCGCCGGAACAGCGGCGCCCCGAGCATGGTGAGCGCGATCTGGATCGGCAGCACCGCCAGGGCGATCAGGGTGAGCAGCCAGCTGTAGATGGCCATCACCACGATGTAGATCACCGAGAAGGCGGCATCCAGCACCGTCATCAGGGCCTGGCCGGTGAGGACGTTGCGGATCTTCTCCAGCTCGGCGATCCGGGTGCCCAGTTCACCCACCGGGCGGCGGTCGAAGTAGCCCAGCGGCAGGCGCAGCAGGTGGTCGATCACCTCGGCGCCGAGGCGCAGGTCGATGCGGTTGGTGGTGTCGGTGAACAGGAAGGTGCGCAGCGAGCCGATCACCCCTTCCATCAGGGTCACCACCACCAGGGCCATGCCCAGGATCTGCAGCGTGTCGAGGCTGCGCTGGGAGATCACCTTGTCGATGATCACCTGGATCAGCAGCGGGTTCGCCAGGCTGAACAGCTGCACCACGAACGAGGCCAGCAGCACCTGCAGCAACATGCCGCGGTAGCGCTTCAGGGCTGGCCAGAACCAGCCGGGGCCGAATTTTTGCTCCGGCGTGGCGGTGCTGCGCTCCAGCAGCAACAGCTCCATGCCTTCCGGCCAGGTCTCGGCGATCTGGGCCGGACTCAGCTGCACCCAGCCATCAGCGGGGGAGGCCAGCCGCAGGCCGTTGGCATTGCTGGCGGTGGCCACCGCGAAGCTGCCTTTCCAGGGCACCAGGCAGGGGGTGATCAGCCGGGTGGCGGAGCGGGCGGGCACCTTGGCCCCTGTCACCAGCAGGCCCAGCATGGCGGCGATCTGGCCACTGAGCTGGAGATCGGGCACCTGGCCCCGACGCAGCTTGTCGCGCAGGATCTTTTCGATCGAATCGCGGCGGTAGGGGAGGTCCAGCAGCTTCGAGAGCATCTGGAAGCAGGCCAGGGTCTCCTCGAGCACCCCATTGGCCCGCACCAGCTGCAGGCCCCGCCCCTTCTCGCCCCGGCCCAGATCGAGGCTGGTGGGGAGGGGCTGGCTGGCGGCCTCCATCGCCGGGGCTCCGCCGCCGAGGGAGGTGGGGACCGCCAGGGGGGCTGGATTCAGGGAGGAGGCTTCGATCGCCAGCAGCCGCAGCGGCAGCGGCGGGCGCGCCTCCGGCAGGGGCTCCCCCACAGAGAGGGTGGAGCCGAGGTCGCGGTTGACCCCGTTGGCGCTGGCCAGCAGCAGGCGCTCGGAATCTCGGAGCTGCTGGGGCAGATCGGCACCCGGTGCCAGGCAGCGGGCCGAGCGGCGCCATTGCTCGAGTCGTTCCCGCCAGCGGACCGGCTCAAACACCGGGGCGTTGGGATCGGCGGCATCGTGGCGCCGCAGCAGGTCGTGCAGTTCGGCGGTCCACAGGCGCGACTGGCACCAGGAGCGGAACCCGGCCTCGCTGCGCAGCCACTCGAGCACCAAGTCATCGGGCAGGGAGGCGGCCAGCACCGGCGTGGCGGCTGAGACCTGCTCACAGGCCTCAGCGCGCAGCAGGGACACCAGCCCCACCAGATCGCCGGGGCCGAGCCGCTCCAGGGTGAAGGGGGTGCCTTCGCGGTCACCGAGCAGGCGGGCGCTGCCCTCGAGCATCACCAGCACCTCGCTGCCGATGACCGAGTCGCTGCTGAGGATGCGGCCCTCCTCGAAGCGCCGCAGCTGCATCTGCTGCTGGAGCCGCTGCTGGGCCCGGGGCGAAAGGCCGCTGAATGGGGCCTGGGCCAGCAGGGTGGTGAGGGAGGTGGGGAGCGCCTGAGTCATGCGGATGGATGCTGTGCCAGGCGGGTTCTGACTTCTTCTTCCACCCATTCTTCAAACAGCTCTCTGGACATACGCTCCTGCATGTCGGTATCGAAACTTGCCGACAACAGCTGCTCCAGACGCACCACCAACCACCACTGTTCGATGCGGATCGGGGCCGAAAGCTGGCCGGGCCGGGTGGTGCGCAACAGTTCGGCCAGGGTGGGATGGGCCTGCAGCAGGGGGACAGGCCCGACCACGCCGCGGGTGGACTGCTCCGGACCCTGGGAATAGGCGGCGGCCAGTTCGGCGAAATCCGCTTCCCCCTCGGCGATGCGCAGATAGAGCTCCCGTGCCAGGTGGCCGTCCTCCACCCGCAGCAGGCTGTAGATCACCTGGTCGAGCTGGTTCTTACGGGCCAGGAACCGCTGTTCGGCGCGGTGGGCGAAATGCTCGCGGCAATGGTGGGCAACCCTCACGGGCAGTTCGGCCTGCCAGAAGGCATCGGCTTCCACCATGCCGTGGCGCCGGAGATGCTGGACCAGTTCCTCCTGGGAGGTGATGCCGTTCTGGCCGGCCCAGGCCTGTTGGGCTCCTGCGCTCTCTTCCTGTGTCAGGGAGATCCCAGCCACAGCCTCACTCAGCACCAGCTGGCGGATCATCGGCAGCAGCAGGCGGTGGCGGGCGAGCTGCCGCCAGATCGGGCCAGGGATCTCCAGGGATTCTTCTGCTGGCGGGGTGGGCCGCTGCACCATTGGAGAGGGGCCCTCAGCAGTTGGAGGCTGAAGCCAGTCGACGCCTATCCCTGCAGAAAGGTGAATGTCTGCAGGGCTGGTGGCGGGGGTGCTGGCGGCGCTGTCGGGGTTGGGGCTGGAATCCGGGGAAATGGGAACTGATGCGCGACTTGATTCTTGATTATTCCATCGATGGCAGGTGTGCGCTGGATCTGTCGTCGGATCGTTCGTCCCTTCTGCCGCAGCGCTGCTGCGGCACTGCGGCATGGCCAGGCAGTTCGGGGATCGTCCACTGTGCGGTGGTCGCGTCGGCCTCCCTTCCGGATGCTCCGGGGGCGCAGGGTTGATCAGGTGCCGGCGATCACCGCACTGAAGTGCTCTAAATCACCGGAAAAGTTGGTGTTAATCGGGTCCTAATCAATTCATAACCATGGGCGTCTGTCTGGCCGGTCAGTTTGGAACCAGTCCGCTGTTGCAATCCCCATGGCCGCCTCCACGAAGGCTGTTTCGTTCGCCGGCTTTTTTGAAGAGCCCGCGCGCCGGCGGGAGGGTCTGACGAGTGCCCCTGCTCTGGCCAACGGCGTGGCCTTCCCCGGCCAGCCGGCGGCGGCACCCGAAGATCCCCTGCTGGGAAGCCTCAACCTCACGCCCGACGGCCTTTCGGGCGAGCAGTTTCAGACGGAGATCTCCACCACCGTCAGCATCGACGGGCGGATCTACGTCTTCTCCTCCGGCGGTGGCTCCACCCTGCAGGTGAGCGACGCCACCAACGCGGCTGCCCCCAGCCTGGTGGGACGCACGGCGCTGGGCGGGTACACCTCCCAGTCGGTGGCTAGCTACGGCAACCTGCTGGCCGTGGCGCTCTCGCCGAGCGACTACGCCACCAACGGCGGCAAGGGCCTGGTGCGCTTCTACCGGGTAGAGGCCGATGGCAGCCTCACCCAGCTGCAGGATGTGGAAGTCGGCTATCTGCCGGATTCGATCGCCTTCAACGCCATCGGCACCAAGCTGGTGATCGCCAATGAAGGGGAGCCGATCAGCGGCTACGCCACGGACCGCACGAAGGATCCCGTCGGCAGCATCGGCATCATCGACATCGCCGGCCGGGTCAATCTGCGCTTCCGCTACACCGACCTCGGTTTTGCGGGCGTCACCCTGCCGGAGGGCCTCCGCATCTCCGGTCCATCGGGCACCACCCAGGCCACCGATATCGAGCCGGAGTATGTGTCGGTTCTGGGCAACTACGCCTACGTGACGCTGCAGGAGAACAACGGCGTTGCCAAGGTCAATCTGATCCACAACACGATCGAGAAGATCTTCGCCCTGGGCGCGGTTGATTACCTCACCCAGCTGGTGGATCTGACCGATCGGGACAATCCCACCGGCACCACCGGTTTCTTCAAGCCCCTGCTCGGCCAGGCCTATGAAGGTCTGCGCATGGCCGACGGGATCGCGGCCTACAGCGTGCGAGGCAAGGATTTCTTTGTCACCGCCAATGAGGGCGATGGCCGCGATGGCTTCCCCTGGGCTTCCTATACCGACGAAGCCCGCGGCACTGGCAATGCCAACCGTGTCAAGCGCCTCACCGACGACGCAGTGGTGGGCAGCGCTGATCGCATCACCACCTTCGGCAGCCGCAGCATCAGCAGCTTCGATGCCGAGTCCGGTGCCCTGCTCTGGGACAGCGGCAACACGCTCCAGACGATCGCCGTGGCGGCCGGTATGTATGCCGATAGCCGCAGCGACGACAAGGGCGTGGAGCCCGAAGGGATCGTGGTGGCCCAGCTCCATGGCCGCAGCTACGCCATCGCCAGCCTGGAGCGCACCACCAGCTCGATGCTGGTGGTGTTCGACATGACCGATCCGAGCGCCGGTCAGTTCGTGACCAGCACCGTGATCAACGGCAGCGTTTCGCCGGAGGGTCTGCACATCGTGGAGGCGAAGCAGAGCCCTACGGGTCGTGCCCAGCTGGTGGTGTCCAACGAGCTGTCGAACACGCTCAACGTGTTGGATCTCGAGGCCCTGATCGCTGCCCCGCCGGTGGCCGGTGCCGGCAGCTTCGCCAGCACCATGCTCAAGGATGTGGAGGGTGGTCCGGAGCTGGACGTCGCCAACCTGATCACCAATGGTGAGTTCACCAATGGCCTCAACCCGGGCGACAGCGTCTACGCGCCCACCGGCATCTTTGATGGTCTTGGTGCCTACGACAATGGCGATGGCACCTTAACGGTGCTCGCGAACAGTGAGCTCGGCAACACCGTTGGCTACGGCTATCTGGTGGATGGCGTTGCCCTGACCGGAGCCCGGATCAGCAAGTTCATCATCGACAAAGACATCGATGACGACGCCTCCAATGGCTACCAGTCGGCCATGATTTCCGGCGGCATTGCCTACAGGGAAATCATCGACGCAGAAGGCAATGCGGTGACCTCCGCCGCTCAGCTCAACGGTGGTTTTGCTCGCTTCTGCTCCAGCAGCTACGAGCAGGCCGATCGCTTCGGTGCTGGCCGCGGCTTCGTGGATTCCATCTACCTCACCGGTGAGGAAGCTGATGAGGGACTCCTGTATGCACTTGATACGGAGTCCGAGGTGATCCATGCCCTGGCGGGCCTGGGTCGCGCTGGCTGGGAAACCGCCGTCCAGGTGGATACGGGCAGCGTCAACACGGTGGGAGTCCTGCTGATGGATGACAACACCGCCCCGATCTACCTGTGGGTGGGTGAGAAGTCGACCGCCACTGGAGCCAGCTTCCTGGAGCGCAATGGCCTGGCTGCCGGCCAGGGCAACCTCTACACCTGGGTTCCCACCGGTGGCAGCATCGGTACGACCGCTGGAACAGCTGGTGTTCCCGATTCGGCCGATCTCAATGCGCTGGCGCTTGGCACGGCGGCAGCCGGCAGCTGGGTGCTGGTGGGCACGGGGACCCAGGTCGCCCTTCTGAATGAAGCCCAGCTGCGCACAACGGCCATTGGCCTGGGAGCCCTGCAACTGAGCCGCCTGGAAGACGCCTCCATCAACCCGACCGATGGCCAGCAGGTGGTGTTCGCCACCACGGGCAACGGCGACTTCGCGGGTGCCGATACCTTCGGCAACCTGATCACTCTCGATCTCAGCGGCGCCTTTGACGGCAACGGCCTGATTGCTGGTGCCAACAGCACCGGTCTTACAGTGATCTACGACGGCGACCGTCAGATCGCCGCCTGGGACGAGGCCTTTGGTGATAACAATGGACTGATCGACAGCCTTGAGCGGGCTTCCTTTGGCGCCACGATCATCCGCAACCCCGACAACCTGACCTGGTCGGCCGATGGTTCGATCTACGTTCAGGAAGATCGATCTGTTGATAAGGCTTTCTTCGCTGAACAGGAAGCCTCGATCTGGCAGGTGAGTTCCACAACCACCGATCCCGTCACCGGTCAGGCAATGGCGCAACGCTGGATGCAGATCGATCGCAACGCCGTTCCCACGGCCTACGGCCAGACCGATCCTCGGGCTGCTGGTGGCACCAATCCCGATCCTGGCAACTGGGAGACGTCCGGCATCATCGATGTCTCTGATATCTACGGTGCGGTGGCTGGTTCCCTGTTCCTGGCTGATGTGCAGGCCCACAGCCTTGTCAATGGCAATATTGCAGGCAATGGCTACCTCGCCCAGGGCGGTCAGCTGAACTTGATTCAGAACTCTGATCTGGTCTGAAGCAGCGCCGCAGCTGTTGATTCCGGGGCCCCTTATGGGGCCTTTTTTTATGCCAACCGCCAGTCCCGCAGGGCCGCAGTCAGGCTCAGGCCGTTGCGCTCGGCTCCAGCAAGGCCCGCAGACCTGCCTCATCCAGCACCGCCACCCCCAGGCTCTCGGCCTTGCTGAGCTTGCTGCCGGCCTCCTCGCCGGCAACCACGTAGCTGGTCTTCCGGCTCACCGAGCCGGTGACCTTGCCGCCGGCCGCCTCGATCAGGGCCTGGGCCTGGCTGCGGCTCAGGCTCGGCAGCGTGCCGGTGAGCACGAAGGTCTGGCCCGCCGCGCCGCCGCCTTCCGCCCCTGAAGGCGCCAGCTCGTCGGGGGCGGCCGCCAGCGAAAAGCCGATCTGCTCCAGGGCCGTCAGCAGCTGCTGGTTGGCCGGGGTGGCGAACCACTGCTGGAGGCTCTGGGCGATCTCAGCGCCGATGCCGAACACGGCCGTGATCAGCTCCGGCGTTTCGGTGGCGGCCGTGGCCAGTTCGGCGGCGCTGGGGAAGGCCCGCGCCAGTGCCTTGGCATTCACCTCGCCCACGTGGTGGATGCCGAGGCCGTAGAGCTGGCGGTGCCAGGGCTGCTGTTTCGAGGCCGCCAGGGCGGCCACCAGGTTTTCGGCCGATTTGCTGCCCATCCGCTCCAGGCTGGCCAGCAGGGCCGCATCGAGGCCGTAGAGATCGGCGATCGAGCGCACCAGGCCCCGCTCCACCAGCTGTTCGATCAGCTTGATCCCGAGGCCGTCCACGTCGAGGGCCGCCTTGCCCACCCAGTGGCGCAGGGCGCCCCGCAGGATGGCCGGGCAGCTGCTGTTGACGCAGCGGGTGGCCGCTTCGCCCTCCTCGCGCACCAGCTCCGAGCCGCATTCCGGGCAGGTGTGGGGCAGCTCCAGCCGCACGGCTCCGGCGGGACGCAGCTCGGGCAGCACCCGCAGCACCTCCGGGATGATCTCGCCGGCCTTGCGCACCACGATCGTGTCGCCGCCATGGAGATCCAGCTCCGCCAGCCGATCGGCGTTGTGCAGGGTGGCGCGGCTCACCGTGGTGCCGGCCAGGGGCACCGGCTCGAACTCGGCCACCGGCGTCACCACGCCGGTGCGGCCCACCTGGCAGGTCAGGCGCAGCAGTCTGCTGGGGGCTTCCTCGGCGGCGTACTTGAGGGCGATCGCCCAGCGGGGGGCCTTCTGGGTGAAGCCGGCGTCGGCCTGCAGGCGCAGGTCGTCGAGCTTCACCACCACACCATCGGTGGCGTAGGGCAGGGTTCTGCGCCGTTCCTCCCAGCCCGCGAAGAAGGCCTCCACCGTCGCCAGGTCGGGGCAGAGCTCGGCGTGGGGGTTCACCCGGAAGCCAGCGGCCTGCAGCCACTTCAGCGATTCCCACTGGCTGGTGGGCCGCGGCGGATCGCCGCCGCCGCCGCTCCAGTCGTCCGGAAGGTGCAGGGTGTAGGCGAAGAACGACAGCTTTCGGCTCGCCACCACCTTCGGATCCAGCTGGCGCAGCGTGCCGGCGCAGGCATTGCGGGGATTGGCGAACAGGGCTTCGTCGCGGCGCTGCCGCTCGGCGTTGATCGCTGCGAAGGTGCCATCGGGGATCAGGGCCTCGCCCCGCACCTCCACCCAGGCCGGCGGATGCTCCAGCTGCAGTCGCAGCGGCACGCTCTGGATGGTGCGCACGTTGGCGGTGATCTCCTCGCCGCGCTCCCCATCGCCGCGGGTGGCGGCCCGCACCAGCACACCCTGCTCGTAGCTCAGCGCCAGGGCGTTGCCGTCGATCTTCAGCTCGCTCACCATCGCCAGCGCCGGCAACGGTTCTCCGGCGGCCGGCGTGCGGTCGAGCACCTTCAGCAGGCGGCCGTACCAGGCCTCCAGCTCCGCCACCTGGAAGGCGTTGTCGAGGCTGAGCAGGCCGATCCGGTGCGCCACGCTGCTGAAGCCGGTGGCCGGTGCCCCACCCACCCGGCGGGTGGGGCTGTCGGGCGTCACCAGCTCCGGTCGGGCGGTCTCCAGGTCGAGCAGCTCGCGGTAGAGCCGGTCGTACACCGGATCCTCCATCTCGGGAGCATCGAGCACGTAATAGGCATGGGCCGCCCGCTGGAGCAGCCTGCGCAGCTCCGCGGCGCGGGCCTGGAGGGGGTCGGTGGGGGTGGATCCGCTGGAGCCCATCGGGGTGATCGCTGCGGCGGCAGGGCGCCGCTCAGGCGGCGGCCAGCCGCTGGATCCGGTCCACCCGCCAGGCGTCGTCCACCTTCACGAAGGTGAAGTCGAGCGGCAGTTCCTCCTTGGCGTCGTTGAGCAGCTTCACGGTGAGGGTCACCTGGTCCTCCTGCACCCGGGGCCGCCCCGACTTGAGGTTGCGGTACTTGTTGAGTTCGAGACCGGCCAGGAAGCGGAGGAACTGCTGGCGGGTCACGTGGGAGCGGTAGTTCTTGGTGGTGAGCAGATAGGCACCGTCCACCTGGCCGCTGGCCACCTGGGTGAAGAACTGCTTGATCAGCGGATTGATGCCGCGGGCGCTGAGCACCAGCTTCACCGCCGTGTAGGTCCAGTACAGCAGCAGGGCACCGCCACCCGCCAGCAGGCTTTTGGTGCCGAGATCACGGGCCAGTCCCCAGTCCATCGTGTGCGCAGCGTTTTTCAGCGTGGCTGAGTCTGACCGACGATCCCCCCCGGCGGTTGACGACCGCCGTTTCCGGCCCCGTGGGAGCGATGATGCCGCCCAGGCGAAGCCTGCCTCCATGCCCCTGGAACCGCTGCTGCCCCTGTTCCACCGGCTCAACCGCGAGCATTTCGAAGGCACGCTGGCGCGGCAGGGAAGGCCGTTGATGGAGCTCCGCTGGAGTGACGGCCGCCTCACCCGCACGGCCGGCTTCTACCGCCACGGCCGCCACGCCGATGGTCGGGAGCTGTGCGAGATCGTGCTTTCGCGGCCCCTGCTGGAGCCGCTGCCCCGCCAGGCCACCCTCAGCACCCTCTGCCACGAGATGATCCACGCCTGGGTGCATCAGGTGCTGGGGGAAAGGGAGGTGCATGGCCCCTGCTTCCGGGGCCGGATGGCCGCCATCAACCGGGCCCAGACCGAATTCGAGGTGAGCCTGCGCCATCGCTATCCGCTGCCGCGGGAGGCCGCTCGCTGGATCGCCCGCTGCCCCCGCTGCGGCCTCAGCGCCCCGTACCGCAGGCGGCGGCGGGGGCTGGCCTGCCGTCCCTGCTGCGACCTCCACCACGGTGGCCGCTGGGACGCGAGCTGCATGCTGGTGTTCGAGCCCGCCGCGGCCTAAGGTCCGCCGATCGCGATCGGGTCGATGGCCGTGTTCCTGTGGACCCTGGAGTGGGGTGGCCTGACCATCGCCCTGGTGGGCATGGGCCGGGAGCGCTGGCTGGCGGGCCGCCGCGATCGTTAACGTTGTCCCATGGACAGCTTCAATTCCCGCTCCGGCCCCCGTGCGGCTGGTTCCGGCGGCCCGGATCCGCTGGAGCAGCGGCTGGATCGCTGGGTGAGCGCGGGCAGGCAGTTCGTGGATGGGGTGGCCGGGGCACGGCCGGGTTCGCGCCCGCAGGGCCGGGGCAGTGATCGCCGCGCCGGCCGACGGCCGAGCCTGGACGGCCTGGGCCGTTGGGTGGAGGACCGGCTGGACTGGCTGCTGGAGGATGGGGACGACTGGCGGGAGCCCTGGGAGGAGCAGCGCCCTGCCACCGCCGCACCCTCCCGGGGTTCCGCCCAGGGCTCGCTCTCGACGTCTACCCCTACTCCGACCCCTGCGGAGAGTCGCAACCGGCCGCGCCGCAGCCTCGAGGCGATCTCCCGCCGCGGCGGCGCGCCCGCTCGTGATGCCGAACCGGCTGCGGCCGCCGATGCCTGGCCGGAGGACGACACCTTCAGTGTGAACCGCTGGCAGCGCGGCGCCAGCCCGCGCCGTGAGGTTCCGCCCGCCCCCGTGGATCCGCGCAGCCTGGGCTCCGGGCCGGAGGCATCCGGCGGCCGGCCCCTGCCGCGCTCCACCCGCCGCCGCTGAGCCGCTGCCGCTGAGGCCTACCGCCGCTGAGGCGGGGATCGGCGCCGGATCGCACAGCTTCTGAAACGCTGCCTACGGTGAATCCATTGCGCAGGAGCCATGGGCAGCCTGGTGGTGGTGGGATTTCCTGGTGTGGAGGAGGCGGAGCAGGTTCGGCGGGAGCTGATCGACATTCAGCGGGAGCAGCTGATCGCCATCGACGATGCGGTGGTCCTAGACCACGACAGCGAAGGCAAGGTGCATCTGCGCCAGGCGATCAACCTCACCGCGGCCGGGGCCGTGGGGGGTGGCTTCTGGGGGTCCCTGGTGGGTCTGCTGTTCCTCAACCCCCTGCTGGGAGCGGCGCTGGGGGCCGGGCTGGGGGCGGTTTCCGGCAGCCTGGCCGATCTCGGCATCAACGACGACTTTCTGCGGGAAGTGGGGGACACCCTGACCCCGGGGTCCGCCGCCCTCTGCCTGCTGGTGCGGGAGTCCACCCCGGACCGGGTGGTGGAACGGCTGCGGGCCCATGCGCCCCATGCCCGGCTGCTGCGCACCAACCTCAGTCACACGGATGAGGATCGGCTGCGGTTGCTTCTGGAGCAGGCGAGCAGGCAGGCCGAGGCGTTGCGGCTCGGCTGATCGGGCGGCCCACCTGGAAGCTGCAGCCCCGCAGGCGCAGCTCCCGGTTCACTGGCTTCACCAGTTCGCGGGGCATGTCGCCGGCCATCTCCTCGGCCGAAACGCTGACGGCGGCGGAGTCCTGCTGCAGGGCACTGAGCAGGTCGGCCCAGAGCCGCACCAGCTGGCTCTGGCCCCTGGGTTCGACGCCCTGCCCTTCGAGATGGGGGGCACAGCCCTGGCGGCTCCAGAAGGCCTGGTGGTGGTGGCCTGGGTGTTGCTGGCGGGCCAGGCCCTGGGCCAGGGCTTCGGTCGTGGGGGCGCCGCCGCTCTGGCGCAGCCCGGCGGCCACCAGCAGCTTGCCGGTCTGCACCGCCGAGATGCCGTAGACACGGCCGAGGTCGGTGAGGCTGAGCCACTCAACGCCTCTCTGGGCGTCGCCGCTGCGGCAGGGGGTGGGGCGGGCCATGGATCCTGGTCCGAAGTTCCTGAATCCTGGCCGCAGCACATCCACCGTCAATCCGTCAATAACAAACCGCTAGGACTCGTTACCGAATTCACGAAACTTCACGGGAGAGGCGGGGCCGAGCCACTCCTCCAGGGCCGGCGAGAACACCTCCCGGATCACCGTCAGCTCCCGGCCCTGGCGGAAGAAGCGATAGTGCCGACTCCAGAAGGGGCCATGGCAGCCGAATCGTTCCTCGAGCCAGCGGGCCTGCACCTGGCCGAGGCCATCCACCTCCCGGTAGAGCTCGGCGCGGCCGGCGGTGAGGCTCCGCCAGATCGGCTGGTGGCGATCCCGCAGGTGGGCCTCCGCTTCGGCATGGTTCCACCAGCTCTCGGCCCAGGCCAGGGTGCGGCCCCGGCAGCTGAGCCACACCTGGCGCCGCAGCAGGGGCTCCTCCAGTTCGGCCACTTCCGCCGGAGCGGCTTCATCGGCCATCGCCTCCGGTTCCATCGCGATCACCTCCACCTCCACGGCAGCGCCGGTGAGCAGCTGCAGGTGGCGGGTGGGGCTGCCATCCCCCAGCAGCATCAGCTTCCAGGGGCCGGAGAGCTGGGTGCCGGCCCTGGCCTCCACCACGTCTGCCACCGGCGCCTGCCAGAGGGCCCGGGGCGAGGGGAGCCTGCCGGTGCCGGTCAGGTTGGCGCCGGTGAAAGTCATTCGCCGTTGCCGATCCGCACCTGGCGCGTTTCGCCGGCCTGCTCGATCACGGCGGAATCGCCGTCGGCGGAGCGCAGCCGCCAACCACTGCCGGGGATGGTTTCGCCCACCGCCACGCTGCTGGAGCTGCCGCCCACCTGGAAGATCGCGGAGCCGGCCCGGCCGGGGGCTCCCACCACCCCCACCAGCATCGGCGCCGGTCCTGTGGGTGCCGCCGCCCTGCGGGGCGGAGCCGGGGCCGCCGGTGCGGCGGCGGCCAGGCGCGGGCTCACCGGCACCCGCAGGGGCGGGGCCGTATCGCTGGTGGGCAGGCGATCGAGCTGCTCGATCCAGGGTTCCTCCGGCGGTGGCGGCAGTGCGCCGGCGGTCGCCGTGGCGGCGCCTTCCTGGGAACGCACCGGGGCCGGCAGGGTCGGAGCCGGCGGGGTGGCGGTCACCACCGGCGGCGCATTGCTACCCGGCCCGAGGCTGCGCAGACGCTCGAGCAGCAGCAGGCTGCGCTCCTGCTGCAGGTTCTGCTGGACCTGATTGGAATGGGTGAGGTAGAGCACCGAGCTGACGGCACTCACCATGCAGACGCCTGCCAGGGAACTGAGCAGCAGGGTGGAGTGCTCGAAGCGGGGTTTGCCGGGGCCCGCAACCGGGGCCGCAACCGGGATTGCCGGAGTAGGGGCGGTGGCCACCGCTGCCGGCTCCTGGGCCAGGGGGAGCGGGGTCGGGGCCCCGGCCGGCGCGGTTGCAGGGGCCTGGGGGGCGGCCGCGTTGGGGGGGGCTGCAGGGGTGTTGGCGGTGCCAGGCGAGGCAGGGGTGGCTGCCGGAGGGAGCGATTTTTCCTGGGTAGGAATCGGGCCGAGATCGCGGCTCTCCAGATCGATCGCGGGGGCCGGATCGAAGAGCCGATTCATCATCTGCTCCGCCTTCAGCTCCCAGTAGGCCCGGGAGGTGGGAACGCCGCGCAGATTGCTGGGGGGACGTCCGCCCGGACTGTGGGGACTGCTGGGAGACGGACGCACGAGCTCACCTCAGCAGGAGGGGTGCGTCACCCTAGCGGGGTTTGGCGTTTCCGAGGAACGTCGGCGCCGATCCAGCTCCAGCCAGAGCAGCAGGGCGTTCACATCGGCCGGACTCACTCCGGGTACGCGGGAGGCCTGGCCCAGGTCGACCGGACGGATCGCGGTCAGTTTCTCGCGTGCCTCGGTCGAGAGCGTGCCGATCGCGCCGTAGTCGATCCCGGGCGGAATCGGCCGCCGCTGCTGCCGTTGCACCTGGTCGATCTGCTGCTGCTGGCGGGCCAGATAGCCGCTGTATTTGATGTCGATCTCGGCGCCGTAGCGCACTTCGGCCGGCAGCGAAGCATCGGCCAGGCCATGGCGCAGCAGGTCTTCGCTGTGGAAACCGGAGCGGCGCAGCAGGTCCGCCAGGGTGATCGAGCCCTTGATCGGGGCCTTGGTCTGGGCCTCGACGGCAGGGGCGGCGGGATCGCTGACCTTGAGCCGCACCGTTTCCAGCCGGCATTTTTCGGCCTCGATCGCCTCCTGTTTGCGGTGGTGGATCTCCCAGCGTCGATCGTCGATCAGGCCCAGCTCACGGCCGAGCGGCGTCAGCCTTCGGTCGGCGTTGTCGCCCCGCAGCAGCAGGCGGTATTCGCTGCGGCTGGTGAGCACCCGGTAGGGCTCGCGCAGATCCTTGGTCACCAGGTCGTCGATCAGGGTGCCGATGTAGCTCCCCTCCCGCGGGAAGTGCACGGCGGCCTGGCCGCGCACATGCCGGGCGGCGTTGAGGCCGGCCACCAGCCCCTGGGCGGCCGCTTCTTCGTAGCCGGTGGTGCCATTGAGCTGACCGGCGCTGAACAGGCCCGCCAGCCGCTTGGTCTCGAGCGAGGGGCGGAGCTGGGTGGCGGGGAGGTAGTCGTATTCCACCGCGTAGGCGGGGCGCAGCATCACGCACTGTTCCAGGCCGGGCAGGGTGCGCAGCAGCTCCAGCTGCAGCCGCTCGGGCAGACCGGTGGAGAAGCCCTGGATGTAGAGCTCCGGCGTGTCGCGGCCCTCCGGCTCAAGGAAGATCTGGTGGCTTTCCTTGTCGGCGAAGCGCACGATCTTGTCTTCGATCGAGGGGCAGTAGCGGGGGCCCTTGCTGTCGATGAAGCCGCCGTAGATCGGGGTGAGGTGCAGGTGATCGCGGATCAGCTGGTGGGTGGCCGCCGTGGTGCGGGTGATGTGGCAGCTCATCTGCTCGCCGCTCGTCCAGGCGGCGGGGTCGAACGAGAAGAACCTGTCGGCGGCATCGCTCGGCTGCTCCTCGAGGCGGTCCAGGGCCACGCTGCGGCGGTCCACCCGCGCCGGCGTTCCGGTCTTGAGGCGGTCGGTGACGAATCCCAGGGCCTGCAGGGCTTCGGTGAGCCCTTCCGCCGGTTGCTCCCCTGCCCTTCCGGCCGGCATCGACTGGTTGCCCACCCAGATCTGGCCCCCCAGGAAGGTGCCGGTGGTGAGGATCACGGCCGGCGCGGCGTAGACGCTGCCGAAATAGGTGCGCACGCCGGTGATCCGGCCGATCGCTCCGTCCCGCTGGGCGGCTGGGCTCTCCTCCAGCTCCACCTCCAGGCCCGTCACCATTGCCTCGCGCAGGGCGAGGTTGGGGGTGTGCTGCAGCAGCTGCAGCATCTGGCGGGCGTACTGGCGCTTGTCGGTCTGGGCGCGCAGGGCCCAGACGGCAGGGCCGCGGCTGGCGTTGAGCACCCGCTTCTGCAGGGCGGTGGCATCGGCCAGCCGGCCGATCACGCCGCCGAGGGCATCCACCTCGTGCACCAGCTGGCTCTTGGCCGGACCGCCCACAGCCGGGTTGCACGGCTGCCAGGCGATGCGGTCGAGGTTGAGGGAGAACAGGGCGGTGCTCAGCCCCAGCCGGGCTGCGGTGAGGGCGGCCTCGCAGCCCGCATGGCCGCCGCCCACCACGATCACATCGAAGCTTTCGGTGGGAGAGCAGGAGAGTGCCATAGAGCAAATGTATGGCGTGGCGTGAGCCGCAGGGATGCCGCAGGGTGCCGCGCTTCCGCATAGGGTTGGCGGTCGTTCGGGAGCAGGCTTGGTCCCCCCTTTGCAGCGTTTCCTCTACGCCCTTGGCCCCGTTCTGATCCTGGCCAGCCACCTGGGCTGTCTATTGCTGTTCTGGACCGGACTGAGCCTCGGTGCGGCTCTCCTGGCGCTGGCCCTGTACCTGGTGCGCATGCTGGCCACCACAGCCATCTATCACCGGCTGATCACCCACAACAGTTACCGGGCGCCGCGCCTGGTGTTCTGGATCGGGGCCGCCGTCGCGGCTTCGGCGGGCCAGATGGGCCCGAGCTGGTGGAAGGCCCATCACCAGCTCCACCACCGCCACGTGGACACCGCCGCCGACCCCCACACTCCTGTGGCTCCGACGGCAGGCTGGCGGGGGTTCTGGCATTCCCAGGCTGGCTGGCTGCTGGGCCCCGGTTTCTTCCCTCGGGCCCTGCCGGCCGATGTGGAGGCCGATCCTGTGCTCCGGCTGATCGATCGCCTGCATTTCCTGCCGCTGCTGCTGCTCGCTGCGCTCGCGTGGTGGTGGGGCGGCTTGTCCGGCCTGGGCGCCGTGTGCCTCAGCACCACTCTCCTTTTCCATGGCGTGGCCAGCGTCAACTCCCTGGCCCATCTGTTCGGCGACCAGCCGTTTGCCACCGGCGACGCTAGCCGCAACAATCGCTTTGTGGCCTTCATCACCCTGGGGGAGGGCTGGCACAACCTGCACCATGCGTTCCAGGCTTCGGCGTGCCAGGGTTTCAGCCAGCAGGATGGCCGCCTGCGTCGGTTGCCCGATCCCACCTATTTATTCATCCGGCTGCTGGAGCGCTGTGGCTGGGCCTGGGACCTGCGAATCCCCAGCGACCGGGCCCTGTTGGCCCGGGCCGCTGATTGAGCGGTTCCTCCGGAGCGACCTGGCGGCTCCCTTCAGGGTGCCGCCAGATTCCGGAACCGGGTGAACTGGGGTTCGAACAGCAGCTTGCAGGTGCCCACCGGACCGTTGCGGTGCTTGGTCACGATCACTTCGGTGATGCCGCGATCCGGGGTTTCCGGGTTGTAGTACTCATCCCGGTAGATCATCATCACGATGTCCGCGTCCTGCTCGATCGAGCCGGATTCCCGCAGGTCGCTCAGCATCGGCCGCTTGTTGGTGCGGGACTCCACGCCGCGGCTGAGCTGGGAGAGGGCCATCACCGGCACGTTGAGTTCGCGGGCCATGCCCTTGAGGCCCCGGGTGATGCGGGAGAGTTCCTGCACGCGGTTGTCGGAGCCGGAGCCCTCCATCAGCTGCAGGTAGTCGATCACGATCAGGCCCAGTTCCTTGCCCTGTTCGGCCATCAGCCGGCGGCAGAGGGAGCGCATCTCCAGCACCCCCGCATTGGGCTTGTCGTCGATGAACAGCGGCAGGGCGCCGAGGCTGCTGATGCCCTTGCCGAGCAGGGGCCATTCCTCCTGCTGCAGCCGGCCGGTGCGCAGCCGGCCGCTCTCGATCCCCACCTCCATCGAGAGCAGGCGGTAAGTGAGCTGCTCCTTGCTCATCTCCAGGCTGAACAGACACACCGGCAGGTCGTGGAGCTGGGCCACGTTGCGGGCGATGTTGAGCACGATCGAGGTCTTGCCCATGGCCGGCCGGCCAGCCACGATGATCAGGTCGCTGCGCTGCAGCCCCTGGGTCATGGCATCGAGGTCGTAGAAGTTGACCGGGATGCCGGCCACGGCGGTGCCGAGCGAACGGGTCTCGATCTCCTCAAAGGTGCGGGTGAGGATCTCGGCGGTAGGGGTGAGGCCCTGACTGGGCTTTTCCTGGCTGATCGCGAAGATCTTCTGCTCGGCCTCGTCGAGCACCTGCTCCATCGGTTTGCTCTGGTCGAAGCCGAGCTGGATCACCTCATTGCCGGAGCGGATCAGCTGGCGCCGCAGGTATTTGTCCATCACCAGGCGGGCCACCTGGTCGATCGAGGCGGTGGAGAGGGTGCGTTCCACCAGTTCCACCAGCCGGCCTGATCCCCCCACCTTCTCCAGCTGGCCGGTATCCGCCAGCCAGGCCGCCATGGCGGTGAGATCGGTGGGTTTGCCCTGGCTGTGCAGCATCAGGGCGGTGCGGTAGATCTCGCGGTGGGCGCCCAGGTAGAAGGCCTCCGGCTGCAGTACGTCGGCCACCCGGCCGATGGCATCGGGATCGAGCAGGATGCCGCCCAGCACCGCCTCTTCGGCCTCCAGGTTCTGGGGCGGCACGGAATCGGGCAGGGGCTCGAAGCCGGCTTCGGCGCTGCGCGGCCAGCCCCTCCCTTCCGGCTGGGGCCCCTCGAATCCTGCCAGCGGCGCGCTCACCATCGAAGGATCTCCTGCAGGCGTTCAGAGCAAAAACCGCCGGGTCATCAGGGACCCGGCGGCGAAAGGGGACGCGTTCGGCGTCGCCTCAGTAGCTGACCACCTCGAGATTCACCTCGGCCACCACTTCGGGGTGCAGCTTGACCTGCACCTTGTAGGAGCCGGTGCGGTGAATCTCAGGCACGATGATGTCGCGGCGGTCCAGTTCCTTCTTGGTGGCCGCTTCGATCGCTTCGGCCACGTCGCCGTTGGTGACGGTGCCGAACAGCACGTCATCGCCGCCGGTCTGCTTCTTGACGGTGAAGCGGCCGATCGTGTCGAGGGCGGTGCGGAAGGCGAGCGCCTCCTGCTTGAGGGCGGCCTGGCGCTCGGCCTCCTTGGCGCGGCGATGCTCCACCTGGCGCAGCACGGCCGCGGTGACCGGCACCGCCTTGCCGGTGGGCACCAGGAAGTTGCGGGCGTAGCCCGGGGCCACTTCCACCAGATCCCCGTCCTTGCCGAGGCTCAGGACGTCTTCGCTGAGGACGACTTGTACACGCTTGGCCATGGCTGCGAACCCTTTGTACCGACGGAAATCCGATCTGACACCCTACGACACCACCACCGCTCAATTGCGATGGGAGTGGCGGAGGGGATCGGCGGCGCGGGGCAGCCGCACCTGGGTGGCGAGGCCGAGGGCGCGCATCAGGCGGATGTGCTGCCAGGTGAGGTCGATCTGGCGGGGGCCGAAGCCGTGACGGGCCGAATGGGGGTAGGCGTGGTGGTTGTTGTGCCAGCCCTCCCCGAAGGTGAGCGCCGCCACCCAGGGGTTGTTCTTCGATTTATCGCCGCTTTCGTGGCGCGACTCGCCCCAGCAGTGGGTCGCGGAATTCACCAGCCAGGTGCATTGGTAGACCACCACCAGCCGCAGCGGAATGCCCCAGAGCACCAAGGCCCAGCCGCCGGCGCCGGTCACGGTGCCGATCCAGAACAGCAGCAGGCCCAGGGGGAGCTGCAGCAGCAGGAAGGAGTGATTCAGCCAGCGGTAGTAGGGATCCTTGGCGAGGTCGCCGGTGAGCCGGGGCACGGCCCCCATGGCGGGGATCTCCTCAAACATCCAGCCCATGTGCGACCACCAGAAGCCCTTGTTGCTGTCGTGGTGATCGGCATCCGTATCGGAGAACTTGTGGTGGTGGCGGTGCAGCCCCACCCAGTCGATCGGACCATGCTGGCAGCTGAGGGCGCCGCAGGTGGCGAAGAAGCGCTCCAGCCAGTGGGGCACGCGGAAGGCCCGGTGGCTGAGCAGCCGGTGATAGCCGATCGTGACGCCGAGGCAGGCGGTGACCCAGTAGAGGATCAGCAGGGTGGCCACGGCCTGCCAGCTCCAGAAGCGGGGCAGCAGCGCCACCACGGCGAGCAGGTGGATCGCCACCATGTAGGCGATGGTGCCCCAGCGCTGGCCCTTGGAAGGAGGGGCAGCGGGCTCTCCGCGGCGCGGCTGGTGCAGGGCCCGGGCGCGGCGCTGGCCGTCGGCGCCGCGGTTGATGGCGGCGGGGCGCCGGGTGTGGCCGGCGGCCGGAAGGGGAAGGGGAGTGGCGGCCATGCGGACCGACCTCGGATCAGAGCAGTACGATGGTAGCAATACGGATCCCGATCAGAACTTTTGGTGATTCCTCTGGGCTATCGGGAGCGGCTGGCGAGCGGTCGGGTGGGCTTTGCCCATCTGATCCGGCTCTGGCATGGCCGCAATGGCTGGTCCCATCGGGTGCTGCCGGCCCTGGCCGAAGCCCTCGACCTGGGCCGGGTGCACAACTCCCAGCTCTCGATGCTGCGCAACGGCAAGCTGGCCTCGCCCGGACCGGAGGTGTTCCTGGCCCTCGGCAGCATCAATCGCTGGCTGGCAGAGCAGGCCCCGCAGGGGCGGCTGGAGCCGAGCCAGGCGGCGCTGCTGCTGGGCGGGCCGAGCGATCTGCTTGAGGCCCTGGAGCTGAGCGCCCTGCCCGTCTGCGATGACGATGGCCGGGTGCTGGGGCCCGGCGATCTGCTGGAGGTGTTCGTGGGTCTGCGGCAGCCGCCCCCCGCCTTTGAGCTGCGCATCGGCGACGAGGAGGCCGCCGCCCTCAGCGAGGCCCTGGCGCTGCTGTTCACGGCGGGCAGGCCCTGGCGCCACTGCCGCGACCAGCTGCTGGCCGCCTATCCGGCCGCCAAGCGCCAGCGGCGCGAACGCTTTGCCGAGGTGATGGCCGGTCAGGCGGATTACAGCTCCACGGAGCTCGATGCGGAGCTGCCCGATCTCCGCCGCACCTTGGCCAGCCTCGGTGCGGCGGGGGAGGAGGAGCTGCCGGCCGATCAGTTTCTGGATCTGCTGCGGCAACGGGCCCGCCAGCTGCAGCAGGCGCCTGCCGCCACGGGTGCCGACCTGGCCGGGGAGATCCGCCGTCAGCTGCAGGGCCCCTGAGGGTCCTTGGGGGCCCTGCCCATGCAAAAACCCGCCGCTCCCCCGAGGGAGGCGGCGGGCAGGAGTGCTTCGCAGAAGGAGGCGGATCAGCCGCCGAGCTGGTTGTTGAAGGCGAACACCTTGTGCAGGTTCACCACGGCCGTCAGACCGGTGTAGGTACCTGCCGCCACACCCGAACCCTCCAC
>JBKDOV010000065.1:0-25649 GCA_046342815.1 Cyanobacteriota bacterium
CGGGAACTGCGGGTGGGGGAGCGGGTGCAGCTGCGCGATCGGGGCGAGCTGGAGGTGCTGACGATCGAACCCACCAAGCGCGAGCGGCTACGCATCTACCTGGAGCGCCGCTGAGGCAGGAAAGGGGGCGGTGGCAGGAAACAGGGCGGAGCTGGTGCTCTCCAGCTGCTAGGTTCCTGGCCGGGCGCGCCGCAATGGGTGCCTGCTCCAAACCGGCCTCCCACTGCCGGCGAGGGGGCGATTAGCTCAGAGGTAGAGCACTACCTTGACACGGTAGGAGTCACTGGTTCGATTCCAGTATCGCCCATTTCACCGTTCCCCCTTCCCTCAGGTCCCCCTTCCCTCAGGCCCCAGGCCCAGCAAGCGATCCGTGAACGAACCGACGCTTTCGATGCCCCCCCCCACCGTGGTCGTGGGCATGGGGCGCTCCGGCGTGGGCGCCGCCCGGCTGCTGCGGCAGCAGGGGGTTCCGGTGGTGGTGTTCGAAAGCCGCGACAGCCCCGAATTGCGCCAGAAGGCCGCCGCCCTGGAGGCGGAGGGCATCGGGGTGCAGCTGGCCACGCCCCTCAGCCCCGCCAGCTTCGAGGCGCTGCCCCATCCGCCGGCGGCGGTGGTGGTGAGTCCGGGCATCCCTTGGGACCATCCCACCTTGGAGGCGCTGCGCCAGGACGGCATCGCCGTGCAGGGCGAACTGCGGGCCGCCTGGCTGGCCACGCCCGACGTGCCCTGGATCGCCATCACCGGCACCAACGGCAAGACCACCGTCACCCACCTCGTGCACCATCTGCTCCAGCACGCCGGCTTCGACGCGCCTCTCTGCGGCAACGTGGGCGTCTCAGCGGCCGAGGTGGCCCTGGAGCGCTCCCGCCCCGGCGGGGCCAAACCCGATTGGCTGGTGGTGGAGGTGAGCAGCTACCAGATCGAGCAAACGCCCGAGCTGGCCCCCGCCATCGGCCTCTGGACCACCCTCACGCCTGACCACCTGGAGCGCCACGGCACGCTCAACAACTACCGCGCCATCAAGCGGCGGCTGCTGGAGAAGTCCCAGCGGCGCATCCTCAACGCCGACGACCCCGACCTGCGCGACCGCGCCGCCACCTGGGACACGGCCGACTGGATCAGTGCAGGCCCTCGGGAGTCCCTGCCAGCGGGCCTGAGCCCGCTGCTGTGGGTGGAGAACGATCAGGTGTGCGGCGCCCTGGGTCCCCTCTTCGCCGCAGACTGCCTGGCGATGCCCGGCGCGCACAACCGCCAGAACCTGCTGATGGCCACGGCGGTGGGTCTCCATCTCGGTCTGGAGCCGGCCGTGATGGAGGCGGCCTTCCGCCGCTTCCCGGGGGTGCCGCACCGGCTGGAGCGGATCCGCCAGCGGGGCGGGGTCACCTGGTTCAACGACAGCAAGGCCACCAACTACGACGCCGCCGAGGTGGCGCTGCGGGCCCTGGACGGACCGCTGGTGGTGCTCGCCGGTGGCGAAGCCAAGCAAGGCGAGGCCCGCGGCTGGCTGGAGGAGCTGCGCCGGCAGGCCGCCGCCGTGGTGCTCTATGGCGCGGCCGCCAACGCCTTCGCCGCCCTCCTGGCGGAGGCCCACTACCCCGGGAGCGTGGTGCGCTGCGCAGGGCTGGCGGAGGCGGTGGCCGAGGCCGAGCGCCTCAGCGGTGACGGCGGGGTGCGTGCGGTATTGCTATCGCCGGCCTGCGCCAGCTTCGATCAATACCGGGATTTCGAGGCCCGCGGCGACCATTTCCGCGAGCTGGTGGCGGCCCTGCCGGAGCTGTGATGGCTGGCGCCCCCCCCCGCCACTGGCTGATGAAGAGCGAGCCAGACGTCTACGGCATCGATCGACTCGCGGCGGAGGGCTCAACAATCTGGGATGGAATCCGCAATTACCAGGCCCGCAACTTCATGCGCAGCATGCAGGTGGGCGACCTGGCCTTCTTCTATCACTCCAACGCCAGCCCCCCCGGCATCGTGGGTCTGATGGAGGTGATCGAAACCGGCATCACCGATCCAAGCCAATTCGAGCCCACCTCCCCCTACTTTGATCCGGCCTCCAAAGCGGAGGCCCCCCGCTGGGACTGCGTGCGCCTGCGCCATCGCCACACCTTTGCCCGGCTGCTCAGCCTGGAGGAGCTGCGCCAGGAGTTCAGCCCCGAACAGCTGGCGGTGGTGCGCCGCGGCAACCGCCTCTCGATCCTGCCGGTGGAACCGGACGCGGTGCTGCGCCTCTACACCCTCCTGGGGGAAGAGCCGCCGAGCGCCTGAACCCGCCGGAGCCCCAGGGGTGCCCACCGTTCTCTTCTCCCAGGATCCAACCCCCCACAGCCGCCTGGCCAACAGCCTGCTGTGGATGGCGCGCTGCCAGGGCGAAGCGCAGGCCGCAGGCCTGCACACCCGTCTCCACTTCCCCTGGGCCGCGGAGATGTTTCAGGACTTCCTCGCCCCCTCCTCCCCCTGGCTGGCCCCGCCGGGCGAGGCGGCCGATCTGTTCGCCCGCATCAGCGACACACCCCTTTCAGCCACTGCTCTGGCCGCCTTTTCCCACCAGATGTCCGGCGAGAACACCTCCCGGGCCATGGGGGGTGGCCCGGGCGCGCCGACGGCAAAACTGACGCGCCAACACCGGGCCGGCGTGACCTTTGTATGGGGCAGCGGCGAGGGGCTGATGTTCCGCGAGGCGCTGGACGCAGCCGCTGGGGCCGATCTGTTGGTGCTGCACGAGCCCTTCGGGTTCCACTACGGACGGCCGCGCTTTCCCACCAAGAACCTGGGCCCGCTCGCTCCGTCGCGCGGGGCCATCGTGGAGGCACGGCAGCGGCAGGCGCAGCTGAACCCGGAGAGGCGCCCGGCCTGCGGCCTGCACATTCGGCGGGGTGATTATGCCCATTGGCGCGATGGCGAATTCTTCTATCCGGATGCCATCTGGCGCGATCTCTGCCAGCAGCAGCTCGCGGGCGGCGCCCATGTGAGCCTGTTCAGCAATGAACCGCAGGGAGCCCTCTGCCGTTCCCTGGTGGATCTCGGCGCCCATCTCTGCGGCGGCAGCGCAGCTGAGGACCTGATCCGCATGATGGTGATGGACCAGGTGATCGGGCCCCCGAGCACCTTCCCGGTGGTGGCCCGCATGCTGGCGCGCTTCTGCCTGGGGCGAAGCCTGAAGGTGGAACGGCTGGGCACGGTGGCGCAGGTGACGGCAGGCGCCGATCCCCGCCAGCAGAGCCTCCTAGAGTGGGGAGAACAAAGCGCTCTCTGAAACCCCCGTGCCATGTCGTTTGCAGCTGTGAATGATGCCAGCGGCGATTTCACCTCCACAAGCAAGATTCTGCACAGGCAATATTCACAACCCTACTGGGCTGGGGCCTTCGATCCCGAACATCCGGACACCAAACGCCACTACGCGATGCTGGCCTCCGGCGATGGCCTTCTCGACCATCTGAAGCCCGCATCCCTTCTCAGTATCGGCGACAATCTGGCCCGGGATGCGGGCTATTTCAAACGCCACTTTCCCCAAGCCTGGTGCATTGCCAGCGACCTGCATGCCGATGGCATTCACACAGCCGCAGAGGAGGGATGGGTGGATGCCGCCCTATCGGCCGACATCGAAGCTCTCCCCTTCGGCGATGGGGAAATCGACTGCGTGATTGCCAAGGAAGCTTTCCATCACTGGCCGCGCCCGATGCTCGGTTTCTACGAAATGCTGCGGGTGGCCCGCAAAGCGATCCTGCTGATCGAACCCGTCGACGTCATGCACAATGCGGCGACACCCTTTCCCGAGGCTGGCAGCTTCTGCGATGACTACGAAGAAGTGGGCAATTACAAATATCAGATTAGTCTGCGCGAAATTAACAAGGCCGCTTGGGCTCTTTACTACCCGGCGGTTGCTGCAGTGGGTTTCAACGACCCCTACGCTCCCGACCGTTCCGTCGAGGATTGGCTGATCGAGAAGCACAAGCTCGATGGACTGGGCGATGCGGGCGAGCGGCAATTCAATCTGATGGCCATCGCCGTCTACAAGCCCGGACATGAGCCTGCCCCGGAGGATCTGCCGCCGCGGGCCCGCCTGTTCCGCCGCCCACCCAATCCCTTCACCGAAGTCGCCGCCACCGCCGGCTGAGCGCCCTACCCCATGGCCGACCATCCCACCCTGATCCTGGCGACCCGCTTCAGCTGGCCCCATCCGATCTGGGAGACAAGATCGAGCGAAGACTATGAGCAGTGGGTCGAGGAAAGGCTGCAGCTGTTCGAGCGCTACACCGCACGGAGTGTGGCGAACTGCTATAGCAAACCCGATTACTGGGTGCTGCTGATCGGCAGCCACCACCAGCACATCCGCCAACGGCTCGAATCGATCCTGCAGCACACGGGCTGCCGCACGGTCTTTGCTCCCTACATCGGGGTTGGATTGGGGCTGACCTCGATGCTGGCCTGTGAGGACATCGCCTATCCCTGCCGCGTCGTCACCACCAATCTCGACGCCGACGACCTGGTGGCCACCGACTTCTTCGATGTGCTGCGCAACCTCACCTACCCGAGCAGCGGCAACGCCACGGTGAGCTTTGCCAGCGGCTGCAATTACATGCCAAACGAAGACACATACTATCATTCCTCCTACCCAAACAACCCCTTTCTCTCTCTCTACGAGGACCTCCGCGGCGCCCATGAGGCGCAAACAATCTACTTCCGCATGCACACCGAAATCAGCGAGCATGTGCGCCACCAGATCACGCCGCGCACCTACTACCCGATGTGGGCCTCGGTGGTGCACGGCGGCAATCTCGCCAACCTCTCCCTGATCGAGACCAACCGCCTGTCCTTTCGGGAAACCGAGGCCTTGCACCAGCGTTTTGGCCTTCTGCCCTGACCGCCCCCACCCCGCCCCAGCCATGTACCACCAGATCAATGTCGACCAGGCGCTGGCCTACGCAGCGGGGGAATCGATCGAGCGCGTGCTTGTGGTGGGCAGCGGCCAGGGGGCCGACATCCTCGCCCTGCGCCATCGCCTCGGCCCTGGCCCCCTGATTGTGGGCGTGGACATCGACATTCATGCCGATTCCTTTCCGGAGATCCCCAATACGCTGCTTCTCCAAACTGACATCACCAAAGATCCAATCCTGGGCAATTGCTTCGACCTCGCCTATTCTTTCGCCACCTTCGAGCACATCCACGCCCTCGAACGGGGCTGGCAGGCCATGCTCGATGTGCTGCGACCCGGCGGATTGCTCTGGAGTGTGGCCTCCCCCCTCTGGTGCTCCCCCTACGGCCACCACAAGCCGATGCTGCACGGCCACCCTTGGGCCCACCTTTTGCATCCCGATCCCGTGGCGTTGCATCTCTTCTGCTTGACCAACAACATCCAAGCTGATGATGGCATCGACATGATTCACCATGTGAACTACATCTTCCATCCCGATTGCTTCAACCGCCATCCCGCCTCCGCCTATCACAACGCCGCCCTTTCCCTGCGCAATGCCCAGCTGGAGATTAACGAATTCGATACTCTTCCCAGCGAAGATCTCGAGGATCCCATCGCCGTGCTGCTGGCCCGTGGCCATAGCCGCCACGATCTGTTAGCGCAAACCCATCGGCTGGTCGCCCGTCGCCTCTGACCGCGTCAGGCGGCCCGCCCGGAGGCATCGGGGGCGTGGCTCGCCCCGGCGGGCAGGGGGCGCAGCCGGGGGCGCTCGTCGCCACGTCCGTCGCGGAGCGGGCCGGGCACCACGCTTCTGCCCGCCATCGGCGGGGCCTGGAAGCGGCCGCTGCCGGGAAACAGATTGGCCAAATAGCAGCGGGTGATGGCGCGATCCCCAGGCGCATGCTGCACCAGAAAACCCGCCAGGGCGGCCTGGAACAGGCGGTACTGATCCCAGTTGGGATGGTTGTCGATGAAGCTCCGCATCGCCCGCAGCAACGGCTCCGGCACCTCCGCCATCAGGCTCACCATCCCCCCGTCACCGTCCTTTCCCTGGCCGTCCTTGCCCCCGCCGCTCCGAGCCACCATCCGCTGAAGTTCCTCCGATCCGGGCACCAGTTCCCCACAGAGGCGCCCCTGCGTCAAATCGGGGGCGCGGCCCCTGCCGCAGGTCGTCTCAGCCCAAGACCGCCCGCCCGCACCCAACCGCTGCGCCCCCACCGGCGTGCACCTGCCTGGTAGGCCGTGCCGAACCTCGCCGTCAAGGGGGCCGGACCACCGACCCAACCTTTCCCCAGGGCAGCCGGCCATGCCGGGCGGACCGTGGGGACCCTGGGGAAAGGCTGGGGAAAAGCACGCGGCAGCCCCAGGAAACGATGGGGAAGGCCCAATGATCAGCACTGCTGATCAGAGCAGCCCGATCGGCCCGATCTCATCCCGATCCCGGCATCGGGTCAGCGCTGTCGGCAAACGACGACACCAGCTCCAGGGCCGCGGCGATCGCCGCGCTGGCCCCGGCCGACCAGCCTCCTTCCAGGCCCCGTTGCCCCACCGGCGGGCTGAGCACGAAGCGAAGGCACCAGTGCTCCCGATCCCCCTCCAGACCCATCCAAAGGCAGCCCCCCCCCAGCTCCAGCTCGATCTCCAGCTCGATCGCTTCCTCCGCCAGCAACGCATCGGCCAGCTGACGGTGCTGCGCCACCAGCCGGCACACGCCCCGCTGGAGGGCCTCCCCTTCCCGCGCCGAGAGCTCCGCCGCCCAGCCGCCACCACCGATCAACACAGGAAAGGGCTGGCGGGACGGATCCACCGCCAACCGCCAGCCCTCGCCCTCCTGCACCTGCATCGGGTTCCGTCCTGCCAGGACGGGAAGCCCCTCAGCCCGGCAACAGGTCGGGTTGGTCCTGCTCGTCGCTCAGCTCGATGATCGCCCGGTGCACCGGTTTGACCATGGCTTCCTCCAGCAGGCCGTCAAAATCATCGAAGCGGCGCTGCTTGGCCCGGAAGGCGATCCGCACCGTGGAGAGGTAGCGGTTGCTGGACTGGCGGATCAGGCTCTCGGCACGCTGGGCCAGGTCCTTGGGACTCAGATCGGTGCTGCTCTGCATGAAAGGCCACTCTGTTGTCTGAGATTAGGTCAGCACCGGCGACCCTCCGGTTAGAAGGGCAGGGTTGGAAGGTCTGGGCCGGGCCCTGCTTCGCCATGCCGGGAACCCTCGCGATCGACCTGGGCAGCAGCACCACCGTGGTGGCCTGGCACGACGGCAGCGCGCCACCACGGCTGCTGGAGCTGGCGCCCTACGGCGGCGGCAACCCCTGCGTGGTGCCGAGCCTGCTGTGGCTGCGCCAGCCCGACCACGACCGCCCCCTGATCGGCCGGCAGGTGCTGGAGGCCGATCTGGCCGGCGCGGAGGGCCCTGGCCTCTGCCGCGACTTCAAGCGGCGGATCGGTGCCGCGGCGACCGGCCCCGACCCCGCCCAGACCGAAGCCCCATGGCTGACGCCCGAGCAGGCCGGGGCCCTGCTGCTGCAGCGGCTCTGGCAAGCCCTGCCGCCGGAGCTCGAACCCGAGCGGCTGGTGCTCACCGCCCCGATCGAGGGCTACCGCGGCTACCGGGCCTGGTTGCAGGAGGTGAGCCGCAGCCTCCCGGTGGCGGAGCTGGCGCTGGTGGACGAACCCACGGCCGCCGCCATCGGCGCCGGCCTGCCCCCCGGCGCCCGGGTGCTGGTGGTGGACCTGGGGGGCGGCACCATCGATCTCTCCCTGGTGGCCCTGGAGGGCGGCGAAGGGCGGGCCGCACCGATCGCCCAGCTGCTGCGCTTCGCCGGCCGCGACCTGGAGCGCAGCGGTCAGGCCCTGCGCTGTGCCCGGGTGATCGGCAAGGCGGGCCTGGCGGTGGGCGGCCGCGACATCGACCGCTGGATCGCCGCCCACCTCTGCCCGGACCGGCAGGCGGGCGAGGGGGGAGAGATGGGTCTGCTGCAGGCCGCTGAGCGGCTGAAGTGGCAGCTCAGCGAACGGGAGGAAGCCCTGGAGATATGGAGTCCGGTGGGGGCTCCGGCGCGGGAACTGCGGCTGACACGCCCGGCCCTGGAGCGGTTGCTGCAGGAGCGGGGTCTGATCGCCCAGCTGGATCACCTGCTCGAGAGCGTGCTGGCGGCCGGCCGGCGCGAGGGCCTGGAGTTGGAGCGCATCGATGCGGTGCTGCCGGTGGGGGGCAGCAGCCGCATGCCCCTGATCCGCCACTGGCTGGAGGCCCGCTGCCCCGATGTGCCGATCCGGGCCGAGCGCCCGGTGGAGGCGGTGGCCCTCGGTGCCCTGGCCCTCACCCCGGGGGTGCAGCTGCGGGACGTGCTGGCCCGCGGCGTGTCGCTGCGCTGCTGGGAGCGCCGCAGCGGCTGCCACCACTGGCACCCGCTGTTCGTGTCGGGCCAGAGCTGGCCCACCGAAGCCCCCCTGGAGCTGGTGCTGGCCTGCAGTCGGGAGGGCCAGGAACAACTGGAGCTGGTGCTGGGGGAACCGCTGCCGGAACAACGGGCCGAAGTGCTGTTCGAAAATGGCCTGCCGGTGCTGCGGGCCCGTCCCGCCGGGGAGGCCGCCGTGCGCCCCTGGCCCGGCGGCCCCGCCACCGTGCAACTGGATCCGCCGGGCCGGCAGGGGGTGGACCGGCTGCGGCTGCGGTTCGGCATCGATGACCAGGGCGAACTGCAGGTGGAGGTGGAGGATCTGGAAACCCAGGCCAGACAACAGCTCCGCCTCGGCCCGGTGCGCTGAGCCACCATGGACTGCCCCACCCCATGACCGTGCTGCGGCCGTTGCGACCCTCCCTGCGCTGGACCCTTGGCTTCGCCGCGGTTGCTCTGGCCATCGGGGTCCTCTACGGCTGGGAACGCAACCTCAACGCAAGGCTGGAGCAGGCCGCGGCCGCCGGCCGGCTGGAAGAGTGCCTGCGCTATGGCAACCAGCTGGCGGCCCTCTCCTGGCTGCCGGGCCACTCCCGACTGGATCCGGACCGGTGCCGGCGGCAGCGGGCCCTCCAGCTCTGGCAGGCAAAGCAGTGGCGGGAGGCCCTCACCCTCCAGCAGCAGCTGGTGGAGGCCCATCCCCAGGATGCCGAGGCCCGCAGACGACTCACCGCCTGGGGGCAGGAACTGAGAAACCGCGCCAGCCGCCTGTTTCAGGCGGGCGACCTCGAGGGGGCCCTGGCCGCCGCCGCCCCCCTCCCAGCCAAAGGCGAAGCCAGCCTGCTCAAGCAGGAGATGCTGGAGATCTGGAACCGCAACCGCCTGCAGCTGGAGCGGGCCGATCGGTTGGTGGGCCAGGCCCGTTGGTGGGAGGCCCTCGACGCCCTCAACCGCATCGATCACCCCTGGTGGCAGCAGCGCGGTGTGCCCCTCAAGCAGAAGGCCCAGGCTGGCATCCAGAGCCTGAAGGGCAAAGAGAAGGAACACGACAACCACGGCGAAGGGGAGCTGGCCCATTCGGTGCCGGTGGACCAGCTCGATGCCCTGGTGCAGCGACGCATCGCCGCCGGCGTGAACGATTGGCAGGCGTTCCAGCAGGCCTGCGCCGAACTCGGCGGCCGGGTGGTGGAGGCCGGCCCGGAAAGCGCCTGCCAGAAGCCCTAGGGACCGGCAGGTCACCCTGGCGCGTGACAGGATTGCCCCCAAGCAAGGCCAAGGGCATGGAACCAGGCGATCAGGTCAGGGTGAGTCAGAGCGTGGTGGTGTTTCATCACCCTCAGCACCGCGGCGAAGCCTTCGATCTGCAAGGTCAGCAGGGGGAGGTGTTCCAGGTGCTGAACGACTGGAAAGGTCGGCCGATCAGCCCCAACCTGCCGGTGGTGGTGGCCTTCGGCAAATTCCGGGCCCACTTCCGGGCCGACGAACTGGAAGCGGTCTGACCGATCAGGGCTGCGCGATCAGGGCCTGGCCGGATCAGGGCTTGAGCAGGTACACGCCCTCTTCGCCGTCGATCTCCTCCAGGCAGAGCTGGATCGTCTCCTGGCGGGCGGTGGGCACCACCCGACCGCAGAAATCAGGCTGGATGGGCAACTCCCGGTGGCCCCGGTCCACCATCGCCAGGAGCAGCACGCGCCGGGGCCTCCCCCAGGCCTGCAGGGCTTCGAGGGCCGCCCGCACCGTGCGGCCGGTGAAGATCACGTCATCCACCAGCACCACCTGGCGGCCATCGAGGCTGGCGGGGAGCTGGGTGGCTTCCACCAGCCGGGTACCGACCCTCTCGAGGTCGTCGCGATGGAAGGTGGGATCGAGGCTGCCGTGGTCGATGCCATGGCCGCAGATCGATTCCAGCCTTCGCGCCAGCACCCTGGCCAGGGCCACCCCGCGGGTCGGGATGCCGAGCAGCAACAGATCGCGACTGTCGGCCACGCTCTCCAGCACCTGGGAGGCGAGACGGTCGAGGGTGCGGCCCAGATCCTGCCCGGAGAGAAGTTCGAGCCTACGGGGTGTGCTCATCGGGGGGAGGTGGTTCGGCGGAGGCTAACCAAGGGGGAGGCGGATCCCATCGGGCGTCGCGTGTGACCAAAGGCTGACGTGGCCCGCTCCCGATCGGGCAGGGTCAGGGTTGGCTGTAGGTTGGCGGTGGAGACGTCGTGACTACATCTGGCCGTAAGGGTGACAGCAATTCCTTCTCCCAAGCCCACCACCCATCCCGGCGACCCGGTTCCAGCAACCACCGCCCCGACGACCCCGTCGTATACGCAATCCCCCACGATTGCCCCCGTTGTTCTCGCCATTCTCGATGGCTGGGGCTTTCGCCACGATGATGCCCATAACGCTATCCGAGCCGCCCAGACTCCGGTGATGGATGCCCTGTGGCATGCCTACCCCCACACGCTGATCGAAGCCAGCGGTGGTGCCGTGGGCCTGCCCGACAACCAGATGGGCAATTCCGAGGTGGGGCACCTGACGATCGGTTCGGGCCGGATCATCCGCCAGGAGCTGGTGCGGATCAGCCAGTCCGTGCAGGACGGCAGCATGGCGGCCAACCCTTCCCTTAATGCCCTTGCCGACCAGCTGCTGGCCTCCGGCAAGCGGCTTCATCTGATCGGTCTCTGCTCCGACGGCGGAGTCCACAGCCACGTGGAACACCTGGGAGGCCTTCTGCGCTGGGCGGCGGCCCGGGGCCTGACCGAAGTGTGCGTGCACGTGATCACGGACGGGCGCGACACGGCCCCGACCAATGCCGCCCAGTTCCTGGCCAGGGTTCAGGAGCTGATCGATCAGGCCGGTGTCGGCCGGATCACCACGATCTGCGGTCGCTACTGGGCGATGGACCGCGACAACCGCTGGGACCGCACCGAAAAAGCCTATCGGCTGCTCACCGAACCGTCTGAGATCAGCACCCTCACGCCTGCGGAGATCCTTGAGGTTTCCTATGCCGAGAACATCACCGACGAATTCATCAAACCGGTGCGCCTGGCCCCGGATCTGCTCGAGCCTGGCGATGGCCTGATCTGCTTCAACTTCCGGCCGGATCGGGTGAGGCAACTGATGCGCGCCCTGGTGCTGCCCGAATTCAGCGGTTTTGAGCGCACCTTGCTGACCCCGCTGCATGTGGTGACCTTCACCCAGTACGAGCAGGGACTGCCAGTGGCCGTTGCTTTTCCGCCGGAATCGCTGGACGGCCTGCTGGGCCAGGTCGTTTCCGAGCAAGGGCTGCGCCAGTTCCGCACCGCCGAAACCGAGAAATATCCTCACGTCACCTACTTCATGAATGGGGGAATCGAGCAGGCCTTCCCCGGTGAAGATCGCCATCTGGTGCCCTCTCCTCGCGTCGCCACCTACGACCAGGCCCCGGCGATGTCGGCGGAGAAGCTCACCGAGACCTGCATCGCAGCGATCAACAAGGGCATCTATTCGCTGGTGGTGATCAACTACGCCAATCCAGACATGGTGGGCCACACCGGCCAGATGGAGGCCACGATCGAGGCGATCGGCATGGTCGATCGCTGCGTGGGCAAGTTGATGGAGGCCACGAACCGGATGGGCGGCACGCTGCTGATCACCGCCGACCACGGCAATGCCGAGGTGATGCAGGGTCCTGACGGCCGCCCCTGGACCGCCCACACCACCAACCCCGTGCCGGTGATTCTGGTGGAGGGCGAGAAGCGGAAGCTGCCCGGCCATGGCACCAACGTGCAGCTGCGGGACGAAGGCGGTCTGGCCGACATCGCGCCTACCCTGCTCGACATCCTGGGGCTGCCCAAGCCCCTGCGCATGACCGGCGAGTCATTGATCCTGCCTGCCGGCAACCCGAGCCAGACCAGCCGCATCCCCCAGACCCTCGGGGTCTGACTTCCCCCCTGAGCCCATGCTTCGCAACGTTTTTTCCTGGCTGTGGATGCTCAGTGGCGTCCTGCTGATCATCAGTGTTCTGCTCCACAGCCCCAAGGGCGATGGCATGGGGGGCCTGGCCTCCAGCGGTGGATCGATGTTCACCAGCGCCCGCAGCGCCGAAAACACCCTCAACCGGATCAGCTGGACCCTGCTTGCCCTGTTCCTGGGCCTGGCGGTGGTGCTGAGTGCCGGCTGGCTGGGCTGAGATGGACATGACCCGGCGCACCGCCTTGGATCGGATCGCAGGAGTTCTAGGCATTTCGCTGTTCGGAGGGCTCCCTTTCCTGGCGCCCGGCAGGGCGGAGGCAGCCTCACGAGCCGGGGATCCCGCCTGGGATCTGAGCGATGCCGAATGGAAGAAACGGCTCAGCCCCGCCGCCTATGAGGTGCTGCGCAAGGAAGGAACCGAACGCCCGCTCAGCAGCCCCCTCAATAAGGAGAAGCGCCCCGGCACGTTTGAATGCGCGGGCTGCCGCCTGCCGCTGTTCAGCTCCCGCGCGAAATATGAGAGCGGCACCGGCTGGCCCAGCTTCTGGGAACCGCTGCCGGGGGCCGTGGTCACCAAGGTGGATTTCAAGCTGATCGTGCCGCGCACCGAGTACCACTGCCGCCGCTGCGGCGGCCACCAGGGCCACGTCTTCAATGACGGCCCCCGCCCCACCGGCAAGCGCTACTGCAACAACGGCGTGGCCCTGCTGTTCACCCCGGAAGCCTCATAAAACGAGAGGCTTCCATGAAGGGATGTAGGGATTCGGTACGAAAGGGTTTCGCAACCCGGTCCGTCTTCGGATTTCCTTTAGGATTCGGTCATTCCCTGGGAGCGGCCCGTGTACGGCTCATCCGGATCCAACTCCCTGCTCGCCGCCATGGCGCTGCTGGGGCTGATGCTCGTGGAGCTGATCACCCACCTGGTGTGAGCCCCATCCAGGCCTGACAACATCAACCGGTGAATTCGGTGTTGTAGGCCTCTTCGCCGTGAACGGTGATATCCACACCCTGACGTTCTTCGGTATCGCTGACCCTGAGCGGCACGAACTGACGAATCAATTGCAACACCACATAGGTGCCCACCCCCACCCAGAGGATCGTGAATCCCACGGCCTTCGACTGAATCCACAGCTGCTCAAAGCGGCCCGAGATCAGGCCATCAGCACCGGCGGGATTGAGGCTGCGCAGGGCAAAAACGCCGGTGAGCAGAGTGCCGAGCAGGCCGGCCATGCCATGCACCGGCAGTACATCAAGGCTGTCGTCGATCCGCAGCCGATTCTTGAGCTGCAGCATGAAACTGCAGACCAGGGCCGCCAGCACACCGATCACCACGGCGGCAAGGGGGGAAACAAAGCCCGCCGCCGGCGTGATCGCCACCAGGCCGGCCACCGCTCCGGTGGCCAGGCCCACCGCCGTGGGTTTGCCGCGCTGCAGGGTTTCGATCAGCATCCAGGTGGCGGTGGCGGCAGCCCCTGCCGCATTGGTGGTGAGGCAGGCCAGGGAGGCCAGGGAGCCTGCCACCAGCCCACTGCCGCCGTTTAAGCCGAACCAACCGAACCAGAGCAGACCGGCGCCCAACAGGATGAACGGCACGTTGTGGGGAGGAGCGGCATGGCTCGGATAACTGCGCCGCGGCCCCACCATCACGGCAGCCACAGCCGCCGCCACCCCGGAAGCGAGCTCCACCACAAGGCCGCCGGCAAAATCCAGGGCCCCGAGCCCCTCGGGGCCGAGGAAACCGCCCGGGCCCCACACCATATGGGCGAGGGGGATGTAGATCGCGAAACTCCAGAGCAGCAGAAACAACAGCCAGGCCCGGAAGCTGATGCGCTCCACCACCGCCCCTGAGATCAGGGCCGGCGTGATGATCGCGAAGCTGGTCTGGAAGAGGGCCACAGCGCCATGGGTGAGCTGGCCATCGCCGTAGGGCTCCGCCCAGTTGGAAAGCCCCACCCATTGGAGGCCGCCGAGGAAGGGAGCCAGGCGACCCACCCCAGGAGAAAACGCCAGGCTGTAGCCGCAGACGACCCAGATCACACTCACCAGAGCCATGGCGGCAAAGCTCATCACCATGGTGTTGAGCACGTTGCGGCTGCGCACGAACCCTGAGTAGAAGAGCGCCAGAGCCGGCGTCATCATCAACACCAGGGCGGCACTGATCAAAACGAAACCGTTGTTGGCGCTGCTGAGGGCAAGATCCGCCTTCTGGGAAACCACAGCCAGGAGCACAGGCGATCCGCACAGGAAAGTTCATCCTGAACTTTCCGAGACCCCCCTTCCAGTAGCCGTTGCTACGGAATGCCAACTCTTTCGAGGCTGGCCATAATCAGAATTCTGGGCGTAGGTGCCTGGCCTTGCGCAGCCCTGCCACCGTCTCGCTGCTTCCTCTGCTGGCTGCGCTCTGCCTCCAGGCGGGCGATCCCCATGCCCAGGGCCCACCGATCCAGGCCGGCCAGGCCTACACCAAGGCCCGCCGCTCATTGCTGGCGGCCGGCTGGAGAAACGTGCCCAGGAAGGATCCCCGGCAGTGCTCCGGAGAACTGCCAGACCGGCGCTGTTCCCTTTATCCGGAGCTGGCCAGCTGCAGTCACACAGGCCTGGGGCTGTGCCGGTTCCAGTGGAGGGCGCCGGACCGCCGCAGCTATGCCGTGATCACCCGCGACGGCAATCCCAGCGGCGATCCAGGGGTGGTGAGCCAGTGGTTCGAGGCACCCCCTTGAGCAAGGGCCTGAGCAGAAGCCCTGCGCAGGAGGTTGCAATGCCCTACAGACTGGAAAAACCGGCAAACCAGCCCCATACAATCGCCCAGCCGTGGGCCCTCTCCTTACTGCGTCATGGGAAGCCCGATCAGTCAGGAGACGTTTCTGGCAAGAGCCAGGTCACGATTCGGCGAAAAATACGATTACAGCCAGATCCTCTACAAAAGCTACAAAACACCGATCAGAATCCGCTGCACGCTTCACCCGGTCAAAGAGATCAGCATCACGCCGGAAAAGCATCTACAGACTTCAGGCGGCTGCAAATATTGCCTGCGCGAAAGCAGGATCACGATGCTGGAGCGGGAACTGCAGCGCGCGCACGCCGACCGTCCCAGCACCATTCCCGCCTGCCCGGCCACCCCTTCGGGGCTTCCCTTCTGAGGAACCGACAGCGTGAACCTCAACATGTGGACCTGACGGCGTGGGCATGATCCGCAGCGGCCGGCTGATCGGGATCTCGCTGCTGCTCAGCCTGAGCGCGCCACTGGCGGCCCAGGGGGCACCAGTGCTGCGGGTGGGGGTACTGGATGGCTCGCCCCCATGTTCGGAACTGGTGGGCCAGGGGCACTGGCAGGGCTCGGCCGTGGAGCTGTGGCGCCATGTGGCCAGCCGCGAGCGGCTGCCTTTCCTGCTGGAGGCCTACCCGAATGCCCGGGCGCTGCTGGAGGCCACGCGCACCGGCCAGGTGGACGTGGGGGTGGGCTGCCTCACGATCACACCGGAGCGGGTGGGCACGTACCGCTTCAGCCTGCCTTTCCAGGAATCGGGGGTGGCGCTGCTGATGCAGACCAACCGCCTGGCCACGGTGCAGGCGCTGCTGAAGGGGATGCTGGATCCCAAGCTGCTGGGACTGCTGGCCGGCTATCTGCTGGCGATCGGCCTGGTGAGTGTGGCGGTGTGGCGAACGGAGCAGGGCCACCCGCCCGGCTGGACCGCCGAAGCGGGCGCGGGGCGAGGCGGCAGGAATCGCGAATGGTGGCGCCGTTATGCCCTGGTGTTTCAGGTGCTGGCCACGGGGCCTGGCACCAACACGCTGGTGACCACCACCCGGGGCCATGGGCTGGTAGTGCTGAGCTATCTGATCCGGATCGTGTTCGGCTCCCTGATCGTGAGCACGATCACCCTGGATGTGCTCCGGGAAGCACCGGTGAGCGAGGAGCTGCCGCAGTCCCTGGGGGAACTGGCCGGCCGGCGGGTGGCGGCGCGGCCGGGCAGCGTCAGCGAAAAGCTGCTGCGCAGCCCGCCACTGCAGGGCAAGGTCACGGTGGTAGCCATGCCCAGGCTCGCGGAGGCCCCGGCGATGCTGCAGAACCACAAAGTGGATGCGGTGCTCGCCGATGAACAGCAGCTGCGTTACGTGCGGGAGCGGGCACCCCGCTGGCAGCGCAGCCGCCTGCAACTGGTGCTCGGCGGCGAGCGGCCTGAATCCCAGGCCTTCGCCTATTCCCCCCAGCTGCCGGAACCCCTGGCCGAAGGCATCGACCGCGCGATCAGCGAAACCAAGCGGGCCGGCCTGGTGCCGTGAAGGCTCACCTGGTACGGGCTTACCTGATGAAGACTTACTTGTTGAAGGCCTTCCAGAGCCACCAGCCGGCGAGGGCCAGGGCCACCCAGGGAAGCAGGCCGCGGAACAGCAGCAGCACCACCAGCACCACGGCGGCGGAAACGGCGGTGCGCTTGGTGAGCGCCTTGGCCTCGTCGGTCATGTAGCGCCAACGGGGAACCAGAGCCATGGAGCAACGGCAGGGAATCCCAGCAAAGCCCGGAGGAGTGACAGGCGCCAAGGGGGGCAACCGCCCCGATCCACGGTGGTGTTACAGAAGTTCATAGAATGACCACGGTCATCGAGCGGTTCCTGGCTGGATCCGCTTTTTTTGTGGCCGGGCGCCCCACTGGTCGGCTCAAAAAGCTGCGGCGCCGCCCTCAGAGCTACAGATCGAGCCTGGACCAGGCATCGAGATCCACCGCCAGCCCACAGGCCTGCGGATCACCCACCAGCCGCTTCAACAAACACTGATCCTGGGTGATCAAACGGCCGTTGCGCCCCTCAGCCAGCGCCAGGTACAGGCAGTCGTAAGCGGGATGGTCAAGCCGGCGGCTCCAGCGCTGTGCCGCGACCAGCAGGGTGGCCGCCGGCACCAACTCCACGAACACGCCGGGTGCCAGCTCAGCGATGCCTTTGAACTGCTCCTCGGTGATCGCACCCGCGCGCCAGGCCTTCCAGCCGGCATTGAGGAGCTCCACCAGCACCAGATCCGGCGCCAGCAGGCGTGCGGGCGGAGCCGCGTCCAGAAGTTTCACCGCCTTGGTACTGCCAGGTACTTCCACGAACCAACCGAACGCCACCGAGGCATCCACCACCCACACCCGTGGGTCAGCGCTGCTCACGTCCCTCATGGATCAAGGCGGACACATCCAGTCGACGACCCGCGGCTGGCGTCTGCCGGCGCAAGGCAGCCAGGCGTTCGATCCGGTCGTCGTGCTCCGCGGCGGCGGCCGTGAGCAGATCACGCAGGCTCTGCTCCAGCGAAACCCCGCGTCGCTGCGCCTTGGCGCGCAGGATCTCCACGACGCGATCCTCAAGCTGACGGATCAGGATCTGAGCCAAGGCCAACTCTTGCGCTATCGCCAATGATAGCACCAGCACCCCGCTGCCTACCATGCACTAATGGAAGATCGCGACTGATACACCCAAGCGCGCGCGTGATGGAGCCTCCGAACTGGGGATACATCCAACTGGGTCTGGTCGCCCTTGCCTTTGGCGGTCTCCAGGTCTGGTGGATCAGCAGCACCCTGAGACGGCGTGATCTGGCACGTCCGATGAACGAGGACGAGTTCCGCAAGACCCTGGAGCGGATCTGGGCGAAGGGTCGGCAGTCACCGTAGAGGCACAAAAAAAGGGAGGGCCGAAGCCCTCCCCCTGACAGATGGTGCTTCGATCAGTAGTCGAAGTCGCCACCCATGCCGCCGCCACCGGCGGGAGCGGCTTCCTTCTTCTCGGGCATGTCGGCCACGATGCACTCGGTGGTGAGCACCATGCCGGCGATCGAAGCGGCGTTCTGCAGACCGGAGCGGGTCACCTTGGCGGGATCCACGATGCCGGCGGCCAGCATGTCCACGTATTCGCCGGTGGCGGCGTTGTAGCCCTCGTTGAAGGGCTTGTTGCGCACGTGCTCTGCCACGACGGCGCCGTTGGCACCGGCGTTCTCAGCGATCCGCTTCAGGGGAGCGGTGAGCGCGGAGGCCACGATCGTGGCGCCGATCAGCTCCGCGCCGGAGAGATTGGCAGCCGCCCACTCCTCGAGCACCGGAGCCAGGTGGGCCAGGGTGGTGCCACCGCCGGGAACGATGCCCTCTTCCACCGCCGCCTTGGTGGCGTTGATGGCGTCTTCCAGGCGCAGCTTCTTGTCCTTCATTTCGGTCTCGGTGGCGGCACCCACCTTGACCACGGCCACACCACCGCTCAGCTTGGCCAGACGCTCCTGCAGCTTCTCTTTGTCATAGGAGGAGTCGGTTTCGTCCATCTGCATGCGGATCTGCTCGCAGCGGGCCTTCACCGCAGCCTCGTTGCCTTCGGCGACGATCGTGGTGGTGTCCTTGTTGATGGTGATGCGGCGGGCAGTGCCCAGCATCTCCACCTTGGCGTTCTCCAGCTTGAGGCCGGCGTCCTCGGTGATCAGCTGACCGTTGGTCAGAACGGCGATGTCCTCGAGCATGGCCTTGCGGCGATCTCCGAAACCAGGTGCCTTGACGGCCGCCACGTTCAGCACACCGCGCAGGCGGTTCACCACCAGGGTGGCGAGGGCTTCCTTCTCGATGTCCTCGGCGATGATCAGAAGGGGTTTACCAGTGCGGGCGATCTGCTCCAGCACGGGCACCAGGTCCTGCACCAGGGCGATCTTCTTGTCGGTGATCAGGATGAAGGGCTCCTCGAGCACCGCCTCCATGCGCTCAGTGTCGGTGGCGAAGTAGGGCGAGATGTAGCCCTTGTCGAAACTCATGCCCTCGGTGACCTCCAGCTCGGTGGTCATCGACTTGCCTTCCTCCAGGGAGATCACCCCCTCCTTACCCACCTTGTCCATCGCATCGGCGATCATGCGGCCCACCTCTTCGTCGTTGCCGGCGGAGATCGTGCCCACCTGGGCGATGGCGTTGCTGTCGCTGATCGGCTTGGCGTGCTCCTGGATCTTGCCCACCAGGAACTCGGAGGCCTTATCGATGCCCTTCTTCAGGGTGATGGCGTTGGCGCCGGCAGCCACGTTGCGCAGACCGGCCTTCACCATGGCGTGTGCCAGCACGGTGGCGGTGGTGGTGCCGTCACCGGCGGCGTCGTTGGTCTTGGAGGCGGCCTGACGGATCAGGGCCACACCGGTGTTCTCGATGTGATCCTCAAGCTCGATCTCCTTGGCGATGGTCACGCCGTCGTTGATGATCTGAGGAGCACCGAACTTCTTCTCGAGCACCACGTTGCGTCCCTTGGGGCCGAGGGTGACAGCCACGGACTCGGCGAGGATGTCGATCCCGCGCTCGAGGGCACGACGGGCTTGCTCGTTATAAATAATACGCTTAGCCATGGGTGGTTAAGAAGGAAAGGGAAGAAAGCGAATCGGAAGCGAAAAGAGACGCCGCGTCTCAGTTGACGATGGCGAGGATGTCCTTTTCGGAAAGCAGCACGTACTCATCGGTGCCGAGCTTGATGTCGGTGCCGGCGTACTTGCTGTAGAGCACCTTGTCGCCGACGCTCACCTCAGGGGACTGACGGGAGCCGTCGTCGTTGCGCTTGCCAGGGCCCACTTGGACCACCTCACCCACCTGGGGCTTTTCCTTGGCGGTGTCGGGCAGAAGGATGCCGCCGGCGGTGCGCTCCTCGGATTCGGACACCTTGATGAAGATGCGGTCGCCGAGGGGCTTGACGGTAGAGACGCTGAGGGAAACAGCTGCCATGGGAATACGCGGGGAATTGACGCGATGGACGGCTGGATGGATGGGGCTCAGCGCCCGGATCGGAGTTCCGGATTCGCTGGGCTTCCTGAATCGCAGCCGTTGGATGAGGACGGGTTAGCACTCACGTCCATCGAGTGCCAACTTATGCCCCAGGGGGGTGCCGGCGCCAGCCGGCCGGGAGTTCGGGTGACCGAACCGCCGACTGCGGCGGCGCGGCGGCAGCCCTGGCAGGGAAAGGTGCGGTGGTAAGGTTGCGCCGCTTCAGGCGGGTATGGAACCCGCTTTTACGCCTCCCCGCCACCTTCCTTACATATGGCTGCTGCTGCTCCCGCCGCTTCCGGCACCAAAGGCATCGTCAAGCAGGTGATCGGTCCGGTGCTCGACGTGGAATTCCCCGCCGGCAAGCTGCCCCGCATCTACAACGCCCTGCGCATCGAGGGCAGGAACTCCGCCGGCCAGGACGTGGCCCTCACCGCCGAGGTGCAGCAGCTGCTGGGCGATCACCGCGTCCGCGCCGTGGCCATGAGCAGCACCGACGGTCTCGTGCGTGGCATGGATGCCATCGACACCGGCGCTCCGATCTCCGTGCCCGTGGGTGAAGCCACCCTCGGCCGCATCTTCAACGTGCTCGGCGAGCCCGTGGACGAGAAGGGTCCGGTCAGCACCACCCTTTCCGCTCCGATCCACCGCGAAGCCCCCAAGCTCACCGAGCTTGAGACCAAGCCCAAGGTGTTCGAGACCGGCATCAAGGTGATCGACCTGCTGGCTCCCTACCGCCAGGGCGGCAAGGTGGGCCTCTTCGGTGGTGCCGGCGTCGGCAAGACCGTGCTCATCCAGGAGCTGATCAACAACATCGCCAAGGAACACGGTGGTGTGTCCGTGTTCGCCGGCGTGGGCGAGCGCACCCGCGAAGGCAACGACCTCTACGAGGAATTCAAGGAATCCGGTGTGATCAACGCCGAGGACCTCTCCAAGTCGAAGGTGGCCCTCTGCTATGGCCAGATGAACGAGCCCCCCGGCGCCCGCATGCGCGTGGGTCTGTCGGCTCTGACCATGGCCGAACACTTCCGCGATGTGAACAAGCAGGACGTGCTGCTGTTCGTCGACAACATCTTCCGCTTTGTGCAGGCCGGCTCCGAGGTGTCCGCTCTGCTGGGCCGCATGCCCTCGGCTGTGGGCTACCAGCCGACCCTCGGCACCGACGTGGGCGCCCTGCAGGAGCGCATCACTTCCACCCTCGAAGGTTCGATCACTTCGATCCAGGCCGTCTACGTGCCCGCCGACGACCTGACCGACCCCGCACCGGCCACCACCTTCGCCCACCTCGACGCCACCACCGTGCTCAGCCGCGGCCTGGCCTCCAAGGGCATCTACCCCGCTGTGGATCCCCTGGATTCCCCCAGCACAATGCTCCAGCCGGCTGTTGTGGGCGATGAGCACTACCGCACCGCCCGCGCCGTGCAGTCCACCCTGCAGCGCTACAAGGAACTGCAGGACATCATTGCGATTCTTGGTCTGGACGAACTCTCCGAAGACGATCGCCGCACGGTGGACCGCGCCCGCAAGATCGAGAAGTTCCTCTCCCAGCCCTTCTTTGTGGCAGAGATCTTCACCGGCATGCCTGGCAAGTACGTGAAGCTCGAAGAGACCATCAACGGCTTCAACATGATCCTGGCCGGCGAGCTCGACGATCTGCCGGAAGCTGCCTTCTACCTGGTGGGCAACATCGACGAGGTCAAGGCCAAGGCTGCCAAGATCCAGTCTGAAGCCAAGGGCTGATCCCGGAACGGAGCCCCGGCAGCGACTCTCCTGGGCTCCCCTTTCTCCTCCTTCCCCCACTCTCCCTAGGTGCGCCCGCAGTGCGGGCCCTTCCCATGACCCTCACCCTGCGCGTTCTCGCTCCCGACAAGAGCGTCTTCGATGGCAACGCCGACGAAGTGATCCTTCCCAGCACCACCGGCCAGGTGGGCATCCTCACCGGCCACGTGTCGATGCTCACGGCCCTGGAAAGCGGTGTGCTGAGGGTGCGGGAAGGCAACAGCTGGCAGTCCATCGCCCTGATGGGTGGCTTTGCTGAAGTGGAAGCCAACGAGGTCACCGTGCTGGTGAACGGTGCCGAACTCGGCAGCGCCATCGATCGCGCCGCCGCCGAACGGGAGCTGGAAGCAGCCCGCCAGGCGGCCTCCGCGCTTGAGGGTCAGCCCTCCAGCCCCGAAAAACTCAAGGCCGAAACCCAGCTCGGCCGCGCCCGGGCCCGCTACCAGGCGAGCGTCGGCAGCTGAGCGCCGCAGGCCCTTCGATGAGCCTGCGTCTCTTCCTCGACTGCGCCGACCCCGAAGTCTGGACCCGCTGGCTGCCCACGGGCCTGTTCCACGGGGTCACCACCAACCCCACTCTGCTGCTCAGGGCCAATCAGCCCTGCAGGCTGCCCCATCTACGGGAACTCACTCTGCAGGCCCTGGATCTGGGCTGCCGGGAGATTCACCTGCAGGCCTGGGGCCCTGACCATCCTTCCCTGACCGCCTGTGGCCACGCCCTGGCGGGTCTTGCCAGCTCACCTGACCACGCCGGAGTGGTGGTGAAGCTGCCGCTCACCCTGGCCGGCTGCGCCGCTGCCCGTGATCTGACCGCCGCTGCGATCCCGGTCACGTTCACCGCCTGCTACGAGGCCGCCCAGGTGACTATCGCCGCCGCCCTGGGGGCGCGCTACATCGCCCCCTACCTGGGACGGATCTGTGATCAGGGGCGGGATGGCCACGCCGAACTGATCACGATGCAGCAGATGCTGCCCTCGCTTCAGCCGCAGCTGCGGCTGCTGGTGGCCAGCCTGCGCCAGCCCTCCGACATCAGCCGTCTGGCGGCGGCCGGCCTCGACACGTTCACGATCAGTGCCTCGCTGCTCGAAGCTCTGTTCGCCAATGGGGCCACAGCCGACGCCGCGGCCCAGTTCGAGCGCGATGCCGCCGCCAACCGGTCATGAAACCGGAAACAGGCTGATGACCTGTCCATGAAAAAGGCGCCCTGCGATGGGGCGCCTCTCTTTGCTCTCTGCAACAGGCAACTGCAACCGGCAGCGCCGATCAGGCGGTACCGCAGAAGGTGACATCGGGGAACTTGACCTTCGCTTCCTCGAGCGATTTGCCGCGGCCTTCTTCCTGCCAGTAGTTGATCACCTCGGTGGCCTTGTTGAGAATTTCCACCCGCTCGTTGTCGGTGATCCAGCTCTTGCCCTCGAGTTCGCTCTTGAGGGTTTCCCAGGCATCTTCCCGGGGCCAGAAGAAATAAGCGGTGAGGGGGCTGGGGCCGCCGCCCACGATCTGATCCACGGCGAGGGCCACGTTGTCGGGCAGCCACAGGATCTTCAGCAGGAAGCGACCCTCATCTGCCTTGGGGGTGTAACCGGAGGGCACACCGTCCTCATCGATGGTGGCCGTGGCCAGCGCCGCGCTGCCTCCGCGCAGAACAGGACGGCCCTGGGCGGTGTCGCTGGCCGCACCGACTGCATCGGCGGGAACAGCGGCAGCCGCGGTCACCTCAGTGGCGACGTCGTTGTCGCCGGCGGTGGCGCTTTCAAGGGCTGTCATGGTTTCGGCGCTCAAAGGGGGTAAGCCAAACGACTAACCTACCAGCCCAGTCGCCGCCACCCCCCTGAAGCCCCACGCCGTTCTGCTTTTCGACATCGACGGCGTGATCAGGGATGTGGCGGGCAGCTACCGCCGGGCGATCGTGGAAACGGTCCACCACTACAGCGGTGTGCGGCCCGAGCCCGGCAGCATCGATGCCCTCAAGGCCGAAGGCTGCTGGAACAACGACTGGTACGCCTCCCTGGAACTGCTGCGCCGCGGCGGCCTGGCCGAGCTGCCTGCCTTCGAAGCCCTGGTGGACGTCTTCAACGGCTTCTACTTCGGCGGCGATCCCGAGGGCGATCCGGCCGCCTGGCAGGGCTTCATCGGCGATGAACCGCTGCTCGTCGAGCCGCTTTTCTTCGACAACCTCGACCAGGCCGGGATCGCCTGGGGATTTGTGAGCGGCGCCGAGCCGCCTTCGGTGCGCTATGTGCTGCAGCAGCGCCTGGGGCTGGGGCAGGCCCGGTTCCTCGCCATGGGGGAGGCCCCCGACAAACCCGATCCCACCGGTCTGATCCGGCTGGCCCACGAGCTGGCCGGCCAACCGCTCGGGCCGGAGGCCCCACCGGTGGCCTACCTGGGCGACACGGTGGCCGACGTGCTCACGGTGCAGCGCGCCCGCCAGCAGCTGCCGGAGCAACGGTTCCTCAGCCTGGCGGTGGCGCCCCCCCATCTGCACGTCCCCGGGCAGGAACCGATCCGCCGCAGCTACGAGCAGAAGCTGCGGCAGGCCGGCGCCGATGCGGTGATCGAGCACACCCGCCAGGTGCTGACGGCGCTCCGCCTCAACGTTCCATTGCCACCGGCGCCTTCAGGGCCGCCGCCGTGAGGTTCTCGTGGCCGTGGTCGGTCACGGCCACGTCATCCTCGATGCGGATGCCGATCCCCTTCCAGCGCTCGTCGATGGCGGGTTGGCCCTCCGGCACCGCCAGGCGATCGCTCACATAAAGCCCCGGCTCCACGGTGAGCACCATGCCCGGCTCCAGCGCCACATGGTGTTCCCCCAGCCGGTACGCCCCCACATCGTGCACATCGAGCCCCAGCCAGTGGCCGGTCCGATGCATGTAGAGGTGGCGGAAAGCCCCCTGTTCGATCACGCCGTCCACCGAACCGCTCAGCAGACCCAGCTCCAGCAGGCCCTCCACCAGCACCCGCACCGCGGTGTCATGCACGCCCTCCGCGGTCTGGCCGGGCGCCACCACCGCCACGGCCGCTTCCTGGGCCGCCAGCACCAGCTCGTAGAGAGCCCGCTGCTCGCCGCTGAACCGCCCGTTGATCGGGAAGGTGCGGGTGATGTCACCGTTGTAGTAATCCGGCAGGCTGCAGCCGGCGTCGATCAACAGCAGATCCCCATCCCGCAACGGCGCGTTGTTCGCGGTGTAGTGCAGAACGCAGGCGTTGTCGCCTCCGGCCACGATCGATCCGTAGGCAGGACCGCGAGCCCCCTGCTCGAGAAAATGCTGCTCGATCACCGCCTGCACCTGGCGCTCCGTGAGACCGGGCCGCGCCACCTGGCGCGCCAGTTCATGGGCCTCGGCCGAGATCCGCGCCGCCTCGCGCATCCGCGCCATTTCCTCGGGCGTCTTGCGGAGCCGCAGCTCATGTAGCAGCGGACAGGGGGCCACCAGCCCGAGGGCCGCCGTGCCGCTGCGGGGCGCCCGATCCAGCTGGCGGGCCCAGGCCCCGAGCACCAGGGGCTCCACCTGGGGATGGCGGCCCACCCGGAAGGCGATGCCCTCCGCCCCATCGTGGTCCCAGGGCGGTCGCTGGGCCAGCGCTTGGCGGGCTACCTGGAGGGTGCGGAGGCGATCGCCTTCCGGGTGGGCCGCCATCCCCAGGTGGAGCCGTTGGTGCTGGAGGCCTGGGCCCGCCAGCTGGATCGCGCCCCCCGCAGCGGCCAGGCGGCCCTGGGCCTGGTGTCGCCCTGCCCGATCCTGCACGAGTTGCGGCTGCGCAAGGATCCCGAGGAGATGGCGCGGATGCGGGAGGCCTGCCGCATCTCCGCCGAGGCCCATGAGCTGGCGCGCCAGGTGGCGCGGCCCGGCCTGAGCGAGCGGCAGG
>JBKDOV010000066.1:0-15452 GCA_046342815.1 Cyanobacteriota bacterium
TTACGCCCCGAGCAGCCAGGAGCGCCTTGACGGTGTCAAAGATCTGCTCGCCCAGCCCGTGCTTCTCCAGCAGGTGGCGGAAGGTGAGGATCGTGGTCTCATCGGGGATCCGATCGCTGATCAGCTCGATGCCGGCAAACCGGCGCATGGTGGGAACCTCGATCAATGCCTCTTCCATCGCCGGATCGCTCAGCGAATACCACTGCTGCAGCAAGTGGATCCTTAACATCGTGGCTAGCAGATACGGAGGTCGGCCGCCTTTCTTGCTCGCTTTTGGGTAGTGGGGCTCGATCAAGTCGATCAGCACCTGCCACGGCACCACCACCTCCATCTCAGAGAGAAACTTCTCCCGTTTGGTCTGCTTCTTGGCTGTGGTGAGCTTGTAATCCGAGAAGCCAAGCTGCTTGCCGCCCATTAACCCAGTCCAGACCTGCGGGTACAGGCTTATTTTCGCGCAGATGGGCTGGGTTTTCCAGAGTCTCCCTAAGGCTTTGTAGATTCCTGTATAGCCCACGTGCTACCTGAGGAAATCGCCGATCAATTTGAAGTGACTAGACGAGCACCTTGCCGTTGCCGGCTCAATCGCACGTCACTAAAGTAAGCAGCATTACTGCGCCGCAAACGGACTGCGCGCCACCAGCGCAGCGATCCCCAACTGCTCGCGCCACTCCGCCAGCGGCCGCTCCCAGCCCTCTTCCCACCGCTGGGCCAGCAGCGGCGCGCACACGGCCCCGAGCTTCAGACCAAAGGCCGTCGTCAGACCCACGTCGGGTTCATCATCCGCTGGCCCCGCCAGGCAGCGGTGCAGCAGGTCAGCGCCAAGCAGCATGGCGCTGCCGGGCCAGCGCAGCTGCATCACGTTGATGGCGCTCAGGGCCGCCTCGCCGGCCGGGCTCGGCGGGCAGCCGCTCACCACATGCCACACGTCATGGGTGCGGCGCACCCGCTGGTGTAGCCAGGTGTCGTCGCCATCGGTGCCCGGCGCCAGCACCGGCTCGGGCAGGGGCTGGCCGCCGGCGTTCGTGAACCAGGTGGCGTAGCGATGGCCAAGGCTCTCCGCCGGCAGGGCCAGCAGCTCCGCCTGCGACGGCCACACCCCCCAGTAGCGCTCCGCTACCAGCGGGGAGATGGCGGGGTCGGCCCTCAGGGCGGCGCGGGCAGCATCCGCGGCCGGGGTGGTGTAGCTGCGGGTGAGAAGATCAAAACCGTGGGGGAGATCGCTGGGGTTTTCCACCAGCTCCGCCAGATCGGTAGCCAGATGCAGCAGCTGGCGGCGGAGGGAGGCGTGCATCGCGAGGCGGCTTTTGCCGTCACTCTGCAATGGTGAGTTCCAGCCGCATCCTCCCTTTAATGCCGATCCCGCCCGAACCGGGGGAGTTGCCATCGATCCTGATCGTGGCGGCCCTTCCCGAGGAACTCGACCATCCCGGCGTGCTGCACACGGGCCTCGGCAAGCTCAACGCGGCTTATGCCCTCACCCGGCAGCTGCAGCGACAGCGGCCGAAGCTCGTGGTGAACTACGGCACAGCGGGCGGCCTCAACCCCTCCCTGGCGGGACTGGTGGAGATCCGCCGCGTGCTGCAGGTGGACATGGAGGCCGAACCCCTGGCACCCCGGGGCCAGACTCCCTTCTCCCCGGGCCCCTTCCAGCTCGACTCCGGCACCGATGGCGTGGTCTGCGGCAGCGGCGATCGCTTCGTAACGGCGGTGGATCCCTGGCTGCTGCAACACGGCGTGGAGGTGGTGGACATGGAACTGTTCGCAATCGCCTCCGTCTGCCAGCGGGAGGGGATCCCCTGGCGCTCGTTTAAGTACATCTCCGACCACGCCGACCGGGATTCCGGGACGAGCTGGCAGGCGCATGTGCAGGCGGGGCAGGACTTATTTCTGCAGCGGCTTGGGGAGTTGGCGAAGGCGTTCAGCTGAACAGGGATTTCGCGGGCCCAGTCTCCCGGTCTTGCTAAGCATGAAACTCCCACTGCCACGCTCGCTGCCATGGCCCACACCAGCTCGGTGATCTGTTTCCACCAGCGCCCGCTCACGGTGTTCGCCAGCCCGGGGCGTTACGTGCAGGGGCCGGGCGCCACCCATGAGCTGGGGCGGGAGCTGCAGCGGCTGGGGCTGAGCGGCCGGGTGCTGTTCGTGGCCGGCCGCACGGCCCAACGGGATCTGCAGCCGATCTGGCAGCAAGTACTGCCGGAGGTGGGCCTGGAGCCGGTGGTGATCGCCTTCGGCGGTGAATGCAGCGAGGCGGAAATCAACCGGCTGGTGGCCGAAGCCCGCAGCAGCCAGGCCGTGGCCCTGGTGGGGGCCGGCGGCGGCAAGGCCTCGGATACCGCCCGGGCCGTGGCGGATGAGCTGAATCTGCCGGCGATCATCACCCCCACCCTCGCCAGCACCGACTCCCCTTGTAGCGCCCTGTCGGTGATCTACTCCGAGGGCGGCAGCGTGACGGGGTTCCGTTTCTTCAACCGCCATCCGCTGCTGGTGCTGGTGGATACGCAGGTGGTGGCCCGCGCCCCGAAGCGCCAGCTGGTGGGAGGGCTGGGCGATGCCCTGTCCACCTGGTTCGAGGCCCGCAGTGTGCGCCAGAGCTGCAGCCACAACATGGTGGGAGGCCTGCCCAGCAGCACCAGCAGCGCCCTGGCCAAGCTCTGCTGTGACATCCTGCTGGCCGATGGACCGGCGGCCTGCGCAGCGGTGGAGGCCGGCGCCCCCACCCCAGCGTTGGAACGGGTGGTGGAGGCCAACAACCTGCTGTCTGGCCTGGGCTTCGAAAGCGGCGGCCTGGCAGTGGCCCATGCCGTGCACAACGGCATCACCGAGATTCCAGGCAGCCACGATTACATCCATGGAGAGAAGGTGGCTTTCGGGCTGCTCACCCAGTTGGTGTTAGAAGGCCAACCGCAAACCGAAATCAACGAGATCCTGCACTACCAAAAGGCGGTGGGTCTGCCGATCACCCTGGCCGAGGTGGGGGTCGACGCCAACAGTGACGACCAGCTGCAACGCATCGCCGCTCGCAGCGTCATCCCCGGCGAATCCAGCCACAACGAACCCTTCCCCGTGACCGCCGAAGCGTTGGTGGCGGCGCTGAAGGCGGCCGATCAGCTGGGGCGGAGGTTGGGGTGAGGAAAACTTGCTTCCCTTACAGGACAGTTGCTGCCCCCAACGCCACTCCATGATCGGACGATCTCCGCTTGCCTGTCATGCAGATCGTCGCCGCGCTGATCGAAGCCCTGCGGCAACGAGGTGTGCGGCGCGTCTACGGAGTGCCGGGTGACTATGTATTGGGCCTGTTTGCCGCCCTGCAGGCCTCGCCGATCGATCTGATCTGCACGGCAGGGGAGGAGGGGGCCGGTTTCGCCGCCGATGCCCACGGGCGTCTGCAGGGGCTGGGCGTTGCGGTGGTCACCTACGGCGTCGGTGCTCTGAAGCTGCTCAATCCGGTGGCCGGTGCCTACGCCGAACGCTCCCCCCTGTTGGTGATCTCCGGCGCCCCGGGTCTGCGGGAGAGGGTGGAGCACCCCCTGCTGCACCACCGCATCCGGGCGGATCAAACCCAGCTACGCCTCTTCCGGGAGGTCACGGTGGCGAGCGCGGTGCTCGATTCCGGTCGCACCGCCGCCCAGGAGCTGGTGCGGGTGCTGGAGGGGATGCGGCGCGAATCCCGCCCGGGCTACCTGGAGCTTCCGGCCGATTGTCTCAACCGGGAGATTTCCTGGCCGATCGATCTGGCCCCGCCCGCCCCTGCCCCCCTGGCGATCCCGGAGGGTCTGCGGCGCGAGGGGGAGCGGTGGTTGGCCTGGATGCGCAGCCGCCAGCGCCCCCTGGTGCTCGGAGGCGTGGAGCTGGCCCGCTTCCGCCTGCAGCCCCTGCTGCAACAGATCCTGGAGCGGGAGGGCTGGGAGTTGGCCACCAGCCTCTCGGGCAAGTCCCTCCTGCCCGAGAGCCATCCCCAGGTGCTGGGCATCTACGAGGGGGCGATGGGGCCGCCGCAGCTGCGCGAGCGCGTGGAGAGCAGCGACGGCCTGCTGGTGCTCGGCCAGCCCCTCAACGACCTCGACACCGGTGTCTTCACCATGGCGCTGGATCCCGCCCACGTGCTGCAGGTGGACCTGGAGGGAGGGCTGCGCACGGCCGAGGCGCGCAACGAGAATCTCGATCCCCTCACCCTGCTGCGCATCTGGGCGGAGGCGGGCGCGCCGGAGCCCGCCCCCCTGCCGCTTGCCGCCCATGGCCCCGCGCCTGCCGCCGCCTTCGAGCCGGCGCCCGACCAGCCGGTGGGGGTGGAGCGGTTGATGGCGGCGATTGAAGCCGTCCTGCCCGCCGAGGCCACCGTGCTGGCGGATCCCGGCGATGCCCTCTTCGGCGCTGCCGATCTGCGCCTCAGGGAAGACAGCCATTTCCTCGCCAGCAGCTTCTGGGCCTCCCTCGGCTTCGCCCTGCCCGCCGCCGTGGGGGCCTGGGGAGCCTGCCCGGAACGCCCGCCCGTGGTGCTTCTCGGCGACGGCGCCCTGCTGATGTGCGCCAACGAGCTGGCCACCCTGGCCCGCTATGCCATTCCCGCCCTGGTGCTCGTGCTCGACAACGGCGGCTATGGCACCGAGCGACCCATCCTCGATGGTCCGTTCAACGATGTGCAGCCGCTTGCCCACCGGGAGCTGGCCCTGGCGATGGGCTTCAGCGCCGCGGAGCGGGTGGAGAACGAGGAGGAGCTCTGGAGCTGCCTGGGCCGCTGGCGATCCAACGGGATGACGGGCCCCACGTTGATAAGCGTGGCGATCCCCGCCGGCGAGATGTCAGCGGCGCTGAGGCGGCTCTCCACGGCTCTGGCACAGAAGCTGGCAAGCTCACCGCCCCAGGGCTGAGGCCGCGCCACCAGCGCCGGCTCCCGCTCCGCCTTGCTCTAAACAAGATTCTTTCGGAGCTGGAGGCCTAACAACATCATTCACCCGACCCGATTTCCAGGTACGGCATGGCTACAAAGATTTCTGCGGGCGGGTGATGATGAGCGTTGGCCAGATCATCAGGACAGTTGCCACATTGCTGCCAGCACCTAGCATGTTTTGTTTAATGCACGTATCGAGAACCAATGCCGACATCAAGTCAAACCAAGTTAATTAAAGATCTAATTGAGGAATTTAAAGCAAATAAAGCTCACTCGAACTCCGAGGAGCATGTTCAGTCACTCTATACACTAAGATTGCTACAGATTCTTGGATAGCAAGCTTCACAGCTGCGCGAATCAAAGGGCGTCTATTGGGGCATTCTGACCAACTTTATTGAGTGGAGAGTTTACGCAGCATACCCTAACAGGCTTTATAAGAATATTAAATTCGCCTTCACTGATCTGCTATGGAACAAGAATGCCAAGATAGATTACCTGGATCTATTGTCGCCAAGTGGCTCAGGCTTCCTGAGCAGACTAGAGCCATCCAATCTTATTCCTCTTGGTGGAAGATGGGATGATGACCCTATATACTATCCCGCACAAGAGGAAATAAAGGAACAGTTTTTTCGGGACTTAAAAGAATGGAGAAGCCTGCTTTCTCAAGAGTATCAGCGAAGGCTTCCTTGTAATACTAATGAAGAGAATGAGGAGAACGCGTAAAAATGCTTAATCGTTTGATATTTAGAGACTACTGCTCTGATAACTCTATAATTTCTCAGGATCGCTTGCATGCAGCATTGCATTCCAAAGGGAGTATTAGCAATGAGCTTGCTAGAATTTTCAGGCTATGGACACTAGGTTCAATTCCGAGTTATTCGCACCTAGTGAATGTGACAAGACTGCGCTAGATGACTCTCAGCTTTCATATATTATAAAGGGTCTCGCGGACATTGACTTCTCAAAGTTGTCAGCTAATGTAATCGGAGAAGTCTACGAAAAGTATCTAGGAGATATTCAGCGAGCTTCCCAAGGAATCTGCTGTACTCCAGACTACATCGTTGACTATATAGTAGAAAACACTGTCGGCAAAGTCTTGCATGAATGCAAATCGATAGATGAGATTCGTTTAGTCTATTCGAATTTGAAATACGCAAAAGCATCTTGCTAAACAATATTTATGGCGTCGATCTAGATCCGCGTGCCGTTGAGATAACTAAGCTAAACCTAATGGTGAAGGCACTTGAAAGCACGGCTTATTTAAATATTGAGGGAGCCAAGATTCTTCCTAACATAAAATTAAACATTTCACATTGGAGTGCGAGCAAGAGGTTGATGGACGCTGGATCGCAGAGGTTCCTGAACTGCGTGGTGTTCTGTCTTATGGTGACTCGGCTTCAGATGCAATGTCAAAGGCTGAGACATTGGCTCTTCGTGTTATTGCCGACAGGCTTGAAAATGGCGACTCCGAGCCTGTGAGTATCAGCTTATCGCTCCCCATCAGTGCATGAGCCCCTGCCTTCAGTAAAAGCCAAAAAGGTGCTGGTTACTCTCCAGCCCATCGGATGGCATGGATTTCCCGATTTTGTTTTTGCATTCCATGATGGTGAGGAGATAGGCCCCAGTCTCGCATTGCAAAGAATACCGGTCTATAGCCGAGTGACCTGTGAGATGTGTGCGAAATCGCCAAACACACCCCTCGAGTGGACAGGCCGCCAACCGATCTCTGCTGCGCCACTACAGAAGTTGCAGGCGTGGCTACAATGTGACTACGCCTGATGGATGTGGTCATGGTTCGAGCGAAGCTGGTCAAAATCGGTAACTCGAGAGGGATTCGTCTCGCCAAACCTCTGCTTGAGGTTGCGGGGTTGGCTGACGAAGTCGAGATCGAGGCGGCTCCAGGGGTGCTGACAATCAGGCCATCGGCGCATCCGAGGGCTGGATGGGCAGAGGCGGCATCGTCTTTCGAGCCGGAGGGGCTTCTTGATGACATGAGCGCCACTAGGTTTGATGATGAAGAGTGGTCATGGTGACTGAAGAACTCGTCTCAAGAGGGGATATTTTTCTTGTTGCCTTGAATCCCACCCGAGGATCTGAAATCAGGAAGACGAGGCCTTGCGTCGTGGTTTCGCCGGATGAACTGAATGCTCACCTTCGTACTTTTATTGTTGCGCCCCTGACAACTGGTGGTCATTCATATCCTTTTCGTGTGCGTTGCCGGTTTGATGGCAAAGACGGCCACGTTGTAGCCGATCAGCTGAGGGCTGTTGATAGAGATCGTCTTGTCAAGCGTCTGGGGAGTCTGTCGGAGACTACGCTGAATGAGTTGCTGAATGTTCTGCAGGCGATGTTCGCTGTGTAGGGGCCTCACGGCCATGCACTTGACCCGCCACCACTGATTCGGTGCGCCCGTTGAGCTTCATTCGCCTCGGCTCTCTGTGGCCACGCGATGGCGAGCGTTGGGTAAAAGCAGATTTTTCTACACCACATCACAGAGCCGAACCCATGAAAACCATCCGCGACGTAACTTTTGATCTCCTCCGCGCATTTGAAATCACAACCATTTTTGGAAATGTTGGCTCCACGGAGGAGACCTTCCTGAAGAATTTTCCTTCCGACTTTCGCTACATTCTTGGGTTGCAGGAAGCGTCGGTTGTCGGCATGGCGGACGGATTTTCGCAGGCGATGCGCCGTCCGTCGTTGGTAAATGTGCATACTGGTGCAGGGCTCGGAAATGCAATGGGTACGTTGCTCACTGCATTTCAGAACAAGACGCCGCTGATTATTACAGCCGGGCAACAGACTCGCGAGATGTTGCTGATGGAGCCATGGCTCACCAATATCGAACCCACTGTCATGCCCAAGCCTTGGGTGAAGTGGGCCTATGAACCGGTTCGAGCGGAGGACGTTCCGGCGGCTTTTATGCGTGCGATTGCCACTGCCCTGCAGCCCCCAGCCGGCCCGGTTTTTCTTTCTCTGCCTCTTGACGACTGGGAAAAGCCCGCGCTCGGTCCGGCCACCATCCGTTCCGTCGCCACGCGAACAGCCCCTGATTTGGAGCGTCTGGCGGAATTTGCCACCATCCTGCGGGAAGCGGCTGATCCCGTTCTCATTTACGGCGCTTCCGTGGCACGGTCACAAGGCTGGGATGAAGCGATCGCCCTTGCGGAAGCACTGGGCGCTCCGGTTTGGGCTGCGCCAGCCTCCGAGCGCCCGCCATTTCCTGAAGATCATCCTCTTTACTTGGGGGGGCTGCCTTTTGCTACTGGCCCGCTCTCCCAAAAACTCGAGGGGCACGATGTCGCTTTGGTGGTGGGAGCGCCGGTATTTCGCTACTACCCCTATGTCGCGGGAACCTACCTGCCACCAGGGTTGCGACTGCTGCATATCTCCGATGATCCCGCAGAGACAGCACGCGCCCCCGTGGGGGACAGTCTTATTGGAGACTCCAGGCTTTCTCTTTCGATCCTGGCCAAACAATTTGCGGGCCACAGTCCGAAACCTGCGGCACCCCGCACTCGACTCGATCACCGTATGGCTCCGCACCCTCCCTCAGCAGAAGAGCCGAGTTCCGGCGGTCTCCTAACTGCCGGGCAAGTGTTCGCTGCGCTGCAGGATATCCGGCCTCCTCAAACCGTTCTTGTCGAGGAAAGTCCTTCCAATCTTGCCGCTCTCCACAAGGCATGGCCCATCACTGAGCCGGACACGTTTTATACCTTTGCCAGTGGCGGACTTGGCTGGAACCTTCCTGCATCGGTTGGAGTTGCGCTGGCCGAGCGGGACAGCGGAAGGAACCGACCTGTGCTCACTATTATTGGGGATGGCTCATTCCAGTATTCCATCCAGTCCATTTGGACGGCCGCGCAGCTTCAGTTGCCAATGCTCATTGTTGTTCTGAGTAATCAAGAATATTGCATCCTCAAATCATTCTCAATTCTTGAGGAAGCCCCGGGGGTGCCTGGTTTCGATATCCCCGGTCTTGACATCGTTTTGCTCGCTCGTGGATACGGCTGCACAGCGGCACGAGTGGAAACAATCGAAGCTATTCAAGCGGAAGCAATCCAAGCGTGGAAACGAAAAGGACCGACTGTTCTGGAAATCCCGATCACCAAAGCTGTTCCACCGCTGCTGTGATAGCAAGCACGCCTGTGAATAGCGGCGGCATCCCTAGAGGAGAGCCTCAAGCACTACCTCTCGGGGGCGCACCTCGCCCACGCGGAGCGGGGTTGTGTGATTGCCGCCCTTGCTGGGCGCCTTGAGCAGGCGCCTTATATCTGCGGCCACGAGTTCACGGCTGCGGATTGTGTGGTCGGCCATAGTGTTGTCTGGGCGAGGGGTTGCGGTCTGTGCTGCGCCAAGTCCTTTCGTCGCTACCTCTCAACCCTCTCAAGGCGGCCGGCGTTCATCAGTGCATTCTCCGACGCGGCACAAGGTTTGAGATAGCTGGATGGAAAGATGATGCGTTTCTGGTAGCTTGGTATTCTTATCGTCTTGAACACCTTGTCCCACAATCCCTGAATGCCATAGTTGCCACTAAAGTTTGTGTGGTGCAAATCGTGAAAGTCCGAGGGAATAAAAAAGAGCGAGAGCGAGCTATGGCCTTCAAGATTGTATGCAGTTCCAATTAAAATCCATGCGAGGAGCTGGTTGATATCATAGCCAAATATAAAGATCGGCAGCAGGTCTGTGAAGGTTGTGAGCATTGACTCCAGCCAGCTTTTGTGGGCGGCGACAAAGCTTGAGGTGTCTTGAAATTCGTGATGCTTCAGGTGAATTTTTAGGAATGGCTTTCTGTGCATGAGCCAATGGCAAACATAAAAGCATAAATCGGCGACAATGATGCCCATCAGAAACCAGAGAAAGTTGGCCAACAAATCATTGCCCCTGCGTGCTTCTGGTGCCAGGTAGAGAATGAGGCAAGCGATTGCAAAGGATTTCATTTCACCCAGCACGAGGGCTTGTGCCGTAGGAGCAGGAAAGGCTTGTTTCTTCACCCGCACTTGCCTCGCTCTTAACTTATCCGCCAGCGCCTGATTGCCCTTGATCAGCCATTCAATCCCAAAACCAAAAACATAAAACGATAGGGAGCCTGTCAGCCAAAGCAGAAGGGCTTGATGAATAAAACCCAGGGGTTGTGATCCTAAGACCTGGTAAATCAGCTGCTGGACCAGGGTGCAAGTGATGGCTACCTTTAGAAAAAACTCGGCTTCAGTAAGAATGGCAAAAAGTTTTTGCCTTATGCTGGTAATGATTGATTCGGGGTCCATGCAGGGCGCGAATAGAGCCGTTGTGCAATCAATTAGAGATTATGAAGTGAATGCCTGCAATCGCTATTTGTGGGTAGGCGAGTCTTCGGGCAAGTCCCTTGGCCCTTGGTCTGGAGTTGGCGCCAGTGTGAGAACTGAAGCGGACGAACACAGCTGATCCGCCTGCGTAGATTCACTACCTCTTGGGGACCAGTTTCCCGTCAGCACTCTGCTGGCAGGAGCAGGCCAGCACAAGCACTGACAGACGCTCCAGTCTGCTCGCCTGCCACTCAGGGGCAGCCTTGGAAAGATGGGGGCGAAGAGGCTGCAGACCAAAGCTGGTCAGTCGACGAAGCGGCGATAGAGCCAGCGGACGAAGCCACCGACCACGGGCACCGGTTCGAAGGTGGGGCCGACGAAATCGAAGTAGTCGCGGTGGTCGATGATCCTGCCCTCGCTGTTGAAGCGCAGGCGGGTGGTGCCGGGATAGACGAACTCGATCCCCTTGATCTTCAGCCCCATCTCCCATTCCACGAAGGCGGTGTCGCCGTCGATGGCGATCGCGCCGGGTGTCAGGTAGGTGTCATCGCAGCGATTCAGCAGCCCTTCCTGCGCCGCCAGGTAGGCGGCGATTCCCTGCCGCTCCTGGGTGGGGTCCTGGAAGTGGACGTCGTCGGCATAGAGGGCGCGCCACTGGGCTTCGCGGGGGGCCGGAGCGCCGTAGGGCTTGCTGAACAGGGCGCGCAGGCTGGCGGTGTCCACGGGGCAAACCAGGGCGAGGCCGTTCAGGTTAGGGATCGCCTGAGGCTCGGCGCCGGGGCGGGTTCGTCTGGGGGTCAGAGGGGGCGGATGCCGCTGCCCAGGCTGGAGGCCTCCAGCCAGCGCCGGATCCCTTCCGGCAGGCCGCATCGCTGGCGCCGCTCCGGATCGATCGCCAGATGGCGCGTCAGCCCCCTGGCCACCAGTTCGTCGTGGCAGTGGAACCGGTAGGTCACCTCAAAACCCTCCCCATCGATCGCGCGTGGCTCCAGTTCGATCCGCAGCGGATCGCCCACCACCAGTGGGCGCCGGAAGTCGGCCTGGCAGTGCACGATCGGCAGAGCCACCGCCGGCGAGCTGCCGGAAGAGGCCGGACTCGGGAAGATCGACTCGGCCGGCAGGCCGAAACGCTCCAGGCTCTCCTCGTAGGCCTCATGGCACCAGCGCAACAGCTGGTGGAAGTGCATGACCCCCGCTGCATCGGTTTCGCCGAAGCGCACGGTGCGGCAGAGCAGCAGCCAGTCATCAGGACGCATCGCTGCGGGGCCGGGTGGATGGAGCGGTGGATCAGCGATCCACCGAGCCCATGATCACGTCGATCGAGCCGAGGATCGCCATGATGTCGGCCACCTTGGCCCCCTTGAGGATGTGGGGCAGGATCTGGAGGTTGTTGAGGTCGGCGGCGCGGATCTTGAAGCGCCAGGGGGTGACATCGTCGTTGCCCTGCAGGAACACCCCGATCTCCCCCTTGCCGGATTCCAGCCGCGTGTAGAGCTCACCGGAGGGAATCTTGAAGGTAGGCGCCACCTTCTTGGCCACGTATTGGTAATCAAAGCCGAACCATTCGCTGCCCTTGCCCTCGGCCAGGCGGCGGGCCTCCAGGTTTTCGGTGGGACCACCGGGAATCATCCGGATGGCCTGGCGCAGGATCTTCAGCGATTCGCGCATCTCCTGGATCCGCACCCGATAGCGGGCGAAGCAATCGCCTTCCTTGGCCCAGGCCACGTTCCAGTCGAAGTCGTCGTAGCACTCGTAGTGATCCACCTTGCGCAGGTCCCAGGGCACCCCGGAAGCGCGCAGCATCGGCCCGGAGAGGCTCCAGTTGATCGCCTGTTCGCGGCTGATCGTGCCGAGCCCTTCGATTCGCTTGCGGAAGATCGGGTTGTTGGTGATCAGCTTTTCGTATTCATCGATCTTGGGGCCGAACCAGTCGCAGAAGTCTTCGCATTTCTCAAGCCAGCCGTAGGGCAGATCCACCGCAACACCACCGATGCGGAAGTAGTTGTTGTTGATCAGGCGTTGGCCCGTGGCGGCTTCCCAGAGGTCGTAGATCATCTCCCGCTCGCGGAAGATATAGAAAAACGGCGTCTGGGCGCCCACGTCCGCCAGAAAGGGGCCCAGCCACAGGAGATGGTTGGCGATGCGATTCAGCTCCAGCATCAGCACCCGGATGTAGCTGGCCCGCTTCGGCACCGGAATATCGGCCAGCCGTTCGGGCGCATTCACCACGATCGCCTCGTAGAACATGCCGGCTGCATAGTCCATGCGGCTCACATAGGGCACGAACATCACATTCGTGCGGTTCTCGGCGATCTTCTCCATGCCGCGGTGCAGGTAGCCGATCACCGGCTCGCAATCCACCACGTCCTCGCCGTCCAGGGTCACCACCAGCCGCAGCACCCCGTGCATCGAGGGGTGATGGGGGCCGAAGTTGACCACCATCGGCTCGGTACGGGTTTCCAGTTGCGTCATGGGTCCCTGAGCTGGGGCGGTGGCGGGATATTAGGAAGCTAAAGCTCGTGCAATGGCGGTGGGGCCAAAGCCGCCGCTTCGGTAGGAAGGAGCCCATGGAGAGCTCCCCTGCCACATCGGCTTCCGCTGCCCCGTTTGAGCATCAGCCTGTGCTGGCGGAGCAGGTGCTGAGCGGCTTTGCGGAGCTGGCCCCCCTGCTGGAGCAGCACGACGGAGGGGTGCTGATCGATTGCACCCTCGGCGGCGGCGGCCACAGCGCCCTGTTGCTGGAGGCCCACCCGCGCCTGCGCCTGATCGGCCTCGATCAGGACCCCACGGCCCGAGCCGCCGCCGCCGAACGCCTGGCGCCCTTCGGCGACCGGGCGACGGTCGTGGCCACCAACTTCGCGGCGTACACCCCAAGCGAGCCGGCCCTGGCGGTGCTGGCCGACCTGGGGGTGAGCAGTCCCCAGCTGGATGTGGCCCAGCGGGGCTTCAGTTTCCGCCACGACGGCCCGCTCGCCATGCGCATGAACCCAGGGGCCGGGGAGACGGCGGCCCAGCTGATCGAGCGCCTCGAGGAGGGGGAGCTGGCGGATCTCATCTACGCCTACGGCGAGGAGCGGCTGTCGCGGCGCATCGCCCGTCGCATCAAGCAGCAGCTGGCGGAGCGGGGCCCCTTCAGCGGCACGGCCGACCTGGCCTACGCCATCGCGGGCTGCTACCCGCCCAAGGCCCGCCATGGCCGTATTCACCCGGCCACCCGCACCTTTCAGGCCCTGCGTATCGCCGTCAATGACGAACTGGGGGCGCTCGATCGGTTGCTGCAGCACGCCCCCGACTGGCTGCTGCCTGGCGGCATGCTGGCGGTGATCAGCTTCCATTCGCTGGAGGACCGCCGCGTCAAGACGGCCTTCCTCAGCGATGAACGGCTGCAGCGCCTCACCCGCAAGCCGCTGGTGGCCGATGCGGACGAGCAGGAGCTCAACCCCCGCAGCCGCTCCGCCAAGCTGCGGGTGGCCCTGCGTCGCTCGCCGCCCGACGGACATTGAGGCGAGGCTGCCGGGCCCGAGAGGCTGAACGAGGCGACTGCACGAGGCGACGGGACGAAAGGACTGGACGAACGGAAAGGAGATGAACAGAGTGAATCCCTCTTCCGGCTTCGGCCTCGTTGCTCCATGGGCCTGCTGGCCGCTCTCTCCCTGCCCGTGCCCTCCCTGCCGGATCTGGCCCTCCCCGCTGGGGCCCGCGGCGATCTGCTGTGGTGGGCGGCGTTTCTGATCCAGTGCTGTGCCATCCCCGGCACCCTGTTGCCGGTGCTGCCGGGGCTGGCCCTGCTGCCGCTGGGAGCTCTGCTGTGGATCTGGGCCGTGGGCTGGACCGCCGGCTGGCCCGCCCTTGCGCTCGCCGGGCTGATCATGGTGCTGGGCTGGGGCGCCGATGCCCTCGGCCTGGTGCTCGGCGCCGCCCGCATGCAGGCCACCCGCTGGGCCTACATCGGCTCCGGTATCGGCCTGCTGGTGGGTCTGCTGGGCCTGCTGCCGGCGCTCCCGGTGGGTGGGCCACTGGTGGGGGCCCTGGTGGGGCCGTTGGCCGGCGCCTCGCTGGGCGAATGGCTGACGGCGCCGCAAGCCCTGGGCTGGCTGGGGCTGGAGCGGCTCAAACGCTCGTTGCTGGTGGGCCTGGCGGTGGTGGCCGGCATGCTGGTGAGCCGCCTGGCCCAGTGCCTGCTTGCCGTGGTGGGGGTGATCGGTTTCGTGCTGCTCAGCCGGGCCGTTCCTGGTTGAGGGCAGCCGAGCCTGGGGCGAGATCTCGCCGGCTCAGGCCGGTGTGATCCTCCCGGCCGAAGATCTGGCGATAGGCCGCCGTGGAGATGCAGCTGGCCAGGGGCAGCATCGGCAGGATTCCCACCAGGCAGGCCATCGCCCCGGCCAGCAGCAGCAGCCCTTCCAGCAGGTGCAGCGCCAGCACCCTGCCCCACTGACGATCCACGTCCCGTCGCCCCTGCACAAGGGTGCCCCAGGGGCCGGGGCCCCGCAGCAGCGCGATCTGGGCCAGGAAACTCTGGCTCACGGCCAGGTAGGTGGTGAAGGCGGCAGCGAGCAACAGGCTGATCGCCGTGGTGCTGGAGATCGTTGGATCCGGGGTGCGACCGCTGGCGGCGGCACTGGCCAGTTCCTGGAGGATCGGCTCCACCAGTGGGCGCAGGGGGAGGAAAAGAAGCCCCAGCAGGAGGGAAAACAGCAACGTGGCCAGAAACAGCCGCCCCACCGCCGGTCCATCCCAGCGCAGCAACGTGAGCAGGCTGGGCCTGCCCCCTTCCAGGGCGCACCAGGCGCCGCGCACCAGGCCCGTCACTCCCCAGACATTGATCAGCAGCGTGGCCAGGCTGCCGACCAGGGCCAGCGGCCCCGATTCCTGCCATCTGGAAGCGATCGCCTGGAGACCCAGCAGCAGCAGGGCGAAGGCCATGAACGGCCAGGGTGCCCGCCGGAAGGCCCGCCAGCCCTCCTGCACAGCCAGGCCGATCTGCAGCCGCTGCGGCGTGGGGGAATCGGGCAAGGAAACCATTGCAGCGCTGGCCTGATGGCCAGAACCTAGGCAGAGCAACGGAGTTCCGCCACCGCTGCCGCCACGGCCTCGATCGCGGCCTCGATCTCGGCTTCCCCGGTGCTCCGCCCCAGCCCGAAGCGGATTGAGGCGGCGGCCTCGCTGCGGCTGCGGCCCAGGGCGGCGAGCACATGGGAGGGGCTGCCCTGGCTGCAGGCGGAGCCGCTGCTGACCGCCAACCGCTGCCGCAGGGCCCGGTGCAGCCGTTGGCCATC
>JBKDOV010000067.1:0-14268 GCA_046342815.1 Cyanobacteriota bacterium
GAATCGGAGTGGCCTGGTGCGGCCTGCTGGCCAGCCGGGCTCCCGCCGCCTCAGGCCCCGGCGCCACTGGACCCCAGGTGTTCGTGATGCTGATGGCTGCAGGCTGGCTGCCTTCCTGGGCTCTGGCCTGGTGGCAGGTGCAGCATCGCCGCATGCGCTTCCTGCTGATCAGCGATCTGGTTGGAGCCGCGCTGCTGGCCCTGGTGGCCTTCAGTGTGTATCTGCCGTTGTTCTTCTTCAACGTGGCCTGGTTCCTGCCGCTGGCCCTGCTGCCGCGGGGGGTGCTCACCGAGCTGCTGATGAGGTCAAAACCATGATTTCCTACCGAGCCGTTGCCCAGCATTTCGGGCAATGCATCGCCAGCAATGATTATGCCGCTGCATGGGCCCTGCTCACGAAAGAATTGCGAGCTTCCATGACACCCGAGCTCCTCAAGAATGCAGTCGATGCAATGACCTCCTATGCCCCAGGTCCGATACGGGAGGTGAATGTCATGGAAGACTTCATCCTGGAGGACTGGCCGGGCAAACAAGCGAGTGATCTCGCTGTTGTTTATGTCGCTCTGAATGGCGACAGCTTCAGCGAAGCTGTGACGTTGACCATGGCGCAGTACGGTGAAGACATCTTGATTCGCCATCTTGAATGGGGAAGACCATGAATCGTTGCTCTGCTCTGATGTCCAGTGCTGCCCTGGCCTTGGCCATCGCTGCGTTCGTGACTCCTGACCGTGCCCAGTCCATGGCTGCTGACGCACTCCTCAAGGCAAAAACCAACTGCCTGGCCTCTGTCGCCAAGACCGTTGGCCTTCCCGCCAGTCGCTTGAAGGTGATCCGGCAAACAAGCGACGCCTCGGGGATCAGCGTTGATGTCAAGGTTCCCAACGCCACAGCCCCCTGGGGCTGCCTGACGGATCGCCAGGGGAAGGTGGAGGATGTGCACTTCAAGGGGTCGGAAGGAGCCCTCTGAATCGCATTCCTTCACCACAGCAACACATCAGCACCTCAGTACCTCAGTCCCTGGTTGCCGCGACTCAGGGTTTCAGCTCATCGAGCAGCGTGCGCGTGAGAGCCAGTTCACAGCGGGTCGTGGTGATGCCATAGCCGGTGCCTTGAAAGCCCACGGATTTGGCATAGGCACATACAGCCCTGCGATTCGCACGGAAGGCCTCAGCCTGCTTCAGCGGATCGGTGCTGGTGCCGTAGAAGCCCTTGAGGTTCTCGCGCCAGAGAGCCTGGAAGGTCGCTCCTGGAACCTGTTGGGCTTCCTTGGCGACCCCCATCAGGGCCTGTTGCAGTTGGCGATCGGTGGATTCGAGGGCCTTGATCAGGCATCGGGTCTGGTCCGCGGTGCTGAGCGAATCCGGGCACAGAGTGGCTGCGGACGAAGGGAGAGGAAGCAGGGGCAACATGGCGCCCAGCAACGACAGAACAATGGCGTGACGCATGGCGAGCTCACCGGTGTCCCCCATGCTGGCGGGTCTCCCCGCAGAGCGCTGCAACCGGAGGCTCAGCACCGGTAGGAGTCACCCCCGCAACTCCTACGGCTATCTCCTGATCACGTTGTTGACGCCTAGCCTGAATCTCTTGACCGGCTGCCATCAATCAGCGCCATGAATCAGCGCCATGGTAAGCTGGCCGCCCTGGCCGCCGCCCTGTTGTTCGGCTGCAGCGCACCGCTGATCAGCCTGTTCACGGCCGATGGCTCGGCCCTCAGCATCGCCGGCCTGCTCTACGCCGGGGCCAGCCTGGGCCTGCTGCTGCTGCGCCTGGCCCAGCCCGGAAAGTCGCAGGAGACCCCCGTGCAACGGGCCGACTGGCCAGCCCTGGGGCTGCTCACCCTGCTGGGCGGGGTGGTCGCGCCGGTGGCCCTGGTGATCGGCCTGGCGCAGCTGCCGGCGGCCTCCAGCTCCCTGCTGCTCAACCTCGAAGCGGTGTTCACCCTGTTGATCGCCGTGGTGGTGGGCGGTGAGCACCTGGGCCGCCGCGCTCTGCTGGCGGCGTTGCTCACCATCGCCGGTGCCGTGGTGCTCTCGAAGGGCTCCCTCAGCGGCGCCAGCTGGCAGGGGGCGGGACTGATCGCCCTCGCCACCCTGGCCTGGGGGATCGACAACAACATCAGCCAACGGCTGAGCCTGCGCGATCCGCTGCAGATCGCCTCAATCAAGGCGGTCGGAGCCGGCCTGCCGATGCTTGCGGGGGCTGGCCTGCTGGGGCACCACTTCCCGCCAGCACCGGTGATCGCGGCGTTGCTGGTGATCGGGGCGCTGGGGTACGGCCTCTCGATCTGGCTGGATCTGCTGGCCCTGAGGGCTCTCGGTGCCGCGCGGGAAGCGGTGATCTTCGCCAGTGCCCCCTTCGTGGGTGCGCTGTTCGCCGTACTGGTGTTGCGGGAAGCCCCAACGGCTGCCCTGGCCGCCGCCGCCGCCCTGATGGTCACCGGCGTAGCGCTCCTGCTCGGGGAGCGGCACAGCCACTGGCATCACCACGAACCGCTGCGGCACGCCCATCGCCATCGCCATGACCCCCGGCAGAACCCTCACCATCAGGATCCCCACCACGACCACGGGCACAGCGAGGAGCAGAGCGCCGACACGCTCCGCGATCGCCCCTACTGGCATGCCCATGAACACGACCACGACGAAACGGCCCATGCCCATCCCCATGGCAGTGATGTCCATCACCGCCATCACCACTGAGCCTCAGTCCTGCGCCGCTGGCGATGGCTCGGGGAAGATCAGATCGGCGGCCTTGCGGGCATCGCTGAGCACCTGCAGCAGCAGCCGCGGCGAGGCGCGCAGCAGCTCGATCCAATGGCCCAGATAGGCAGCGTGATTGGCCATGGCACTGCCGATCTCGAGGCGATCCCCGAGCAACACCGCCCCCAGTTCAGCCACCAGCTCCTCGCGGGCATAGGCCCGGCCGCCATCCCCGGCTTCGCCCATGCCACCGGAGAGATCCCGGGCCAGGCGTGAGCTGTGGCCGGAGGAATGAATCGCCTCATGGGCCCAGGTGGAATACAACGCCGCCGCCGAATGGAAGGCACCGCGCTCGGGTAGCTGGATGCGATCCAGCTCCGGCAGGTAACAGGCCCGATCCCCTCCGAAGTGCACCGGCACCGGCCAGCCGCTGAGCACCGCCTCAGCTGCCGCCAGCCGCTCGGGCTCGGGCCGCTGCTTCAGCCCCTCGACCTGCCGGCGCCTGTGGATCAGCTCCTGCAGAGCCTGCCCCACCAGATCAGCGGCATTGAAGACCGCCACCGGCCGGTAGCTCACCCAGCTGCGGCCAGTGCCAGCGACTTCCTGACCATCCGCGCCAATTCCGCCCTTGCCACCATCCTCAGCCAACTGGCCTTCTCGCTGATGCACCTGGGGCCGCAGCACGTGCACCGCCTTGCTGCCCTTGCGGGGAACAAGCCCGAGGGCCTTGGCCTCGGCAAACCCACACCAATAGGGCAATGCGGAGCCCCGCAGATGCATGCCCAGGGTGAGCAGCACTGGGTTGGCACCGCTGTAGCGACGACCCGAGAGCAGATTCACGTGGTGCCCGCCAGCGGCGCTGTCCCACTCCTTGCGCCAGGGGGTGGTGCCCGCCTCCAGCTGGGCGATCAGGGAAGCCACGAGCTTCTCTTCTGGGGAGACCTTTGCCACAGGGCCAGCGCAGGGCGCGGGGATGGACCTTGAGGGAAAAACCATGACCGGGGAGGGGGGGCAACGACAGGAGCACAAGCGCTCACAGAAACCAATGCCCCCGGGTGTCACCTCCCCAGCAGAAAGGCGGGATTGGTCAGCATGGCGGCCATCTCCCCAGGCTCGAGCCGCTGACCCAGCCCCCAGTGGGACTGGAACAGCTCCCACAACTCGGCCGCTGCGGCGCCATGCTCCTGATCGAGCCTGACTCGCAGCTCCTCGATCAGTCTCCGCCTGGCCTGCCATTCCTGGTCCTCCATCCGGGCTTTTTCTTTCGTGAGTCGAGAAAGATCCTGTTCAGCCTCAACATCAATCCAGTGGAGACGTTTCCCTAGAGCAATGCCATACCCGAGATGGGTACCTAAGGCATTGCTGGCCATGCCATCGCTGAGTTCCAGAAGGGTGCGCAGGGAATCAAGGAACCACGGATTGGAACGGTGCCCATTGCACGCCGTGATCCAGGTGGCAGGCAATTGGATCGGTGCATCCATCCAGTGACGCAACCAGATCACCGTTCGATAACCACCGCTGTGTTGAAGCTTCTGAACGGCATCAATACAGGCTTCCAGACTGCAGCGGCGTTCTACGAACTCCCAGCTATGGGCGAGCACCACCAGCAGGGTCGACCCGAGCTGGGCACGGAGTTCTTCCAGATCCGATGAATTCATCAAGGGCCGGGCATAGCTGATCCAGGGACCGATCACAATGGCGGGCAATCGATAACGCTTTTTCAACTGTTCCGCGCGATAAGGACCCATGCAGACAAAACCGCGCATCCAATACCTTGGCGGCTCGAATATGGCCCCTGTACTCACTTTGAGACCATGCTCAAGCATCAATGGCAGGGGTCGCCCGATGAGCGCCATACCGGCATGACGCTTGAGCACCACATCATGGCCGTAATGGTGCGAGGAGTCGAGACGCTCCCTACGGACACCGCCACGCAGCACTGCCGATTCAAACGGCACCTCAAAGGAGGGGTGAGTCCCGATGAAAGCCTGCCTGTTTAACTCTTCATGAATCTCCAACGCCCTCCACTGTCTACTGTCTGGGTGACAAAACTCAGGCAGCAGTCGCAGAAGATTGCATCGCAATTCGCACTGCAGGTTGCGCTTCAGTGATTCCCACTTGCTCGAATAAAGCGTACTTGACCCGCCAAACAGATTCAACCCCCTGCCCTCTGACGGGATTCAGACACTTTACATCCAGAAAGATCAAGAGCAGGGGGCTCTTGGTGGTGGGTCAGCCGAGCATCGTCATTGGCTGGCCCATTGATTCCGCTAAGTAAAAGCCAGGAACATCGTGATAGCAGATGACTTCCACGAAGCCATCGCCATTGACATCCTGCGCTCCCTGATAGGTGTACTTGGAAGCGACAGATGTCGATGCACCACCGTGCAGAATTCTATCATAATCTTTTATATCGTTCAGGGTGTAGCGACTTTGGACGCGGAAGGGTGCGGGTCCAGGGGAAAGGGTTGGTGTGGCCATGGATCATCGATGGAGGTAGGCGGTCAGGCCGCACAGATGCCAGGAAGGAAGCTCCATCAACCTCCTGCGTGATGCTGATCACAACGAACCACCGGATCAGGCACGATCAGCACTTCCTGTCGTGGGCGCTTTGGGCACAGCAGCTCGGCCACAGCGGCGCCAGAATCAAAATTTGATGGGCGTTTTCTGTGCATCTGCGCATCGGCTGCCGGATTGAATTCCACTGCGACACGGCCACCCCCTTGCTGGCGCTCGTGCACCCCCACAGCAGTCTGGTTGCGGATCTTGAATCCCCGGAGGAACTGCAGCTGCAGCCCGATCGGGCCTATGAGGTCCTGGCAGATCAGGCGGGCAACCGCTGGTGCCGCCTGCTGGCCCCACCGGGACGCACCAGCCTCCGCTACGCCGCCACCATCCACCGCCCGGACGAGACCGATCCGGTGCGTGAGACGGTGGGAGCCTGCCCGATCGAAGCCCTGCCGATCGACACCTACCGCTTCCTCAACGCCAGCACCTACTGCGATACCGCCGCGCTGATGGATCTGGCCTGGAGCCGCTTTACCGGAATTCCCCGCGGCTGGCCCCTGGTGCAGGCCATCTGCGATTGGGTACACGCGCAGATCCGTTTTGACTATGAAGCCGTGACCCCGGAAAAGCGCGCCAGCGATGCCCTCGCCGAGGGGGCGGGTGTCTGCCGCGACTATGCGCACCTGGCGATCGCTCTGTGCCGCTGCCTCAATATCCCCGCCCGCTATTGCACCGGCTACCTCGGCTACACCGGCATCCCCAAGGGGGAGGCTCCGGTGGATTTCTCCGCCTGGTTTGAAGTGTTCCTCACCGATCGCTGGTATGTCTTCGATGCACGGCACAACTTTCCCCGCAGCGGAAGGGTGCTGATCGCCCGCGGACGCGATGCCGCCGATGTGCCCTTCCTCCGCTCCTTCGGGGCCCATCAGCTCAGCGGTTTCGAGGTGATCACCGAGGAAATCACCGAGCCGATCACCGAAGAAACCAACGATGCGGGCCCTGGATGGACGCTCTCAATCGGCTGTAGAGCCGGGGCGGATCAGGCGGGCGATGCTGCGCTCCTGGGCGAGATGAATCAGCTCGGCGGCTGAATGCGGGCGGCAATAGTAAAAACCCTGGAAATAAGCAACCCCCAACTGCTGAAGCAACAACACGCTGCGTTCATTGTCGACCCCTTCAGCCACAATTTCCAGCCCCATTCGCTTGGCCATCTGCACCACCAGAATCACGATCTGGTGGGCGTATATATCGTTTTCTGCTGCCATTACAAACGACTTATCAATCTTCAGTTCATCCGGTTGCAGAGCCTGCAGAAGGCTCAAGGATGAATAACCGGTGCCGAAGTCATCGAGCGACAGTCGCGTCCCCAACTCACGCAGGCCGGCAAGGTTGGCCTTCACCGCTTCATTGGACATCAGCACCGATCGCTCGGTGAGCTCCACGGTGAGGGCGTGGGGATCAATGTCGAACTGGCGCAGGTGATGGCGCAATCGGCTCACCAGGCCAGGATCGGAAAGCTTGGACGGGGAGAGATTGAGCGACAGCCTCAGCCCGGGGAAATGGGCCGTCAACTCCCGGTACCCCTGCAGCGAGAGACGGATCAACTCATCGCCCAGGATGTTCATGCGGCGATGCTTCTCGGCCAGATCCAGGAACACATCCGGCGCGATCGGGCCCAGCCGGGGGTGGTCCCAACGGGCCAGGGCCTCCACGCTATGCAGGGCCAGACCGCAATCCACGATCGGCTGAAACTCCACCCGCAATCCGCCATCGCGAATCGCCGCCATCAGATCCACGAACAGGTAGTAGTTGTCCAGCTGAACGGCGCCATCGTCCACATCGAAGATGGCGATCCGGGTATAGCCCAGCTGCTTGGCCCGATACATCGCGATATCGGAGCGTTTCATCGCGATCGCCGAATCGCATTCGGCGGGATTCACCACGTTCACGCCGATGCTGATGTTGAGATCCACCTCGATCTCCTGCAGCCGCGCCAGGCTGTCGAAGCTTCGGGCAATGCGGGTGGCCAGGCCATGGGCCTCGCTGCGCAGATCGGTGCCCTGGGCCAGCTCCTCGAGGCCGATCAGGATGGCGAATTCATCGCCGCCATAGCGGGCCAGGAAGTCGTGGGGACCCAGCACAGCCCGCAGCCTCTCGGCCACCAGACACAGAGCCGCATCCCCGATCCCATGGCCGTAGGTGTCGTTGATCACCTTGAAGCGATCCACATCCACGAACAGCAGGGCAAACGAGCGCCCCAGCTGCCGCAGCCTCTCACTCTCCAGCTCCAGCCTTTCGATGAAGTAGCGGCGGTTGGGCAGTTGGGTGAGGGAATCGAGCAGGGCCAGGCTCCGGGCATTCACCAGGAAATGCTGAAAGCGATCCCCCAGCTCCTCCAGCTTGCGTTCGATCACCGGCCGCTCCCGCCTGGAGGGGTCCGCCTGGGCGGTGCCCTCGGCGGTGAGCAGCCGGGCCAGGATCCGTTCCTCCGGGGCGGAGGAACGGATGTCGAGTCCCATGCGCTCCAGCAGTCGATCGAGCTCATGGCTGGCCCGGCGGATGCGTTGGTTGCTGTGGCGCTCGCCGCGACGCTGCAGCAGCAGGCGCCGCCGCCGATCCAGCACCACCCAGACCCGGATCAGCAACAGTGCCGCCAGCACGGCAAGCAACCCCAGCAGATCCCGCAGCACCCCGGCCAGCAGAGGCCGCAGCCACGGCTGCGGCCGCAGGGCCAGGAAGGCCCCGGCCTCGCTAAGAATCTCGGGCTGCAGGCGTTGCTCGTTCCCAGGAACGAAGCTGGCCACCAGATCCTTCAACTTCGTGTTGATGGCCGGGCCATACTCCTGTTTGAGCAACGGTTCGAACAGGGTGAGGGTGCCCTGCATCGGCGCACTGCTGTCGCTGTTGCTGATCGGGGTGGAGACCCCCAGATAGGTGCGTCCGTTGCCGGCACGGCAGGCCAGCCGCACCGTGCTGCTCACCGTGTTCAGGCGGCCGCGGCTGCTTTCCGCACAGGCCACCAGCGGCTGGTGCTCCACCCGATCCTGCCCCTGTTCGCTGTAGGTGAGCAGCGGCAGGCCGGTGGGGGAAAGCAGCACCAGCACCCCGTCCTCCTCGAACAACGACGTGGTGCTGATATCGGTCTCAAGGAACCGGGGATTCTCTCCCTTCACGTAGACATAGAGGTCGTCCCAGTGGCCCCAGTCGAGGGCACTGCGGCGGATCGAGGCCAGGGAAGCCACCACGATCGCCAGCGGCTCGCGCCGCTGCAACTCCTGCCGCTGCTTGAGATCCACCTCACGCCGATTGAACTCGGCCGCCAGCAGCAGCAGAGCCGGCAAGGCCAGCAACATCCCCCAGCGGCGCAGGCTGGCCGGGGGTGGCATGGTGCGCGTCTCCTCCTTGCGCCAGGAGCGAAACGTGCCGGGCAGCCCCCGCAGAATGCTCCTGACTGGCCCGTTCATGTCCCCAGCCCCAGGAGACACACCGAACTCCGGCCGGGATGGAAACCGATTTCGGGCTTGCCGAACAGAAAACCCTGGAAGTGGCGGCAGCCCTCCTTGATCAGGCTGCGGCGCTGCTCCAGGGTCTCCACCCCCTCCGCCACCACCCGCAGGTTCATCGACAACCCGAGGGTGAGGATGGCCCGCACGATCGCCGCGTCCTGGGGGTCGGAGAGAAAGCGGCGCACGAAGCTGCAATCCACCTTCAGCTCACTCACGGGCAGATGACGCAGATAGGTGAAGGAGGAATAGCCGGTGCCGAAATCATCAAGGGAAAATTCAATCGCGTGGTCGCGCAGCCTGTGCATGCGATTGGCGGCGAAATCAAGGTCGCTCAGCACCGTGTCTTCGGTGATCTCAAACAGCAGTCGGCTGCCATCCACACCCGTTTCGGCCAGCACCTCGATCACGCGGTCGGGAAATTCAGGATGCAGAAACTCGGAATCACTGAGGTTCACGCCCACCCGGAAGCCGGGCGGCAGGTCGGGGCCCCAGGCATGCAACTGCTCGCATACCTGCCGCAGCAACCATTCGCCCATCGGGTGAATCAGGCCTGATTCCTGGGCAATCGGGATGAAATCCGCTGGCGACACCCAGCCCCGATCGGGCGACTGCCAACGCATCAAGGCCTCGACCCCATAGAGGCTGCCCTCCACCGTCACCTGGGGCTGAAACGCGATCGCCAGCTGCTGCTCCCGGAATCCCTGGCGCAGCTCCGCCTCCAGCTTTGAGCGGCGATCCACCCGCTCCTGCATCTCGTCCTGGAACACCCGCACCGTGTTGCGCCCGGCCGCCTTCGCCTCATACAGGGCCACGTCCGCCTGCTGCAGCAGCATGTCCACACTCACCCCCATCTCCGTGAGAACAGCCACCCCGAAGCTGGCACTGTGATGGGTGAGGCCCGAGTCGATCATGAACGGATCGTTGATGGCCTTCAACAGTTTCTCGGCCACCTCAATCGCCCGGCGTGTGGCCAGATCGCCTTCCTGGCCTAGGTTTTCGAGCAACACCACGAATTCATCCCCCCCCAGCCGGGCCACGGTGTCATGGGCGCGAACATGGCGACGCAAGCGCTCCCCCACGGCACAGAGCAGCTGGTCGCCGGCGGCATGGCCACGGGTGTCGTTGAGGGTCTTGAAACGATCCAGATCGATCATCAGCACCGACACCAGGCGACCGGTGCGATACGCCTCGGAGATCGCCGTCTCCAGCCGCTCCCGCAGGAAGCGGCGGTTCGGCAGTTCGGTGAGACCGTCGTAGAAGGCCAGCTGGTGAACATGCGCCTCATGGCGTTTGCGTTCACTCAGATCAAGAATCGAACCGGAAAAGCGCACCGGCACCCCCTGGTCATCGCGGAAGATGGTGCCGCGCACCAGCACCGGCAGGTACTGGTCGTCATCGCGCAGCAGCCGGATCTCACTCTCCACGCTCTCGTGGGCTCCGGTGAGCGCCTGCAGAAACTGCCAGTCGAACCGTTCCCGATCGGCCGCATGAATCCTTTGCTGCCAGAAGTTGCCCTCCAGCTCCTGCGGCCCTGACGGGCAGGCCATCATCTCCAGCCAGCGGGGTGAAACGAAGGTGGTGTTATGCACCAGATCAAAATCCCACCAGCCATCGTTGGTGCCCTTCAGCACCGATTCCAACCGCTGCCCCGAGTCCTGCAACTGATGCACCTGGGCATCGATCAGGCTGCGATCGGCCTCGTGATCAATGTGGGCGGCGAACTTCTCGGCGATCAGGGTGAGCACCTCAAAGGTTTCATCACTGATCGGATCAAACATGCCCGCCGTGGTGTTGCTGTTGGCGGCCAGCACCAGCCCGAGGCAACGGCCATCCCGGCCGACGCAACGGCAGAGCAGCACATCCTCCAGTTCCGGTCCCGGCAGCCGGGCAAAGTGTTCCCGCGCCAGCCGCACCGAGCGGCGCCGGTTGCGGCCCTCCATCTGAGCCATCTGAGCCTCCAGCTCCACCCCGGCAGCGGCCCAGGACTGCTCGGGAATGCCGATGCCGCAGACGGCGAAGCGCTCCTGCTCCGAACCGCCGGATCCCAGGCGCCAGACGGCCCCGATCGCGATGTCCAGCACATCCACGATCGCCTCGGCGAACATCTCCTGCACCGATTGGCCATGGGAATCGGCCAGCAGGGTGTTGGACAACCGATTCAGACGAATCAGCTGGGAAATCTGACGATCGAGACGGGCACGGACGGCGATCAGTTCCTGCTGCAGCAGGTTGTAAGCGCTGGCTCCATAATTTTTGCCTTGGTCAGCGCCGGTCTCCACCATCAATCATGCGCTCCTGTAGAGAGCGGCCAGGGCGGTGGTGTAATTGTGATAAGCATTGCGGCCGCCCAGGTGGGCGTATTCGCCGAAGCCATACATCCCGAACCAGGGAGGCACTTCGCCATTGCTGCCGAAAGGTTCCTGCATCCGATGCACCAGTTCCTCCTTCATCACGCGATTAAAAAGACGACGACCACGGGCCAGACAGTCGGCATGAAACACCGCCACCGGCTTTCGCCCAGGCTTACGGGACACCATTGCCTCCAGCATCCGATCCATGTCTCGGAAGATCAGGTCTTCGTCGCGGACGGTGAGCCACAGCTGCGAACCCTCCGGACAATCGGTTGCATAGATGATCTCACCTTCCGGCGAATGATGGGTGACCACCCGCAGGATGTGACTGTTCCCGTATTCGTCCGATAGGCTCGCCGGCAGAGTCTCCGCCAGGGCACCGATCGGGATCGTGTCGCCTTCGGTCGCCGTGGCGGGCAACTGCAACCGCTCCAGATAGGTGGTCCAGGCGGGTTTGCCATCGAGTTCGATGATCCGGTTGCCTGCCGAACGGGTCACCAGCAGCGGTTCGCCGACGGCCACGAAGCCATGGGTGGCCTGGGTTTCCACCTCCAGCCCCGGATCCCAGATCCCCACGGCGAAGGCGGCGTGCTGGAAACGCTGGCCGTCGATCGCCTGGAAGGTCGCCACCCCCTGCATCTGGTCGGAGGAGGTGGCCCCGAAGATCACCACATCCGGGCCGAGCACCGATTCGATGCCGGCGATCAGCTGGTCGTTGGCGATGTCGATGCCGGAAGCCAGCAGGTAGATCATCCGCAGGGGATGGTCGGATTGCTGGAGCCCCCGCGCCAGCTCCACGCCCTTCTCATAGGAGGTGTGTCCGTAGAGACCATCGACATGGGCCACCACGAAACCCTCCCCCCGCAGGCCGATCAGAGCGATGTCGTGCATCGATTCGCCGGGGCCGTCGCGGCCCACCACGCCAGCACAGGAGGCAGCCAGCACCCTTGCCCCCGGGCACTGGTTGCGCACCACCTCCGAAAGGGCGGCCACGTCATGGCCGACCGTGGCATTGATCAACACCAGATCGCAGTGGGGATCGGTTTCCCCATAGGCGAGCTCGAGGGCCTCAAGCACGGCGCGCTGGGGGTTGACGGCGCGGGTGTTGCCGGAATGGAACTCGAGCATGGCCTGTTCAGCGTTCTTCCACCTTTGTATGCACGGGGAGCCATTTCGCTCCTGATCCGCCGCATCCCTGCGGATCAGCCATTGGCCTCGCGATCGGCGATCAGGGTGCGCACCATCAACCGCAGGGTTTCCCGGTTGCCGCCGGCGCCCCGCCAGGCTTCGATCCAGGCCAGCAGCGGCGAGGAGGCTTGCCCCTCCTGGCATGGCACCCCCAACCGGTCGAGATAGGCACTGGCATCATCCAGACAGGAGCCCCCGGCCGCAAAGCCATCGAGCACCGGATCAAGGGCCGCCAGCAGGGTTTCCAGTTCGGCGCTGCTGAGCAGCGGCAGGGGATCGGACATAGCGTGTTGGCTGTGCGGTTCCGGGCCGTGACCCGACTCTGCCTGCAGCTGCTCGTGATCGCCATCCTCTCGGCGCGAACGCTGGCCCTGGTGCGCCAGCTCCGGCGCCACTGGGGCAGCGATGACCGCCTGGCCGACGATCCCGCCCATGCCTTCCGCCGCGAGCTCCGCCGCCGTGGACTGCTGAGCGCGCCGCCCCGCCTGCCGCCACCCACAGAGCGCTGAGCGCCCCGGATCAGCGCCGCCGCGAAGGGGCGGCCGCCAGGTGATGCACCGCATGCAGGGCCACGCCCCACAGCTGGGCTCCCTGCCCGCCCTCCAGCTCCTCCCCCTGCGCCAGGGGCAGGGGAGGGGAAACGCCATCGCTGGCCACCAGGCCCAGGCCGGCACCATGGCGCACCAGCCGCCGCAGCAGGAATCCCCCCTCGTGCACCACCACCACCAGCATTCCGGGGCGGGGCTCGACACTGCGATCAATGACCAGCAGATCGCCATCGACGATGCCATCCCCCGCCATCGCATCGCCCTGCACCCGCATGAAGAAGGTGGAAAGCGGGCGGGGAATCAGCTCAAGGTTGAGATCGATGCTGGCCTCCACGTAGTCGTCGGCCGGGCTGGGAAAGCCGGCGGCCACCGCCTCTGCGGCCAGCGGAAAGGGGAGCGGTTCCGGATCGGACCGCAGCGGCACGGGCAGACCGGGAGGCAGCGAACGCCACGGCTCCGGCAGCGCAGACAACCAGAACCGGGGAGCGGAAGAGGAAAAGGACACGCCGGCCGCAGACACCACCAGCGCGGATAGTACATACGTTCTGACGGGGCAAGCAAACCGACCGCGCCCGAATCGGTCACCATGGAGCAAGCGAACGCCGGGAGCATGGCCTGTCCGAACTGTGGGAGCTGGGCCATCAAGGCCGATCGCAGCCTTTCGGGAAGGATGGTGTGCGGCCGCTGCGGCGAGCCCCTGGGGATCGGGGCCCGGAGGCGCCTGGGCAGTGGACGGGGCGTGGGGCAGCACTGGCGGCTGTGGCTGGGGCTGACGGCGCTGGTCGCCGTCTCGGCCGTACTGGCGAGCCTGCAGGAACGCAGCCTTTCGCCCCTGGAACGGCATCGATTCCGGCAAACCACGGAAACAAGCCTGGGAGCAGTTCGGGAGCAGGTCCGGGCCTTGGATGTGGCCATCTGCTGACAGGCGGGTGGCGGACGCCGTTGATCCCGGAACATAGATCGAAATATTTCGGATTCCGGAAAGAATGAGCAACAACTCCCTAAGCAATTTCCCTGCCAACGCCACCACCACCAGCCTTGAGGCGCTGAGCATGGGAGAGCTGCGGGAACTGGCCCGCTCCCTGGAGGTGCAGCGCTATAGCGCCCTGAACCGCGCCGGCCTGCTGGAGGCGATCACCGCCACAACCGCCGCCGCCGCAACAGCCCCCGCCGCGGCGGACGGGTCCCAGCAAGTGGGGATCTACGGCACAGCTGCCCCTGCGGCGGCACCTGTTGCTGCCTTCAGCGGCGCCGTCAGCACCGCCGAGGCGGCGGACCTGGCGGCGATCGAGGCCGAGATGGCTCCTGCGGCCCGCCCTCCGGTGGACACCCGGGTGGTGTTCCTGCCCCGCGATCCCCAGTGGGCCTATGTGTTCTGGGAGATCTCGGAAGCCGATCGCAATGCCGCCTATGCCGCCGGCGCCTCCCAGCTGTGTCTGCGGGTGGCCGACGTGACCGGCCTGCCCGGCGGC
>JBKDOV010000068.1:0-7478 GCA_046342815.1 Cyanobacteriota bacterium
ATCCAGTCGCAGAACTGATTCCACGCCGAAGCGCTGGAGCGCTGCTGGAGAGTGGCGGTCATGAGAACGAGAGGAGAGGTCACCGGCAACTCCGCTGAAAGATCAGGGAGCGACAGGGGACAGAAAGAAGGGCGGAATCCCACCATCACCAATGTAACGGAAGTTTGCGGGTTTGTAAAGGGGGGTTCATGAAGAATTGAGGAGGAGCCAGGAGGCGGCGGAGCCGCGCGGGCCGATCCCGGCCAGCGTGGGAACAGGTGAGCACCGGGTGCACCCGGCCCCAGCGTTGATGCCTTCCCCTTCTCCCTCCTGCCCAGGGCGCATCGCCCAGCGGATCGCGCGATCGGTCCCGCGGGCAGGGCTGCTGATGCTGGCCGGGGCCCTGCTGCTCGGTGGCTGCGACAAGCAACCCAGCGCCGAGAGCCAGCGCATCGACCAGCTCGAGCTGAAGATCCAGCAGCTTGAAGAGCGCCTCAACAAGGCCGCCAGCCAGCAGCCCGATCCCGCCGATCGGGCCGGCAAGCCGCCGGCCGGCCGGGTGAAGTCGCTCACCTTCCGCAGCGGCACTGAGGACGACCGGCTGCGCATCTACTGGGATGACGGCACGAAGACCGATCTGCCCTGCACCAAGGAACAGACCACCCTGGTCTGCGGCTGAACCGCCGCTCAGGCGGCCTCCAGGCCGCGGGCCAGCTGGATCAGGGCCTCCGCCCATTCCGGCCGCACCGGCCACGTCTGCCGGCTGGTGAGGCTGAAGGCGATGCCCTTCTCGCCGTAGGCCGCCTCATTCACAAACACCGGGCACACCGTCTGGCCCGCCAGCTCCGCCGGCGGCTCAAAGACCAGCGTGCGCCCCTGCTGATCGAGAAACAGCGGGTCGCCGGCCCGGAGCGGCTGCCAGTCGCGGTTCTGACGCTGCGGATGCACCACGGCGGCAGCGGATCCATCGGGGTGGCGCGGCAGATCGAGGCTGCCGTGATGGAGGTGCACCACCAGCTCCCGGGGCTGGGGCAGCACCCCCTGGCGGGCTTGCGCCAGCAGGGCCAGGGCCTCCTCCAGGGCCAACCGGGTCTGCTCGACCACCCGGGCCTGAATCACCCCCTGGGGCACCGGCCCCACCTCGATCACCAGGCCACAGGGCCAGCTCTCCACCAGATAACCGCTCTGGGCGGGATCCCCCTCATGCAGATAAAGAGGCAGGCCCAGCCGATGCTGGAGAGCCGCCGCCAGAGCGAGATCCGCTGGCCGCCGGCCGTAGGCCACCAGACAGTTGCCCATGGCCGCCGTGGTGCTGTGCAGGTCGAGGGCCACCAGGCAGGGCTCCTTCCCCAGGGGGCCATACCGATCCAGCCAACGGCGTGCCAGTCCCAGCTCGTGCTCCCCGCGGCTCGGATCCGCCACCAGGGCCGGTTCGAAACTGCGGTTGAGATCGCGATCCAGATAGCGACGGCCGGCCGCCAGGGCTTCGGGATTGCCCAGCAACGGCAGCACCGCCAGCCCGGCCGTATCCAGCCCGTTCTTATTCAGCCCACCCTCATCGGGGCGGGGCGTCCGCAGCAACCAGGGGGCATTGCACTCATTGCCGTGGGTGCCGCCCACCACCAGCACCTTGCCCATGGCCTGCCTGTTCGCGCCTGCGGTCCCAGCCTGGCGCAGAGTCGTATCCAAAGGCCCGCTGCGCTGCCCTGATCGATGGTTCCTGCCGCTCCCCTGGTCCGCACAGCCCGCCTGCTCTGGCACAGCCAGTGGGAAGTGCTGATGGGGGGCCTCGGCCCCGCCGATGCCCAGGGGCGATACCGCAGACCGGCGGCAGCCTTCTGCGAACCGCCCCCCCTGCCGGCAGAGGCCGGCGAGGCCGGGGCCCATGTGCTGATCGTGGGACGCAGCTGCCCCTGGGCCCATCGGGCCTGGCTGGTCTGGACCCTGCGGCAGCTGGGCGGCAGCATCGAACTGCTGGTGGTGGAACCCGACCCGGCCGCGGGCCGCTGGAGGTTCGCGGAGCCCTTCGAAGGCTGCACCACCCTGCTCGATCTCTACCGCCGCAGCGGCGGCGATCCGAGCGCCCGAGCCACCGTGCCCGCCCTGTACTCCCGCAACCAGGGAAGGATCCTGGTGGGCGAAAGCGCCCGCCTGATCGAGCTGCTGAACCGCTGGCCGGCGGCGGCGGCGGCCCCGGATCTGGCCCCCGACGCCCACAGCGCAGCGATCGAGCGCTGGCGGGACCAGCTCCAGGACCACGTCAACGATGGCGTCTACCGCTGCGGCTTCGCCCGCAACCAGGCCGCCTACGACGAGGCGGAAGGGGAGCTGTTCCAGACCCTCGATGCCCTGGAGGCCAGCCTGGCGGCCGACGCCGACGGCGGTGGCTGGCTGGTGGGCGGCGGGACGCCGAGCCTGGCCGACGTGGTGCTGTTTCCCACCCTGATCCGCATGGAGATGGTGTACGCCCCCCTGTTCGGCTGCAGCCGCCGGCCGCTGTGGATGCTGCCGGCCCTGTGGCGCTGGCGGGCGCGCTTCTTCGCGCTCGAAGGGGTGGCTGCCACCTGCTCGGCCCCGCACTGGCGCGCCGATTACTTCGGTGCCCTGTTTCCGCTCCATCCCTCCGGGATCGTCCCGGCGGGCCCCGACCTGGCCACACTGGTCAACAGCCGACCCCACCCATGACCAGTGAGACGTTCGAGGGGATGTTCGGCCCCTACACGATCGACGCCGACGACCGCCGCGAGGTGCTGGGCTATCGCCTGGCGCTCACGGCCGTGGCCCTCAGCCAGCTGGGACTGCTGAGCCAGTGGCGCTGGGCGGGGACGGCCTTCACCTGGCTGTGGCTGCTGCCGATGGCCGCCGGTCTGGGGCTGGCCCTGCGCTGGATCCACATCTATCTGCGCCCCCTGCATCGGGCGTTGCAACTCTTCTGGCTGCTGGGCTGCCTGGGCTGGCTGGCCCTGGGCCTGGAAACGGGCCCGGAACGGATGTTCGAGACGCTCCGCAGCCAGCCCCTGTGGATCCTGGCGATCGGCCCGTTCTTCGCCGCCCTCGCCGGGGTGGGGTTCAAGGAGTTCTTCTGCTTCCGCCGCCTGGAGGCGGTGGGGGTGACCCTGCTGCTTCCCCTGGCGCTGCTCGGCCGGCTGACGGGCCTGCTCTCGCCGGCGGCCACCGGCCAGCTGCTGGCCGCCGAGGCGGTGCTGCTGCTGGTGCTCTGCCTGCGCAAGTGGCCGATGCCGGCAGCGGCCGATGTGGGCGACAAGAGCGTGTTCACCCACCTGGAACGGGAACGGGCGGCCCAGCGCAATGGCACGGCCCCGCGCGATGGGGTCCAGGGCAACGGGGAAGGCTCATGAGCCTGATCAGTCTGGTGGGGGCCGGCAAGGACTTCGGCCTGCGCACCCTGTTCGCCGACCTCGATCTGCATGTGGGGGAACGGGACCGGCTCGGGTTGATCGGCCCGAATGGCGCCGGCAAGAGCACCCTGCTGAAGGTGCTGGCGGGCCGGGAACCGCTCGATCGGGGGCAACGCCGCTGTTCCCCCCGTCTGAATGTGGTGCTGCTCGATCAGGAGCCCGATCTGGATCCCGGCCACACCGTGCTGGAGCAAGTGTTCGCCGGCAGCGGCGAACGGATGGTGCTGCTGCGCCGCCACGAGGAGCTCAGCCTCGCCCTTGCCCAGGCCCCCAGCGAGGCCCGGCTGCTGGCCGAACTCAGCGACCTCCACCACCGCATGGATGCCTGCAACGCCTGGGGGCTGGAGCAGCAATGCCGCGAAGTGCTGGAGCGGCTGGGGCTCGGGGCCGATGCGGAGAGCCTCGGCAGGCGCGTCGGCGAGCTTTCGGGGGGGAACCGGCGCCGGGTGGCCCTGGCGGCGGCGCTGGTGGCCGAACCTGACGTGCTGCTGCTGGATGAACCCACCAACCACCTCGATGCCGACGGAGTGGAGTGGCTGCAGAGCTACCTCGACCGCTTCCCCGGCGCCCTCGTGCTGGTCACCCACGACCGCTACCTGCTCGATCGGGTGACCCGGCGGATCGTGGCGGTGGAGCGGGGCGAGGCGCGCCGCTACGAGGGCAACTACGCCGCCTATCTGGCCCATCGGGCCGAGGAGGAGGAATCGGAGGCAGCCACGGCCGCCAAGTTCAAGGGAACCCTGCGGCGCGAACTGGCCTGGCTGCGCCAGGGTCCCAAAGCGCGCAGCACCAAGCAGAAGGCACGCCTGCAGCGGATTGAGGCGATGCGGGAGGCCCCGGTGCGCCAGGCCCGAGGCGCCGTGAGCATGGCTTCCACCGCCCGCCGCCTCGGCAAGCGGGCGATCACGGCCGAAAACCTCTCCGTGGCGGTGGGGGAGGAGCCGCGGCGCACCCTGTTGCGGGACTTCAGCTACGACTTCAGCCCCGAGGACCGGGTGGGGATCATCGGTCCCAACGGGGTGGGCAAATCCAGCCTGCTGGAGGTGATCGCCGGCAGGCAGAGCCCTTGCGGCGGCAGCCTGGAGCTGGGGTCCACCGTGAAGCTGGCCTACTTCGATCAGCACAGCGAGGTGCTCCTGGCCTCCCAGGCCGAGCGCAAGGTTCTGGATGTGGTGCGGGAAGCCGCCAGCCTGGTGGAGGTGGATGGGGTGGAACTCAGTGCCTCCCAGCTGCTCGAGCGGTTCCTGTTTCCGCCCGCCCAGCAGCACCAGCCGGTGGCCAAGCTCTCCGGCGGCGAACGGCGCCGGCTGCATCTCTGCCGGCTGTTGATCGAGGCCCCCAACGTGCTGCTGCTCGACGAGCCCACCAACGACCTCGACGTGCACACCCTCAGCGTGCTGGAGGACTTCCTCGACGACTTCCGCGGCTGCGTGGTGGTGGTCTCCCACGACCGCTGGTTCCTGGACCGCACCGTGGATCGCCTGTTCTGCTTCGAGAACGGCGAGCTGCAGCGCTTCGAAGGCAACTACAGCAGCTATCTGGAGAAGCGTTCCGCCGCCACCGCCGCCACTGCCACTGCTGCGAAAGCCACCGCCGCGAAAACCTCTGCCCTCAAGGACACTCCCCCGAAGGCCTCTCCCAGCCCCTTGGCCGAGGGTCCCGCCGCCGCCGGCGCCAGCGGTTCCGCGGCTCCCGCCACCCCCGCGCCCAGCCCCAGCCGCCGCCGCAGCTTCAAGGAAACGCGGGAACTCGAAGCCCTCGACCGCGACCTGCCGCTGTGGGAGGCCCGGCGGCAGGAGCTGGAGCGGCAGCTGGCCGCACCCAGCGGCGGCGACTACGCCGCCCTGGAAGCCCTCACCACCGAACTGGCCGGCCTGGTGGATCAGATCGCCAGCGGCGAGGAGCGCTGGCTAGTGCTCAGCGAGCTTTCGGCCTGAGCGGCGGCGGCGATGCAGATGGGGCAGTTCGCCCTCCCCGACGGGCCCGGCCTCGATCCGCCGCGGGGGCAAACCGCAGATCGGACCGGCGGGCTCCGGCAGCAGCCATGGCTGCTGCCGCGGATGGGCCCCCTGGGCTTCCGCCAGCCGCATCACGGTGGGCTTGTAATCGTCGGCACTGCGATGGCTTGCCATCTGGTCGCCCATGCGGCGCAGGTACAGATCCTGGGACCACACCACCTGGGCGTGCTCATAGGCCTCACAGGCCGCCTGCACCGAGCCGAACCGCTGGCTCACCAGACCGCTGGGCGCGCACTGCTTCCAGTCGAGCACTTCCTCAAACGAAAGGCCGCGCCGCCACTGGCGCTGCTCGGAGAGATAGCAGCTCTCCTCCGGGCCGTTGATCCAGAAGAGTCGGCCGTTCTCATCCATCACATGGCGGCCCCGCCTCTGCTTGATGCGTGCCATGGGACCTCCAGCGACATCCCAGTGGTAGCCACGTCGAGGGCGAAACGGAGCCCTCCTGAAGGCTTCGACCGCAGACGAGACTGATGAGCGGCAGCGCACAGGAGCCCCTGCAGACTCGCCGGCACCCGTATGGTGGGCGCGGTGAGTTCCGGCGGTCGCCAGCCGGTTTCTGCATGAAATCCATCGACGAGCACATCGAGAAGGACAAGGTCGACATCGAAGCGGCCAAGGCCGCCGGCGACCTGGGCAAGGTCCGCCATCTTGAGGAGGAGCTCAAGGGCCTCACGGAATACAAGGAACACCATCCCGAAGACAGCCACGACCCCTCGGCCCTCGAGGTCTATTGCGACCTCAATCCCGAAGCTCCCGAGTGCCGCGTCTATGACGACTGAGATCCGAGCACTGAGCTCTGTGCTCTGACGACTGAGGTCTTCCCTGAGTCCTCCCCAGCGGGAGGACTCCCTCAGCCGCAGCAGTGCCTCAGCCGATTCCCAGTTCCTTCCATACGGCCGCCAGCAGGCGGTCGAGCCCCCTGGAGGTGGCCGCCGAGATCGCCAGAGGTGGCGCGGCCATTCCCTCCCTTTCTTCCCCGATCCGCTGCAGCAGGGCTTCCACTTCGGAGTCCTCCAGCAATTCAATCTTGTTGAGCACCACCAGCCTGGGCCGCTGATCGAGGCCATGGCCGTAGGCGGCCAGCTCCCGCTCCACCACCTCCAGATCGGCGAGCACCTCGGGGCTGCTCGCATCCACGAGGTGAAGCAGCAGCCTGGTGCGCTCGATGTGGCGCAGGAAGTCGTGGCCGAGGCCGGCGCCCCGGGCCGCCCCTGCGATCAGCCCCGGAATGTCGGCAAACACGGTGCCGTCGCCACTCGGCCTGCGCACCACCCCGAGGTTCGGCACGAGCGTGGTGAAGGGATAGTCGGCGATCTTGGGCCGGGCGGCGGAAAGCACGGCGATCAAGGTGCTCTTGCCAGCATTGGGCAGCCCGATGATCCCCACCTCCGCCAGCAGCTTGAGTTCAAGCTGCAGCTGCCATTCCTCCCCTTCCTTGCCTTCGGTGCACTTCTCGGGGGCCCGGTTGCGGTTGCTCAGGTAGTGGGCGTTGCCGAGGCCGCCGCGGCCACCGGCGGCCACCAGCAGCTCCTGGCCCGCCTCGGTGAGATCCCCCAGCAGGATGCCGGTGCGCAGGTCCCGCACTTCGGTGCCACAGGGCACGCGGATCGTCAGCGGAGACCCACTGGCGCCGGTGCAGCGGTTGGGCCCACCACGGCCGCCGTCGGTGGCCGCGAACAGCCGCTTGTACTTGAAATCCAGCAGCGTCTGGAGATTGGAATCGGCCAGCAGCAGCACGTCACCGCCCCGGCCGCCATCCCCTCCGGAAGGGCCGCCGGCCGGTACGTATTTCTCCCGTCGGAAGGCCACGATGCCGTCGCCGCCGCGGCCGGCGCGCACGGCAATCCTGGCCTGATCGATGAACTGCAAGGAAGGGGAGCGAACCGCCGTATGAGGCACAACCCTAGGATCCACCCGTCGCAGCGCCGGGTTGGCCGAGGTTCGTTTCCAGCAGGTCAGCAAGACCTACCCGCCCCGCCGGGGCCGCGCCGAGGGTGAACCGGTGCCGGTGCTGCGCGCCCTGGATCTCACCATCGCGGACGGCGAATTCCTGGTGTTGGTG